>WQTS01000142.1 GCA_009786185.1 Bacteroidota bacterium
TCACGCAAGCGGGGGTGTATGCCCGCAGACAGTTTTGTGGGAATTTGGAAGTTTGTCGCCCGCCCGAACCTTTGTGGAACCCCCGCCTGCGTGAAGCCGCCACCACGTTATGTGCCACCTACATAGTGCAGACGTAAACTAACTGAGTGGTAATACGAAATAATAACTTTATAAAAAATATTGTATATTTTCGCGGAAAATAACGACATGAAAACCTACACGTACAATAAAATCATTTCACATTTGCGTAATATTTTTACAAATACGCAATTATTGTACGAAGTGCAATCAATTTTTATAACAAAGTTTCATTTCTTTTTCGTTTACCTTTTTGTTTATTTGCGCACTTGCTTTCATGCATATCATGATTTTTGGAAATTAAAAAACCATGTGTTTCGATAATGGTAGTTGGTTGCTACTTGTGTTTCAAGCATACCGAAAAACTCAAATTCCACACAGAGAAATGCTTATACTCAAATTATTAAATTCGAGTGTTTGATAATTAAATTAAAAAATCAATCAAAAAACACCAAATATGAACAAAATTTTTACAAAACAAATTCTACTAGTTTTGATTAGTATTTTTCTTATCCTAACCGTAGTAATTATATCTTGCAAAAAGCCAGATGAATCTAACAACTCATTGGAAGATTCAAACAAACTAGCACCTTTTTATAGCAAAAATCTTATTGCATCCTTCAAACAAGAGCCCATAGCGCAAGAGTTTCTTCGAGAGATAAGTAGAGTACCTATAAGGATTGTAAATGGAATGCTTAGCTTTAATAGCGTTGAGGACTTCAATAAAACATATGATTTATTAATAGAGTACACCGATAGATATGATGAATTAGCGATAATAGATCAAAGATATTCAATATATGCCGAATCGGAACAGATGCCTGAAGATATAATGCTTTATCTTTTTGAATCTCATTTGAGATTTAACTCTCTTAGGGCTGACATTGAAGAGCAATACTTAATACTTCAACAAAGAGATGGGATATCTGAGACGAATAATCCAGATAATCATTATATATTATCTTCATATAAAAGAGCGTTACTAAGTCCTGAATGCGAAGTGATTATAGATGATTTAATATGCATATATTATGATACTTACGGAATTGGTATTATGAATAATTCTTGGACAACATTAAAAGAACTCCATGAAACGCAGAGGCAAAATAATTTTGATGAAATAAAAGCTTTAGAATTCTGTTCGGGAAACCCTAATGCATTTTTTTTAACAACCGATGGTGAGCCTTCTCTACATGTAGATTTTACATTTGTTCCGGATCCTATAGGTCAAAATACAATTCAATTTATAAACTATTCTTCTAGCGAAGCATACAAGAATATGGAGTTTTTTTGGGACTTTGGAGATGGAGTAACCTCTACTGAAAAAAATCCAACACATACTTTTTTGCCGGGTAATGGTGGTGGTAGTGCATGTTTAACTGTTACTGTGCCATCTAATAATGGTAATAATCACAGGGCTCAAACAGTTACAACATGTATACCTGTACCGAAACCAAATGATCCACCATCAAATTCTCCTACTTTTACATACACTGCCAATGAAGGTACCGTATCTTTTACTTGCACTCACCCTCCTCAATCTCAAGTATCACGATATGTATGGCAATTTGGAGATGGCGCAGAAAAAACAGAATTATATAGTAATAAAACAACCCATACATATATTGCTGCAAAGACATATTCGGTAAGACTTACTGTGTATTACCATGATGGTAGTTTTGGGATAGCTGTAAGAGATGATATTAAAGTTACAAGTGTAAAAAACTGTTGTAAACGAAACGATTATCGAGAAAAATATCATTATTATAACAATAATAATAATAGGCTACTACTTTCTATTAGAGCATATAACGTGTACCCTTGTCATAGGATTTATGCAAAAACTATTCATTATGAAAAAAATTCTGCCGGAAATTATAAGACTAAAAAAGTAGACGTAATAGAGGCAGGATATTATGGACTTATCTATAAAAAAGATGGTGGTAATGGCTTATGTGGTACAGAGCATAATTCCACTGCCGTTTGGCTCAAATCTAAAACGAACGCATATAGAGTAATGCTTGATCGTGGTCTTGGTACTTATAATCCATACTATGTCTCAAAAAAATCATTACATTCTTGGCACTTTGTAAAAGACGGTGGAGTAGTAAAATTTGAAGGTCAAGGTACATCTGTACATGATGAAGATTGCAATTAGAATTTCTGATTATGAAAAAAATACTTTTAAATTTTACAGCCTTGCTTTTTATTACCGGAACCATTTATTCCCAAGATTTTTATTTCGGAATCAGTTCGGGTTTGATGAAAGGAGTGTATTCTAAAACGGAGCAAAACGATTATATTAAAGATAGAATTAATGCATTGTCGTGCCCTTCCATAAATTTTACATTTTCTGCTATCTTTAAAAATAATATAGAGATAGAAACAGGGATTATGTATTATCCCTATCCTCACAATGTTGCTTTTCGTTGGGATACGATAGGTGCAACAGGTTCTTTTACAAAGGGTTACTTTTCTTTAAATGGCATTGCATATCATGCTTTTAGCTTACCAATACATATCGGCTATAAAGTTAAACTTGCTAACAGGCTCTATGCTAATGTTTATTCGGGATTAAACTTTGATTTTTATTTTGGTAATTCTACAGTTGGAATGGGAGGCGGGAGCATGGGTGATATTTATGTCAGTGTATCTACAGAAAATGCCTTAAAACAACAGTTTAACATCTTGCTTTCAAATAAAGTATCTCTACAGTATTTTACCAAATTTAATATGGGAATTAGTCTGTATGCAGCATACTATTCTGGCTTATTTTCAATTTGGGAAAGTTATGCGTATGCAAATTATCATGATGTAAAAATATTTCATAATACACTATTAAGTCGCGGCTCTTATTGGAATTTTGGTATAGAATTGGGGTATAAGTTGGAAAAGAATCGGGAAAAGAAAACTAAAAAAAGTGAGATGAAATAATAATCAGCTTATTTATAGGAGCAGGTGATACAAACTCTGCTCCTATTTGCTGAGTATCCATAGCATACCACGTCCATCGTTGGTTGTGCTTATTGCCCACAAGGAAAATGAATATAATCATACGGAGGCGTCACATAACGAGCGGTTTGGCACAATGGCGGGTGTACCTCGTTGGACAGTGTTACAGAACAGCAAGTTAAGTGGCTCGCGGCAAGTGTAGGTAGCCCGCCACTGCGCCAAGCCGCCACCACGTTAACTGCAACCGCAGGGCGACAGTGCAAACTTGAAACGAATAAAAAAATTAAAAAATAGACACAAATGAATAAGAGTAAACAAATTGTAACCGACTTTCTAAATCGGTTTTTGGGCACAGAACAAAAACAAGACACTTTGTTGTTAAATTTCACAACACCAAAAATTCTTGATATTTCGTCGAAAGATTTAACAGAGTTGAAAAATGAAAGTGACTTTACTACTGTTGAGAAAAAACGATTTGACCTAATAATTGGAGATTTACCCTTTGGTATGCAATCGGTAACGATTGACACAATTTCTAAACTCAAAGTGAACAAAAATTGGGGATATATCTTGACTTCTTTGCGACTTCTTAAAGAGAATGGGAAAGCATTCTTTCTAATTGAGCCAAGCATTTTGTTTTCGCATCAAGACAAAAGATTTCTTAATGATTTGTCAGCCGAAAACTTTTTTTACAATTCAGTTTTTGAACTGCCAGAAAAATTACTTTATCCTGAAACTGCCTTTCTACCTTTCATCATACAATTTGAAAAACAGAAACAAGATAAACTTTTTATCGCTGAAATCACAGACGACAACGAAACAATTTTCAATAATCTAAATTCAAGAACATCAACAAATAGTTTAGAGTCGGGTAAACTTGTGGAACGAGAAAATTTTGTTTCATTTAGCAAGTTTAGGTTTGAAAACGAAATCAATAACCTACAAACCCAATACAAAGAATACAGCAAATATCAACTTAAGGATGTTGCTGTCGAAATTAATTTAACTCGTGATACTTTTAAAGATAAACCAAATAGCATTTATATTCCAAAGATTGGGACTTCTCTTGTAGTTTCGGATATTGGTTCGGTAAAAATCAAACATCAAAACCTTTTTCAAATAGTTCTCAACTCTGAAATAGTAAATGCGGAATTTTTGGCTCTATTCTTTCGTTCTGATTTAGGAGTCAGAATTTTAAAATCATTGACAAGCGGTAGTTTCATTCCCAACATAAATAAATCTGACATCGCAGATTGTATTGTCTCAATTCCAAAATTGGCGGAACAAAATTTGCTCATTCTGACAAATCAAAAATTATCCGAACTTCAAGAAACAGTAGAGCAACTAAAAAAAGAATTGAGTTTAAATCCAAAAAATGCAGATGTGATTCTTGAAAAATTTGAAAGTATTCAAAGCCCATTAAAACAACTATCAAATGAAGACCAAATATGGAGTTTGATAAGAAAAGGAGAAAATAAACATATTGAATTTAAAGAAACTTTTTCTAAAAACATTAAGTCGGGACAAAATCAAAAAGACAAAGAGATTGAAAAAGCGTCTTTGAAAACCATTGTTGGCTTTTTAAATACAGAGGGTGGAACTTTGCTAATTGGAGTTTCTGACAATGGAGAGGTCAAAGGAGTAGAAGACGATTTTTTCACTTCACCTGACAAATATAAACTGAATTTTAAAAACGCAATTCAATCAAAAATAGGAGCAGAATTTTACTCGTTAATTGACTTCGATTTGCACAATATTGCGGGGCGTCAAGTTTTAAAAGTAGATTGCAAACCATCAAATGAGCCTTGTTTTTACGAACAGACAGAATTTTTTGTACGTACAAATCCCGCGACTGATAAACTTGAAGGCAGAAAATTAAGTGATTACTTGAAAAATAGATTTAAGTGATAACAAAAGCGGCAGCAGTTAACGAGCGGTTTCACGCAAGCGGGGGTGTATGCCCGCCGACAGTTTTGTGGGGATTTGGAAGTTTATCGCCCGCCCGAACCTTTGTGTAACCCCCGCCTGCGTGAAGCCGCCACCACGTTAACTGCAAGCGGCGGACAGCGTAACGGGAAATCGAAGTGAAACTTGAAAAGTAAAAGAAAATAAAATATAAACGTACAAGATATGATAACAAATATTTCTGAGGTCAGTTATGACGATAGAATTGTTGCTTTTGTTGACATTCTTGGATTTAAGGATATTATTCGGAAATCTGAACGAAGTCTAACAAAATTGCAATTTTTATATCAAGCGTTGGAGTTTTTAAAGAGAAGGGAAAGTTCTAACAATTGGAGTTTGCAACTAATAGAAATCGAAGAATGTGCTCAAAAAAGAGGTGTTGAGAATTTTGATATTTGCGGATTGACAGTTTGTACTTGTTTTTCAGATTCAATCGTTGTTTCTGTAAAGTATGACAAGTCTAATATTAATGAACTCACGTCAACTCTAATTGCGAATCTGTCCTACATAGGAGCAGTATTGATGACGAAAGGAATATTGCTTCGAGGCGGTCTTACAATAGGGAAACTGATTCATATGGACAATGGGATAATAATGGGGCAGGCTTTAATTGACGCACACAATTTAGAAACAACTTCGGCAAAATATCCAAGAATTATAATTTCTGACAAACTAATTCAGCAATTGAATTATCCTATTGAAACGAAGAAAAATAGTTATCCATACCACCAATATTTATATCGATTTGAAGATGGTTGTGTTGGTTTCCACCAAATGATTTATTTTCAAGTGCTTCAAAATTCTTCATTTCTAAACAAAACAAGACTAAAAAAAGAGTTGAAGAAAATCCGAAAAACTATCATTAATGGATTAGACGATAGTTTTGAAAATTCTGAAATTCACGCAAAGTATCAATGGTTGAAAAAGGAATATGATAAACTGATAATATTTGAGGAAAAAGAGAAGATTTATGAAATAAATGAAGGGCTTTCAGGAGGCAATATTCATTATTCTTACTCAAACGATTTTTATGAGAGCAGAAATACTAACAATAAAAACGCCAGCAGGTAACGAGCGGTTTCACGCAAGCGGGGGTGTATGCCCGCAGACAGTTTTGTGCGGATTTGGAAATTTATCGCCCGCCCGAACCTTTGTGGAACCCCCGCCTGCGTGAAGCCGCCACCACGTTACCTGCAAGCGGCGGACAGCGCATCGGACAGGGAAGAGAAGAATGAATATTAGCAAAAACGAAACTGAATATTTAAAAACGTTTGAAAGAATGGAAAACAGAAACAAAGACATCTCATCCACAGAAAGTATGGATTATGAATTTATAAAAACAAGACTATCTCCATGTGGACTGCATTGTGGAAAATGCTTTGCTTTTTCAGAAGGAGAAATTTGTCGGTTAAGTAAAAATTTGAACAATAATTTGGGAAACTTTGATGTATATGCGGAGAGATTTGTAAACTTGCTGAATGAACCTTCTTTTTTAAAATATCCAGAGTTTAAAGAAATACTGAATTACTTTTCTTCAGGAAAATGTAAAGGGTGCAGGAAAGAGAAGTGCGTTTTGTTCAAAAATTGCAACGTTAGAGAATGTAGTGAGAATAAGCAAGTTGATTTTTGTTTCCAATGCTCGGAATTTCCGTGTAATAATACAGGATTTGATAAAAATTTACAAAAGCGTTGGAAATTGGCAAATACAAAAATGAAAGAGTGCGGTGTTGAGGAATATTATAACGAAATAAAAGATAAACCTCGATATTGAATAATGAATAATGACAAAACGCCAGCAGGTAACGAGCGGTTTCACGCAAGCGGGGGTGTACGCCCGCAGACAGTTTTGTGGGTATTTGGAAGTTTGTCGCCCGCTCGAACCTTTGTGGAACCCCCGCCTGCGTGAAGCCGCCACCACGTTACAGGCAATGCCGGAAAATGTCAAACAAAAAATCAAAAAAAATATGAAAAATAAAGTTACATTAGTTTTGTTCTGCCTCGTATTAGTTGTCTCTGGTATGGCACAACCGAGAAGGGGAATTGTTTTTGAAAAACATACCGAAAAGGTAAAACATGAGAAATTATTTTCCCCTCAAAAACAAACTTCATTACTGAAAATACAAGTTTCGGATAAAAAGCAAAAAAGCGATAATTGGTGGGAACCAGATACCATTTATGGAATTAATTTGGATAATCTTAATGAACGTCGTATTTTTTCTTATGAAAACGGTAACTGCACAGTTGATTTGATTCAGAAATGGAATAATAATCAATGGGTAAACTCGCAAATCATGACTTATAGTTATGATTCACAAAGTAATTTGATTGAGTTCATTTTTAAAAATTGGATTTCGTCTCAGTGGGAGAATGACTGGATGATTACTTTTACTTATGATTCACAAAAGAATATAACATTCGGGATAATCAGAATTTGGGAATCGGGACAGTGGGTTAACTATTGGAAAGAAACATATACTTATGATTCTCAAAATAATGCTACAGAAGTATTAGTTCAGGGATGGGATTTGACACAATGGAGAGATGAGGCAAAATATATAAATTCCTACGATACTTATAAGAATTTAACAGAAGAATTAGTTTTGCTTTGGCAATCTAATCAATGGATAAATTATCGGAAGTATCTTTATACTTATGATGTGCAAAACCTCATGAGTCTTTTATTTCAAAATTGGGAGAATGCCCAATGGAAAAATGATAGGTTAAATACTTATACATACGATTCACAAAATAATAATACAACCAAATTATGGCACTTTTGGAGTTCTTATTCTAATGAATGGATAAATACTTTTAAAGATATATTTACTTACGATGATCAAAACAACTTGACATCAATATTAGAACAAATAAATTGGCCAGATAATGGATGGCAAAATTCAGATAAATCAGTTTATGTTTATGACGAGAGTAATAATGCCATTTCTGGTTATTGTCAAACTTGGAATGGTTATTCATGGATTAACAGTGATGGCTTACTATCTGTATTTTATAATAACATGCAAAGTGGAACTTCTGTAAATGGTCATAGATTTACAGCTACTTACATTAAATCCGGCGAGGTTGGAATAAATGAAAGCAATTTTATCAATTGCTCTGTTAGAGTGTATCCCAATCCCGTTTCTACTATTTTGCACATTGAAACTAACAATACTAACAAAACCAAGGAAATTAATATTTATTCCATTCATGGTACCTTATTGATAAACTCAAAAGAAAATCAGATAGATGTTTCTCCATTGCCGAGTGGAATTTATATTGTGAAAGTTGAGGGAATTACCCGAAAGATTGTAAAGCAGTAGTAGTTTGAAAATGAAAAGTATAACTTCGATTTGCCAAGTTTTGGTTGTCAAGTTCGCTGCGCTCACTTCACAACCAAAACCTCAACCAAATATGGCTGCGCTATATTTGGCTCTCCCCCCCCCCACCTTGTAGGAAAGTTGAATCGATATTGAAAAAATGAATAACACAATATTGAAAATTACGGTTGAAAAGAAAGAAGAAGTGAATGGCAAGCACTGCCTGTAACGAGCATATTGCCATAATTGCGGCATTACCTCGCGTGATAAATATTTGCTAATTTTGCAGCCGTTAGCTCGCGTTGTTCGTGCTGTGGAAGCCGCAACCTCGGCAAGCTGCCACCACGTTAGCAGCAATGCGGGGGCGACAGTGCAAGTGCAAACGGAAGACGATATCGATTGGAATAATTTAAAAAACATTCATTATGATTAAAATACAGGGACACCCGACCTTTATTAATCAACTGAGAATTTTTAATTGGAGTAAGAATTTGCAAGTTGATTGGTACAATTTTTTAGATTATTGTAGATTTTCAAATATAGCGACTATTATCGTTGAAGAGATGACCATTACATTTCTTAAAACAACAAGTAGTACAGATGAAGGTTTTGAGTGGCGTATGACAAAACCGTGCAATGAAACATTTCCTGATGAACTAATTTATATTATGAACTTACGGAAATACGACCTTGAATTTTTGTCAAAAATACAAAAAGACAAACTGTCAGGAATTATTTACGGCACGTATGTAAAAAAACTAAACTAAAGTTATTTTCAACAATGAAAGCAAAGTCAGCCTTTACAGAAATCATTCAACCTCTGCTCATTCAATATATGATAGACCATTACGGTAGGAGTTATGACACCCTTGAAACTGTCAAAAACACTTGGCGTAGAACTTATCCTGTTTCTGATGAGATAATTCAAGAAATTTTCGTGCAAATAAAAACGATAGAAAGAACTCATTTGGGACATTCTTCTCGTTTAGAATCTTTTCAAACTTTATAGACAAGTGTACTTGCGGACTATCTTTTGAAATATGTTAGACGTTCAGAAAGTTATCAAGATTTATCAAAGGAAGAACTTGCAGAAATTATTAAAAACGGTACAGATATATCAAAAAACAGAAAGTTATTAATACAAAAAACTTTAATATTGAACGAAGAAGTGTCAAACGAATAAATGCACTGCTGCTAACGAGCGGTTTCACGCAAGCGGGGGTGTATGCCCGCAGAAACATTTATGCAAATTTGGAAGTGTATAGCCCGCCCGAACCTTTGTGGAACCCCCGCCTGCGTGAAGCCGCCACCACGTTAAATGCAATAGCGGAAGGCGAAAAACGTTATTATAGTTATTAATTTAAACAAAGAAAAATATGAATAATTTGAAAACTGTAGTGTTAATTTTAGTTTCTTTTTTATTTCTTTTTAGTTGTGGAAAAGACAAATTAGAAATTAAAGATGGTACGTATAAAGGAGTTTTTACTGTGACCTATGGTTCAGAAAAAAGCATAGGAGAAACGAAAGTAACGTTGAATAATGGGAAGTACAAATGTAGTGGAAATTTTAATAGAGTTCCCGCTGGAGGTTCTGGAAAATATTCAATTGAAAATGGTAAAATCAAATTTCAAGATGAAAACTTTTGGACAACTGACTTCGATTGGAATTTAATACTTAATGGGGAATATGACTACACATTTGATGGAAAGAAACTGAAAATTTCAGCGACAAAAAATGATGTTGGACGTTATGAATATGACCTTGAAAAGAATTGAGATATGGTCTTGAAAAATAACCCTATAAAAATTAAATAATTATGAATATGAAAAAGTTTTTAATTCCTTTAGCTGTTTTTGCAATATTTTCTATAATAGCAACATCTTGCAAAAAATCTTGTGTTTGTTATAATGACACCGGTAACCTCAAAGGCAAGCCGTATAGTATTACAACAAAAGAAGAATGTAATAAACATGCAGAAACTACTGATGGGCTCTATACTCGATGTGAATGGGAGTAGAGGGAAAAACGTATTGAAGGAGTCGTGGCAGTCGCTCTCCCTATGGGCAAGGTCGTATTACCGACACACGAACCAACTCTGAAACACCACCTTGCCCAACGCACAGCCAAAAAATGGCTGATGCCATTATTTGACTTCGGGCTCTCGCCGGCTCCAGAAAGTTCATCGGAACTTGTTCGGAAAATAGCGATATTTGAAAAGTTTCGGCTGAAATGGGAAGAAGTCGTAAATGGCAGCTACTGCATTTAACAACTCAATATGGTTTTTATCTTTCTTTAGCACGATTCCCAATAGAAATGAACGAAGCAGAAAGTGATAATTATCGCTTGCTCCCTTCTTCTTTATTTGGAAGGTTTGGTTCTTCCGGATCATGGGGAGCTCCATATAGTTTTGGCTTTGAATTCAGTTTGGATGAAGCGGTTCAAAACAAAAGATTCAGCGACAATGAATTTAGTTATCATAATAGCATGATTACTATTCACTTCACGAAAGCAGGAAGTTGGGATGAAGGGGGCGAAATGCTAACAGATGCAAAGTTCATATATTATGATATTTATCAGGGATTAACTGGATTTGATGATGTAAATGGTCAGCAGTGGAGATTAATTAAGGAATAAAGAAGACGTATTTAGGCAGCACACAAAACTATGCTCCTATTGCGTTGGCTGACGGGAAACTGTTAATTCGCGACCAATTTAG
Organism: Bacteroidota bacterium; assembly: GCA_009786185.1. GTDB lineage: Bacteria > Bacteroidota > Bacteroidia > Bacteroidales > WCHB1-69 > WRNX01. Next base: position 11,029 of record WQTS01000142.1, read on the forward strand.
AATGTTTTGTGTAAAAGTTACCAAATAATAGCTACCATGAACATGGTTGATACAAAAAAAGCGCCAATCAGCGCTTTTTTTTTGAGGTCTCTTCCAGATTCGAACTGGAGTAGACGGTTTTGCAGACCGGTGCCTAGCCGCTCGGCCAAGAGACCAAATACGGCGGCGAAAATACATTTTTTATTTTAACTAATCTTCCGCTACCGGTGGTTTTACTTTTTCCCTGGGAATAGGGTTGACAAAAATATCCGCTATTTCCTTAGGGCGATACACGTCTAACCAACGAAAATCTCTTAATTTTCTTTCCGTCATTGGAAGCTCTTCGTCTGCCCAAAATTTCCCATCAGGATTATCGTAAAATCTAAGTTCTTCTATTTCATTGTTTTGTAAAAACATCTTCATTTCGTTAGATTCCATTCTGTTGACACCTATAAGCAAAGTGTCTTCATCCATCACATAGTAAATAAGTTCTACATTACTTATCACATTCACCTGTACCAACTCTTGGTCTCGAATAAATCCGATAATATATTTTCCTTTTACTTGGTCAAATTCAAGCTCATCAAATACATCGGAAACGATAAAAGCATTTTGCAGCAGTTCTACATGATGCGTAATAGAATCTATGATTGTAAACCTAATTGTATCTCCGGTGAGTTGATTTTTTCCATGCCATACCACCGGATTATAATACATCATTCCCACGGAATCTATTACATTATAACTCATTGAATCACAAGCGCCTTGCAGTTCTTTGTTAAAAAATTTCACATGATAATAGGCAAGCATCAATTGCGGGTTTTGCACAGTATCGAAGTACATTTTCAAGGTGTCGGCATGCAAATAGAGTGAATCGCATTTTTCCTTATCAATCATAATTAACAAAGCGCTGTCGGTAACCCACGTCCAGCCGCCGCTTTCCCAATACTCGCCATAATGTCCTTTCACAATAAAGCTCCGCGTGGTATCAATGAGCGTAATGTTGTTTTTTACAATTCCGAACTCCAAATTTTTATCATAATAAACCGAATCGGCAGTCAATTCTTGGTCATTATTAATAAGTTTCACACTATCGTATAAGTGTGAAAAATTATTTTTCGTATCGTACCAACCGGAATGAGTCCAAATGTTGTTTTCTTCTGATACCAAATGCGTTAAACATAAAAAATAGACAATTTCCGCATTCGTATCATAGTTAAAAGAGTCGCACGTCATCACATAAGTAGGGTTTCTCAAAACAACATCATGCCTAAACTGCGCCATATTCGTGTTTGTATTGTAAGTTCCTTCTTTACTGGTTAATGTATCTTCGTGGGAGATCATTTTCCCGCCGGTATCATAATATCCTATACCGGTATGCGTATTGTAAGTCAACACGTCGGTATAAAGTGTGGAGGCGTTATCTTGTAAAATAACATTTTCGGAAATATCGGAAATTTTTGTATTTCCATCATAAACCGCTCTATTTCCGTATAATGTAACTGAGTCATTCACAAAAATTTCAACGGGTCTACCAAAAGCTACCATTCTATTTTCCTCTGTATAATAATAAGCGCTATCGGAATAGCCTATAGTATTTTCGTGTGTAAATACTACATTTCCAATTAATCTATCTACACCCGGAAGAAAATCTGCATCGTGGTACAATCTTTCGGCACGAAAAGCAATTTTTTTGCCTTGTTGTTGTGCGGAAAGTGCAAAAACGTTACAAAAAATAAGAAAAAATACAAAAAAACGAGACATTACAAATTTTCAACGGGTACACCGTTAATTTTAATAATTCTATCCTCTTTAAATAAATAGGTTCCTTCTATTTCACCGGAAGGGGTAAAATAGATTTCCAATCCTTCTTTTTCATTGTTTACAAAATTTGTTTCGCTGTGCAAACGTCCCATGTAATCGTAAGTAATTCGTTTGCCTGTTCCTTTCTCAAACAATCCTTCTCCGGTAAGCAATCCTCTTTCATCAAAATTTTCCCATTTTCCGTCAAATAAATTGTTTACAAAAGCTCCGGTTTCTTTAAGCCCCCCATTATAATACCAAGTGGTTACGGGCCCATTTTTTACGCCCTTCGTATAATGCGTTTCCATAGAGCGATTTCCATTTTTGTGATAATAGGTTTCTACGCCATCCAACAGATCATTTTTATAGTATGCAATCAATTCAACATTACCATTAAAATAGCGCTTGGTGAGCTTACCGTTTTTCTTCCCTCTTTTCATTTCAACTTCCATAGTTTTAGTAGGATACCAATGGTGATAATAAACGGTGGTTCCCGTTTCTTTTCCAAAGCGATGATGTGTTTCCGATTTTAATCTTCCGGTATCATAATACTCACGTTTTACTTTGGTACAACCTGTAACCAAAAACAGGATGCAAAACAGGGTTAAAAATAGGCGGATATGGTTCATTTTTAATTATAATTTTTGAAAATTGTTCATTTTTGCTATATAAAACGCTAAAACAGACAAAATAATATAAAACCCTTCACAACTTCTCCAACAACACTTTCACTTCCTCCTCCGTATCCGTCAATTTTTTCTTACAAATATTAATTAACAACGTGGCTCTTTTTATCATTCCCGCCAATTCATCTACAGAGATTTCCGCATTCTCCATTTTGCAAACCAACAGTTGCAATTCTTCAAAAGCGTCTTGATAGGTTTTTGGTTTTTCCATAACTAAGGAATTACTAATTTGGCAAACTTTAAAAGTAAGGTTTTATTACCCACAGAATCAAAGGTTACAACTGCTTTTTTGTCCAAACCTTCACCGTCGGTTTGAATTACTTTTCCGTAACCGAACTTATCGTGATACACGCGAAGTCCTACATAAATTTGGTCGGGTCGCGCTTCTTTGCCCACGCTTTGCGTGCGTTTTTGCTCGGTTACTTGCCGTTTTTGCTGTACAGCTTCGGTAAAAGGAATGAAGTTTGACGGCGTTGCCTCATTCCCATCGGAGATACAAATATTACGACCCATAGATGCTTTTTGTGTTTTATGAATAAATTTTTCAGGTATTTCATGTAAAAAACGGCTCTCCTCGCAAAATTGTAGCGTACCGAAGCGGTAGCGCGTTTGCGCTGAAGTTAACGTAAGTTTTTTTCGCGCCCGCGTAATCGCCACGTAAAACAAGCGGCGTTCCTCCTCTAATTCCGCCCGCGTGCCCAAACTCATCGAGGAAGGGAAAAGATTCTCTTCTAATCCTGTAACATACACGTAATCAAACTCTAATCCTTTTGCCGAATGAATGGTCATTAGCTTCACCCTGTCTTGATGCTCGTTTTTTTTCTCTTCTTCGTCTGTTAACAAAGAGATACTTTCCACAAATCGGTCTAACGATGGAAAATAATCGGTAATAATTTCGCCGGTAGCTTCATTAAAAAACGATTCTGGTTCTTTTTCGGTAAACTCTTTCATGGAATCTAACAACGCTTCCACATTTTGCAAGCGGTCAATGTCCGATTTGTCGGCATTAAGCTCTTGCATAATGCCGGTGGTCATTACAATATGCTTGCCCAATTCGTACGCATCGGTTTTGGCAATCATGGCGGAGTAGCTTTTTATACGCACGGCAAAATCTTGCAAACGCGCTTTCGTGGGCGCATTTACATCCAAATTATAAAGATCGGGGTTCTCTATCACATTCCACACGCGTGTATTTTGTTCATGCGCGCACACTATGATTTTGTCCACAGTGGTGGCGCCAATGCCGCGCATCGGATAATTGATCACCCTGCGCAACGATTCCTCGTCATGATGGTTGATTGCCAAGCGAAAATAAGCCAAAACGTCCTTAATCTCTTTACGTTTGTAAAACGAAATGCCACCAAAAACAATGTACGGAATGTTTTTTTTGAGCAACGCTTCTTCTAAAGCACGCGATTGAGCGTTAGTTCTGTATAAAATGGCAAAATGTGAATTGTTCTTTTGGTAATTTTGTTTGGTTTCAAAAATAGAGTGTGCAACCTCCTGAGCTTCATCATTATCGCTGTTTGTTTTTAAGATTTCGATAAAATCTCCGGTTTCATTTTCAGTCCAAACTTCTTTATGCCATTGATCTTGATTGTTTTTAATCACTGCATTTGCCGCATTTACAATATGTTGTGTGGAACGATAATTTTGCTCTAATTTAATGATTTTAGATTCAGGATAATCTTTCTTAAAATTCAAGATGTTTTGAATATTGGCGCCGCGAAACGCATAAATGCTTTGCGCATCATCGCCCACCACACAAATATTGTGATGTGTTGCCGCTAACTTTTTTACAATCAAATATTGTGCAAAATTAGTATCCTGATACTCATCTACTAAAATATATTGAAATCTGTTTTGATATTTGTGTAAAACCTCCGGAAAATCGCGCAGCAATACATTCATAAAATACAGCAAATCATCGAAATCCATGGCGTTAGAATTTTTTAAACGAGTATTATACCGTTTAAAAATCTCGGCAATATATGGTTTTCCGTTCATTCTATCAGCTTCTATAATCTCGGAACTTTGCGCATAGTCGTTCGCCGAAAGCAAACTTGATTTTGCTGATGAAATTCGGTGCAATATATGACTCGCCACGTAGGTTTTCGGATCTAAATTCATCTCTTTTACGATACTTTTGAGCAAGTTTTTTGCATCATCGGTATCATAAACGGTGATATTGCGCATAAAACCCAATTTTTCGTGCTCTACTTGAATAATACGATGAAAAACGCCGTGAAATGTGCCCATCATCACGGCTTTGGCGTTCGAATCGCCCACCAATTGAAAAATACGTTCCTTCATTTCGGCAGCGGCTTTATTTGTAAAAGTGAGCGCCAAAATGCGATAGGGATTAATGCCTTGCGAAAGCATGTAAGCAATGCGATAAGTAAGTGCGCGCGTTTTGCCCGATCCGGCGCCGGCAATTACCATTACAGGACCGGCAATTTGCGCTACGGCATCGCGCTGTGAGTCGTTGAGTTGAGAAAGAATGTTCTGTTCTGTAGTCATAAATAAATGTAAAAATGAGAAGATTAAAAGATTTACAAGTCGAAAGTAGATGTAGCGGCGAAGATAATAAAAAAAGGGGCGCTACGCACAACGCCCCTATGAGTTTTTTAGATGGACTCGTTTTATTAATTTACAATCATTTTTTTAGCATCTGTTCTTTCTCCATTAATAAAAAGCGCATAATGATACATGCCCACAGGCATACCGGCAACCGTAATTTTTGTTTGATAACTTCCTTCTGCTAAAGTTCCTTGAGGCAAACTTTTTACCAATTGGCCGGCAATATTGTAAATAGCAATTTCAACCGCGCCTTCGGCGTAAATTTCAAAATCTATGGTTGTAATTCCGGTGGCGAGGTTCGGAACGTTTTGACCCAAAGCGCCTTTTTTATTGGTTTGCGGTATGGAGTAAGCGGTTTGCGGTTTTTGGGATTTTATTTGGGGTAGTGTGGCCTTGTTGATTTCATGTTCCTGTTTTGAGTGGGGTTTGATATCTGTAAGACGGTAATGCCATCTAGGAGTACCTGATTTAGCACCGCCAATCGTATCCGCCTCCATCATTAAATGAATATCGCCCAAATCTATTACTGCAAAAACACTGTCCTGATAACTTGGTGGATTTTCAATGCGATTTTCATACCAGTCTATTGCCGGTTGCCAGTTTTTACCAACTACGTTACAACGCGTTGCCAAAAAGTCTGCCACATCGAACAAAGTGCTGTCGGCAGGCGTAAAGGCAGCGTAATAGTTACCCAAGGTTGCATAATCGTTATCTAAAAATTGCTCCAAAGCAAAGAGCTCGTGTAGTGAGGCAATGGCAAAGGGGTCATCGGGATAGGTTTCGATTAACTCTATAAAAGCGGTTTTTGCAGCAGTATAGTTTTCATCTGCAAAATATTCTATACCCGTTTCATAGAGTACTTTTCCGCCGGACGTACAGGGAGTGCCTTGCGGATCCCATACAGGAGCAGTTATGAATTGTTTCGAAGGATAGATATTTATTATGGTCAAAATTGCTGCTCCAGTAATTACAAGAAATATTGATAGGAGACAATTCATATTGATTTCCCGGATCTATTCCTCTGTTCGGAACATCGTAATAAATTCTTGGAATGCTAAGAGGATTATTTTCTCTTAGAACCTGATTATAGATGAACAATGTAGGAAAAGCATTGTTGGAAGCGTAAAGTTGATATGAACTGTTGTCACGAATAATTTGAAAGTCATAAAAAGCACCAGGATCAAAAGAGCCATCAAAATCTGTAAAAGTAGTCTGACTGTTGTTAAACAAACGGACACCAAAGCGATTGTTGTATATTTTGTTACCTAAAACCTGCGCTTTGGAATTGTAAATATACAATCCGGTTTCACATTGGGTAATATTATTTCCTGAAATCAGATTTTTATTGACGTTACCTTTTCCTGCATAATTCAGATAGATTCCTTCACCATAAGAAACTATTTGTGGATCAGGAGGAAGCCCTTCTTTGCCTGTATCAACGTTGATAATAGTATTACCAATGATTTGAAACTCTTTAATCCCGTTTAACATAATAGATGCTTTAGAATAGATGGGAGCACGATCCTGTCCGCTGTAGCCGGTGATGAATTGTCCGGTATTGCGAAACGAACTGCCTGTAATGGTTACAGATGGTATAAATGGCTCAGGTAATGGAATCGCTTGAGGAATACCGGCTTTAAAACCTGATTTCAAAAAATGGCAATTTTGAATATTAACGATGCTATACGTAGTAATGACATCGCTGCGGTTGGAAAAAGTACAATTTGTCCCGAAACTTGATTTACACTTGTTGCACTCCTTTCATCATTGGCAAATACCACATGTTTTTTCCATGGTTGGTTGTGATATTCTGTCTCGAAATATATTGTTTTCTCAATAATATTATGCAGGCGTGTCAAACCGCCATTGTCACCGGTATTCAAATTATTAGGAACGCAAAAACGTCCTATAAAAAGGTCGCCAAAACGATCGTATATTCCGTTGCTCCCTTTAGTAATACAGGAAAAATAGTAATCCGAAGTCATCTCTGGATTGCTCGAAACACCATGGTCATAAGAGCTTGGCATGCCGGAATTTTCTGTGCCAACTTCGCCTATCAATAGTACATACCCAAGCTTGCCATCTAAGGTATTGCGTGCCGTACCCGTTTCGTAAATCGTGCGGATGCAGGTGCGGATGCGTTGCTCTTTTTTGTAAGTTGTATCAATAGGAATTTTTAATTGGCCTTCATAAAAAAATCCCATACCGTCCGAGATAATGTCTTCCACATTGAGTATCATGATGTCAAATCCGTTATATTGAGCGCGATGGTTGGCAATGCGTTTCACTTCGTCATGCGGTTGGTTACCGGAAAAAAAGGCATTGGCGCAAATGATTAAATAATCTGCGGTAATGTTATCAATCTGCTGCGGGTTGTTTATCCGTTTCCATTGTACATTGCCGTCGTTGTTGGTGTGAGCTTCATAAGCCGGAACCGGATACACCGTATAGTTAGCAAAGGTTTGTTTCCCCGATAGGGTTACGGTATATAGAATTTCGCTACATTCGGGAATGGCGAGCATTTTGGTAACCACCGGAATTTCCGGACTGCCAACTTCACCCGTTACTCCACATTCCGGCAACGACAAGCGTTTGTAAACACCTGAAGTTTCGTTTTTAGATTCTACATACATCCCCGACAGGTTTACTGTAAACGATACCTGCTGATTGTCTGACCTGTTTACGGAAATTTCCGGAGGCGTACCTTCCGCCCTACTTCCAAAACTTACCCATCCCTGGGCGTTGATAGCCATGCTCAACATAAAAAATAATACTGAAATTAGAAAAAATTGTTTAATAACATTTAATTTGGTTAGTAATAAATTCTATTGTTTAATAATTTTTTTTGTTATTACTCCGTTTTCTGTTTGAATTCGCATAAAATAGACGCCTGTTTGCAAGTCTGAAATATCCAATGTGAATTCGTGTGGCACTTGAAACGTGTAGGACAGTAATTTTTTTCCATAAATTTCATAAATCTCAACATTTTTAATTTTCATTTCTTCATTTTTAATTTTTAATATACCACACGTTGGATTTGGGTAGATGAAAATTAAATCGGACATACCAGTCTCATCAATTCCTACTTCTTCAACAATAAAATTGATGCTTACCATTACCGGTTCGCAACCATTTCCAAACACGGCTTCTACTCCAAATATATATTCGTCCGGTGCAAGGTTTTCAAATACATATTCCGTATTTGCAACAGTTGCTACATCACCCATTCCATTATATACATAATATCCGGCAGGGTTTCCTTCGGCTGCTTTCCATTCAAGAAGTACGATGTTGTCTCGTTGCGTGGCAGTTAGATTTGAAACAGCAGGACAAGGGGTAGCACAAGGAGTGTACACCCCCTTGCAGGCTGATTCTGATACGCAAGTATCATATATCGCCTGAACACAAAAGTAGTTATGCCCAGATTCTGTAACAGTATGGATGTAAGTGAGTTTTGTTGTGTTTCCTATTAAAATCCCGTTAAAGAATATATAGTAAGAAACGAGAGCATCACCGTCTGTTACAAATGTTCTATTGGGATCTTCCCATGTTAAATGTACAACACATGTTTCAGAAGCATTGTGAACTTGCAAGGTTTTGACAGGATTGCAAGGTTCAATTTCACCAATTATCATGTAGCGTGGTACAAATTCTGATTGTGCCATAGTGATGTGGCAAATCAGTGTTATCATTGCTAATGTCAATGTTTTTTTCATAGTTTTTCATGTTTTTTATTGTTTTACTACTTTTTTTATTATTATTCCTTTTTCTGTCATTATCCTAATAAAATAAATTCCTGCGGAAAAATTTGATACATCCAATTATAAACATAATTATAATTTTCGATGCAAAACTACTATTTTTTCGTAAAATAAGAAGAATTTACAACTTCAAAAAATTTATTTTGAATGAATCGTTATAAATCTTATAAATCTTAAAGAATAAGAAATAAAATATAATGATAATAATATTCATGTTAATAATGTTGATAACTTTTTTAACGTTATTTGTGAGCAAATTATAAAAAGAAAAAAGAAAACAAATTGTTGAAATCATATCGAAAAATTCTGTTTTTTTGTGGATAAAATTTTTATGAAAAGATATGAACATTGAATAAGTATTGAATTAACAGTTTATACACATAGATATGCACAATGACTTACAATTTTTGAAAACAAGAGCCAACCTTATTCGCTTCTCTTATATAGAAGAAATGGAAAAGCATTTATTGGCTTTCGAAAGCAGAGTATCTTCAAAGAATATCAAAGTAAGATGGATAAATTCAGCTGATGAGTTGGTAGGATTTATTTGTAAATCTATGTCAAAAAACAGCTATAATAAAGTTTGTTTTGACATTTCTGAGATTTATGATGACTTTTTTGAAAAAAAGAACTTCATTAAGTTAATAGATATTGATGTTCTTGAAAAAAATAACGATACTGCAGAAAATCTCGTCATTCAAGCAGATTTTGGTGTGGTGGAAAACGGCGGTGTTGTTTTAATTAATAAACTTAGTAAAAATTGTTTCAATAATCTTGAAAAACTATTTATAGTTTTAAATATTAATGATTTAGTTGTTAGACAAAACGATCTTGAAATATTATTACATCTTCGAAAAGATGCAGATAATGTCTCTTATTTTGATGATATTAAGATAATTTCTGCATCGCCATCTAGAATAATTGCCAAAAAATTTCAATCATCTGATGAAGATAGTTATACTTCGGAAAAAATGGAGGTTTTTGTATTATTATACAATAATGGCATTACAGAAATATTGGAAGACAATTTGTTAAGAGAAACACTTTATTGTATTAATTGTGGTAGATGTAAAGAAGTTTGTCCGGTTTACCGGCAAACAGGAGGATTTTCTCCCATAGATTTAATAAAATATCATTGTAAAGAAGAGAACAAACGTGCACCAAAATTGTTTGAAAATACAACACTTTGCGGAAATTGCAACGAAATTTGTCCGGTATTGATCAGTTTTACGCAACTTATTACGCATCAGATGCAAAACTTGCCCAGACGAAGCAGTAATCACGAGAAAAATATTGATCTTTTCAGGGTTTTTTCCAAACGTTCAAAAATGAATAAAATAAATTCACGTTTTCGCCGATATTTCTTTGTGAAGAAGTATTATGGTAAAAATAAGAAATTGGCAAATTATCTTTCTAAGTGTAAAGGCGATTTTTTCAATATTATGCAAAAAGAAACACATTAATAATAAAAACAATACAATTTTTATTCATCATTAAAAAAAATTATTATGGCTATCGTAAAACCATTCAAAGGAATTCGTCCTCCGAAAGAGATTGTAAAACAATTAGCATCACGTCCTTACGATGTATTAAATTCTGAAGAAGCGCGCGTAGAAGCAGAAGGAAATCCCTATTCCTTACTTCGTGTAACCAAGGCAGAAATCGATCTTCCCAAAGGAGTTGATGAACACTCACAAGAAGTGTATGATAAAGTGGTAGAGAATTTTAAAATGTTTAAAGATAAAAAATGGTTGGTGCAAGATCCGGAAGAGAAATTCTACATTTATGCGCAAACCATGGATGGCAGAACGCAATACGGCATTGTGGGCGCCGCGCATATTGATGATTATATGAACAATAATATCAAAAAACATGAGCTGACACGTAAAGATAAAGAGGAAGACCGCATGATTCACGTGCGCATTACCAATGCGAATGTGGAACCGGTATTTTTCTCCTATCCGGCAAATAAAAAAATTGATGCCATTGTTGCAAAAATTGTAAAAGAGCAAGCTCCTGAGTATGATTTTGTGGCAGATGAAGGTTTTGGACATCATTTCTGGGTAATTAACGATCCGGCAATTAACAAAGAGATTTCAGAAATTTTTGCAAAAGAGATTCCGGCATTATATGTGGCCGACGGACACCACAGAACTGCAGCGGCGGTTTTAGTTGGCGGCGAAAAACGCGCCAACAATAAAAACCACACCGGCAATGAAGAATACAACTACTTTATGGCAGTTTTATTCCCGGATAATCAATTGAAAATTATTGACTATAACCGCGTTGTAAAAGACCTAAACGGCTTAACCAAAGAGCAACTCATCGAAGCACTAAAAGAAACTTTTGAAGTTCAAGAAATGGGAGCCGATATTTATACTCCCGCTAAATTGCACGAATTTAGCATGTACATCAGCGGTAAGTGGTATAAACTAAACGCGAAACCTGGTACTTACAACGACAACGACCCTATTGGCGTTTTAGACGTTACCATCCTTTCTAACTTAGTATTAGACAAAATATTAGGAATAAAAGACCTACGCACTGACAAACGCATTGATTTCGTGGGCGGTATCCGCGGCTTAGGCGAATTGAAACGCCGCGTGGATAATGGCGAAATGGCGGTAGCTTTTGCTTTATATCCTGTTTCTATGAAACAATTAATTGATATTGCCGATACAGGGAATATTATGCCTCCGAAAACGACTTGGTTTGAGCCGAAACTACGTTCGGGGCTAGTGATACATGAGCTGGAATAACCTTGTAAGGGATTCCTCTCTGCGGTCGGAATGACACCGCTATTGGGAAATACTATCAAGCGGCGGCGGTACGGAACTTAAATTTTGTTCAGTATTTGCCGCCGCCGCTCTTTTTTCTGCGAACGCTCGTCCATTCCGAACGAAACGTAGCGTAGTGAGGAATCTCGTTCTTCTTTTACCCAAACAGCACCACTGGAATCTCCAACGGACTCACCGATTTCCCATCTTTAAACACCCGCATGCTACCTCCGGAAATCTCATCAATAAGCGTTATTTTGCCGTTCACTCTGCCGAATTCAATCTTCATGTCGTATAACTCCGCGCCTTTTTTCGCTAATTCGTCATTGATAATTTTCGCAATTCGTTTTGTTAAATCTTTTAAGATTTCATACTCTTCTGCGGTTAAGATGCCGAGCATATCAAGCTGATCTTTTGTGATGGGCGGATCGCCACGCTCGTCGTCTTTTAAAGTGGTTTCTACCAAGAAATCCAAGTCTTGTCCGTTGGTGCAGTAATCGCCGAACCTTTTTAAGAAACTTCCTACTGCTTTAAGTCTGCAAATAACCTCAACGCCTTTGCCGAACATGGTAGCCGGTTTTACAATCATTTGCGCTTTGTCGACATTTGCCGATACTAAGTGAGTGGGAATGCCCGCTTCTTCTATTTTTTTGTAAAAGAAATCAGTAAGTCTTACACAAGACTTGCCGACTCCCTCAATCGTCAACGCTACTGTGTTTGCGCCTGGGTCGAATTTACCATCAGTACCGGTAACATCATCTTTAAACTGTAACAAATAATTGCCATCGCCATTATCGTACACATCTTTGGTTTTACCTTTATAAACCATTTTCATAACTAAAATAAATTAAGAATTAAAAACTAAGAATTAAGAGTTTTAGCGAGTTTGTTCAGACAATTTATCGTTGGCTTCAATCACTTTCTTTTTCATTGTTTCTTTAAACGTCATTAATTTGGCGTATAAATTGTCGTCTCCGCTTGCAATAATTTGCGTGGCTAAAATAGCTGCATTTCGCGCGCCGTTTAGCGCAACGGTTGCCACAGGAATACCGGCGGGCATTTGCAAAATAGAAAGAATTGAGTCCCAACCATCTATAGAAATAGACGCCTTAATAGGAACGCCAATAACGGGAATAGACGTGCAAGCTGCTACCACTCCGGGTAGATGTGCCGCGCCGCCTGCTCCGGCTATAAAGACTTTAATACCACGGTCTTTGGCTGTTTTTGCCAAGTTGATAACCAATTCGGGTGTACGGTGAGCAGACAGGGCGTTAATTTCGCACCCAATACCCATTTCTTCCAAAAACTTTACGGCTTCTTCCATAATCGGGAAATCGGAAACACTTCCCATAATGATACTTACTAATGGTTTCATAATAATTTTTTTATGCTTTGTTTGACGTGCAAAAATAAATAAAAAACGGAAATTTTTCATCTAAAATAGCATAGTTGAAAAAGTTTGTGTTTATTTGCATGCTAAATCCCTTCGCGAATGAAAAATTCTAAAATCATCCTGTTTTGTATCTGCTTTTGTTCAGTTTTATTCTCTTTGTCACAGGAACAAAAAAACAGAGATTTCTCACAAAAACTACAAAAAGAATCCGTAGAAACTTTTAGAGATCGATTAATTGTAGATGTTTTTCATTCATTTTGGATGAATGTACCCAATGGTGTTACTCACAAGTTTAACCCCGGTTTTAATGTGGCTGTTCTATGGGATTTTAAAGCTACTAAAAAAAGCCCTATCTCTTTTGGTTTGGGAATAGGTTGTACCTATCACACTCAGTTTTCAAATGCGCAATTGAGATTCGAACACCCTTCGGGACCCACTAGATACCATATACTTCCCGATGTTATCTCGCACAAAGACAGCATGAAATTAAACAGAATGACTTACATTAATTGCAACATTCCTTTAGAATTTAGATACCGCCACAAAAGCGGATTCAAGTTCACGGTAGGCATGCGCCTTGGATTGGTGGCAGAACTTTCGCAACGCTATAAAGGAAAAAGTCTTGATGGAAGTGGCATAGATGAAAATTATAAATATTTTCTAACTACTGACCGTCAAAAGGTTAACTTTGATGTTTACATGCGTTGCGGCTGGAAGTTTGTTGGTGTTTACTATTCTTATCAGGTGAACAAACTCTTTAATGAAGGTAAGGGACCGGCGGTGAATCCTATGTCGGTGGGAATTTCGTTGTCGTTGTTTTAGTCTGAATCTTTAATCAAATTAATTCCAATTTAAACCATCACACAAAAGGTGTAACACCTTTAGCGTGATAGAATTGAATTTTTTTTATATTTGCAGCATCTATATTTTTTAATAAATTAATATGAATAATGGCATAAATCCCTTTTTAACAATAGGATATATATCAAAATCATATTTCTGCAACAGAGAATATGAGTTGAAAGTATTAAAAAAAAACATAAAAAATGGCATCAATACAACCTTAGTTTCTGTAAGAAGATTGGGAAAATCTGCCCTAATTCAACGACTTTTTGAAGATTTAGAAGAAGAAAATTTTGCTTGTATTTATGTGGATGTCTACGCATGCGCCAACATGAAAGATTTTACAGAAACATTGGCGCAATCTATTTTTAATAAATTTCCACAAAAAAAAGGAATTGGACGCCGTTTTTTTGAATTTTTGCAACGTTTACGCCCTGTTATTACTTATGATGATTTGAGCGGGAAACCGGAAATTCGCTTTGAATTTATACAACCTACAGCGTATGAACATACTTTGCGTAGTTTGTTTCAATTTTTAGACAGCCAACAAATACGAATTATATTGGCAATAGATGAGTTTCAGCAAATTGCCGATTATCCCGAAAAACACACCGAAGCACTTTTACGAACCATTATTCAAACCTTAAAACACACGCAATTTATTTTCAGCGGCAGTAAAAAACACATGATGCTCGAAATGTTTAACACTGCTAATCGCCCTTTCTTTTCAAGCACGCAAGTTATGGGATTAGCTGAAATTCAGGAAGATAAATATAGAACGTTTATTCGGGAAAAATTTGCCGAACACAAACGCCACATTACGGATGAAGCGATAGATTTTATACTATCATGGACGTTGTCGCATACTTACTACACACAAGTAATTTGCAATGGCGTTTTTGCAGAGAGGAAGAAAAACGTAGAGCTTGAACAGGTAAAGCGTGTATGCGAAGAACAACTTGGATTACAACAACTTAATTATATGCAATATCGTAGCCTATTAAGCCCCATTCAATGGCAACTACTCATTGCTATTGCTAAAGAAGGCTGGGTAACCGAACCGCAAGCGCAAGGGTTCCTGAAAAAATACAACATTGGAGCGGCATCTTCTGCAAAAAAAGCATTGGATGCACTGTTAGACAAAGAAATGATTGTCTCTGTTGAATCTAAAGAAAAAACAGCATATCGTGTATATAATGTTTTTTTAATGAGATGGTTGGATAGAACATTTTAAAAATTAAACAAAAAATAAAAAACTAATATTTTATGAAAAAATTCACCCTTTCCCTTATCCTCATTTTATCGGTTTTAATCGTAAAAGCCGACGAAGGCATGTGGTTATTATCACTGCTTAACAAAAATTATGAAAAAATGCAAGAAATGGGCTTAACCCTTTCTGTTGAAGACATTTATAGCATTAATAACGCTTCTATGAAGGACGCCGTAGTAATTTTCGGACGCGGCTGTACCGGCGAAATTATTTCTAATCAAGGTTTATTGTTAACCAATCACCATTGTGGCTACGGAGACATACAAGCGCTTTCTACGCCCGAAAACAATATTCTTGCCAATGGCTTTTGGGCAAAAACACTCGCCGATGAAATTCCCAGCGAAGGCTTAACCGCAACCTTCTTTATTCGTATGGAAGAGGTTACGGATTTTATATTGGCAGGATTAAACGATGACATGTCGGAGCAACAACGCAGAGACAGTATAAGCAAACGCACTCAAATTTTGCAAAATGAGCACAATGAAAATAATAAATATTCCGTGCGCATTGCTAACATGTTTAACGGAAATGCGTTTTATATGTTTATTTATCAAGTATATAAAGACGTACGTTTAGTAGGGGTGCCACCGGAAAACATGGGCAAATTCGGAGGTGAAACCGACAACTGGACATGGCCACGCCATACGGCAGATTTCGCCCTGTTCCGCGTTTATACGGATAAAGACGGAAACCCCGCTACTTATTCAGAGGAAAATATTCCTTTGGTACCGAAATGGTATTTCCCCATTTCTACCTCAGGAATTAAAGATGGAGATTTTGCAATGATTCTTGGATTCCCAGGCTCAACAGACAGATTTTTAACTTCTTATGGTGTAAAAATGGCTATTGAGAAAAAAAATCCAACCATTGTTAAAGTAAGAGATGTAAAATTAGCTTCTTGGAGAAAGTTTAGAGAATCCGATCCGGTGATTGATTTGCAATATGCATCAAAATATGCCATGATTTCTAACTATTGGAAATATTATATCGGTCAAACACAACAACTTATAAATAATAATGTGATTGCGAAAAAGGAAGAAGTAGAGGACAACTTTCGAGTTTGGGTGAGACGTTATGAAAGAAAAGAATTAGAAAACGTACTTGAAGATATAGAGAACGCCTACAAAGAGATTTCAAAGTTCGAAATGTTTACCAATTTGTATAATCAGGCTATTTTTGGTGGACCTGAAATTTTCTCATTAGCAGCGCAATACAGATCCGTATATGATCTGTTACAAAAACAAGAAAAAAAGACCATAACCGATGCTGAAAAGAAACAATTAGAAACTCGTTTAACTTCTTTAAAATCAAGACTAGAAAGCTTTTTCAAAGATTATAATGTAAATGTGGATAAAGCGACCACCGCAAGATTGTTTGAACTTTTTTATAATGAAACAACTCCCGATCAACGCCCGCAAGCGTTTAATGATGCTGTTAAAAAATCTAAAAATGACTTTAATAAATTAACAGAAGATTTGTTTAAAAAAACCATGTTTATTGATAAAAAGGCGATCGAGAAATTTTTGCAAAAGCCAACAACAAAAGCATTAAATAATGATTTAGCCTTTTCTTGGTATGTTGCGTTTTTAAATTTTTATCATGATGTCATTGCGCCTTTAGCGCCGCAACGAGAAAACCTTAGTAGAGCCAATCGTTTGTTTGTGAGAGGATTACTCGAAATGAATCCCGACATGGCGCCGAATGCCAACAGCCAAATTCGCTTAACGTATGGAAAAGTTGGAGGTTACCCAATAAAAGACGGTTTAATTGCCGACTATTTTACCACGCTTGAAGGTGTAATAGCAAAAGAAGATCCGAATAGCCGCGAGTTTATAATTCCGGAAAAATTAAAACGTTTGCACAAAACCAAAGATTATGGTCAATATGCAGAAGATGGACGAATACGTGTTAACTTTCTGACAGATAACGATATTACCGGAGGAAATTCCGGTTCGCCGGTAATTAATGCAAAAGGCGAACTTATCGGTTGTGCTTTCGATGGCAACTGGGAAGCTATGAGCGGCGATATTTTCTTTGAACCCAATTTGCAAAGATGTATCAATGTGGATGTTCGTTATATATTGTTTATCATTGATAAATTTGGTGATGCCAAACATTTGATAGATGAAATGAAAATAGTTAATGACTAATAAATTGACTCAACGCGAAACCTTTCAAGATCGCCCAGTTTATACACTTTCGGAGATCACGAAGAGTATCGAAAGTGTAATTGGAAAAAATTACAACCGCGCTTATTATATTAAAGCCGAAATACTTAAACTCAATTATTATCCCCATTCCGGACATTGTTATCCGGAGTTGGTGGAGAAAGAAAACGGCAAAATTAAAGCACAATTACGCGGCGTAATTTGGTCAACACAGTTTCGCAATATTAATGAACGTTTTGTTACCATTACCGGTGAGTCACTAAAAGAGGATATTTCCATTTTGTGTTTGGCTACGATTGAGTTCAGCGCCCAACACGGATTAAATCTTCATATTCAAGATATTGAACCCATTTATACTTTGGGTGAAATGGCGCGCAACAAACGCGAAGTGATAGAAAAACTGAAAAAAGAACAACTTTTCTTACAAAATAAGCAAAAAAAATTACCGGTAGTACCAAAGAAGATCGCTATAATTTCGGTTGAAACCAGCAAAGGTTACAGCGATTTTATGATTACTTTGCAACAAAACAGTTGGCACTATCGGTTTCAAACCACTTTGTTTCCCTCTATTTTACAGGGCGATAAAGCGTTAATTTCTATGCCGCACCAATTAGCCGAAATTGCGAAACGCCACCAAGAATTTGATTGTGTGGTAATTGTGCGTGGCGGCGGCGGCGATGCAGGCATGAGTTGTTACGATGATTATAAACTCGCCGTCGCTGTGGCAACTTTCCCTCTCCCGGTAATTACAGGCATCGGACATTCTACCAACGAAACCGTAACCGACATGGTAGCCTTTGCCAACAAAATTACCCCTACCGAAGTTGCCTATTTTTTGATTCAACAGTTTCATAATTTTGCATTACAAGTAGAAGAATGTAAAGATAAATTAGTAAAAAAAATACAAGAATTATTACAAGAACAAGATTTTTATTTTTCTAAAATCTCCCAACAATTACAACTGACCGTAGGAAAATATAATCATCAAAAAGAAAAAGAGATTCAAATGTTGGTACAACGTATGCAAAACACTGCAAACCAATACATTTTAAAACAACAAAATGCCCTTCATCAATCTCAAACCAAAATTGAATTGCTGCACCCGAAAAACATTCTCAAACGCGGCTACAGTATTACGATGAAAAATGGGAAGCCGGTGCGCAATGTTGATGAAGTGACTGAGGGAGAAATAATTACTACGAAACTTTGGTGTGGAGAGATAGAGAGTGTAGTGTCTTAAAGATGCCTGTTGCATGATCGCGCGATGCTTAACGCCTTGCTTTCTTCACTTTCCTTTCGCCCTGTTTTTTTGATTTTGGTGACTGAAATTTGGAATTCGAAACACTCTTTTTTTGCTTTGAGTTTGGTTTGCTTGCAGGCTTTTTATTTGAAATCTTCGGTTTAGGCTTTGAGGTTTGCTGCGATGCTTCTTCTGTTCCCACAGAATCTTTTACCATTTGGTTGATTTCTGCCATTTCTTTTTCTGTTAAGAAACGCCAATCACCGGCAGGCAAACCACTGAGCGTAATGTTCATAATACGCACACGTTTAAGTCGTTGCACCTCGTAACTCAAAGCTTCGCACATACGGCGAATTTGACGGTTAAGTCCCTGTGTAAGAATGATGCGAAAACGAGTGTCGGTTTCACGAACAAGTTTGCAAGGCTTGGTTACAGTTCCTAAAATGGGAACACCACGCTGCATTTGTTTTTCAAATTCGGGCGTTATGGTTTTATTTACGGTAACAATATATTCTTTTTCGTGCCGGTTGCCTGCACGGAGAATTTTGTTCACGATATTTCCATCGTTGGTCAGAAAAATAAGACCTTCCGAAGGTTTGTCCAAGCGTCCGATATTAAAAATCCGCTCGGGAAAATTAACATAATCCACAATATTATCAGGATCGGCAGGGTCGGTGGTGCAGGTAATACCGGCGGGTTTGTTGAAAGCGATATATACGGTGTTGGTACGCTGTTTGATAATATGTCCATTTACACAGATTTTATCAAATTGTGTAACCTTTGTACCCAAACTCACTACTCGGCCGTTCACCGTAACACGCCCATCTTCAATGTAGCGATCGGCTTCACGGCGCGAACATATACCCGAATCGCTAATAACCTTATTTAAACGAAGTTCCATTACTTTTTTTGTTCAGCGAAAATAATAAAAATTGCCAGACAAAGCACACTCGAATTTTACTCAAATGCCGGTAATGCATATACAAAAATTATTTTATATTTGCTCCATAAAATTCTATTAACCATTAAATAAAAAAATGAAACCAAAATTAATTTTAAGAATTGCAGCCATAGTGCTGATTTTACACGCCATTGGACATTCAATGGGAGCTTTTACATGGCAAAAACCGGATAGCGGAATTCCCGTTGAAGTCGTTCAAACTATGCAAGAAGTGCATTTTGATTTTATGGGAAAAGAAAATACCATGGCTGCTATGTTTACAGGAAACGGAACGGCAGGAATTATTTTGTTACTATTGATGTCTGTGATCCTTTGGGTGGTTTCGGGATGGAATAACAAATTTGTTACAAAAATACTGTGGATTGTATTTTGTGCCATTTTAGTATTAGCCATTGCAGAAGTTATTTATTTTTTCCCGATGGCTTACATGCTTTGCTTCGTTGCTGCCGGATTAGTGCTATGGGGAATATTTAAGATGAAAAAAATAAAGGAATAATTTTTCTTACCATAAAAAACATCATTTCTACGCTGAAAAACGAAAAAACGAAAAATTAGCCGTTTTAAGCCGCTTTACCCCATTTTGGAGCTGTAATATTAAGAATGTTTTTTCTGCATTTTAAGGGAATGTTTTTAAAACAATGAAAATCAGTGAAATAGCCCAAAAACACAAAAAATATACGTTTATCTGTTAAATCTGCGTCATCTGCGTGCAAAAAACCTACCCTTTCAAGTGCATTAACAAAATCGCAATGTCTGCCGGATTGATTCCGCTGATTCGGGAAGCTTGTCCCAAATTTTGCGGTTTTACTTTTGTTAACTTTTCACGCGCTTCTAAAGAGAGGGAAACAAAAGAATGGTAATCCAAACTTGCCGGAATTTTCACATTGTCAATTTTTGACATCCGATCTGCTAATTCTTTTTCTTTAATAATGTAAGGTCCATACTTTACAGAGATTTCTACATTTTCAATTTCCTCTTCTTGTAAATGTAAACGCTCAACCTCTTTTTCTACTGCAGGAACATTTTCTATAATAGTGTTAAAATCTACTTGAGGGCGAAGCAGCAACTGAGCTGCTTTTATCGGTTGTGTTAAAAGAGAACTGTCGATTGTTTCCAAATACGGATTTATCTCATTGGGCTTAATATTTTCTTTTGTTAAAAAAATTTCTAAATCTTGTTGCCGCTGATATTTATTTTCCATTGTCTTTATTCTCTCATCATCAATTAATCCTATTTGATGTCCAATAGGAGACAAACGGATATCCGCATTATCTTGACGTAATAAAATTCGATATTCTGCCCGAGAAGTAAACATTCTATACGGATCTTGCACGCCTTTTGTAGTAAGGTCGTCAATAAGCACTCCGATGTAGGCTTCGGAACGAGACAAAATAAGAGGAGGCAATTCCTTTATAGCGCGGTGTGCGTTAATGCCGGCTAATAAACCTTGACAGGCGGCTTCTTCATATCCAGTAGTTCCATTGAGTTGTCCGGCAATATAAAGATTAGGTAATTTTTTAGATTCCAAGGAAGGATTTAGCTCTAACGGATCGAAATAATCGTACTCAATAGCATAACCCGGTTTCAAAATATGTGCATGCTGTAATCCAGGAACATGCTTTAAGGCTGCGGCTTGTACCTCTTCAGGCAACGATGAAGAAAAGCCGTTCAGGTAATATTCATTAGTATTTCTTCCCTCAGGTTCTAAAAAAAGTTGATGCCTGTCTCTATCCGAAAAACGGTCAATTTTATCTTCAATGGATGGACAATAACGCGGACCAACACCTCTTATACGTCCCTGAAACATAGGCGATTTTTCAAATCCTGTTCTTAAAATATCATGCACTTGTTTACACGTGTAAACAATCCAACAACTCAGTTGATTTTTAACTTTTGGTGTATTTGTAAAGGAAAATTTTGCCGGATTATCGTCGCCTTTTTGTTCTTCCATAACAGAAAAATCTATGGTACGACCGTCCAAACGCACGGGAGTTCCGGTTTTCAGTTGTTTTACCGACAAGCCCAGCTCAGCAAGATTATTGGATAACATAGGAGAATCAGGCTCTCCCATTCTACCTCCGGAGAAAGATATTTCTCCAATATGAATTTTCCCGTTTAAAAATGTTCCATTAGTAAGGATAATTTTTTGAGCAAAAAGACTGTTCCCTTGCAATGTTTTTACACCTATTATTTTATTATTTTCAACAATCACATCAATAACGCAATCTTGGCGCAGGTCTAAATTTGGCTGATTTTCTAGTATTTGTTTCCAAAACAATGAAAAAGCATATTTGTCACTTTGCGCTCTCGGACTCCACATTGCCGGTCCTTTTGAGCGATTGAGCATCCGAAACTGCACCATTGTATAATCTGTAACGATTCCCGACATCCCACCAAGTGCATCAATTTCCCGCACAATCTGGCCTTTTGCAATGCCGCCCATAGCCGGATTACACGACATTTGAGCAACTAAAGAAAGATTAAGATTAACTAGTAAAACTTGCGAACCTAACTTTGCAGCTGCCACCGCTGCTTCGCAACCGGCGTGCCCCGCACCTACTACAATAATATCGTACTTGTTTTTCATTGTTCCCCGTGAAACATTTTTATAATAACTTGTTTTTCCAATAATTATATTGAGTGTTGAATAAAACCAAGGCATTCTCCTCTTTTTGTTTCATCACCTGTTTATCCGTATTTTTCTTGTCTTTATATCCACAAAGATGCAAAATCCCATGTGCCATAACCCTTCGTAATTCTTCTTCGAAAGTGCAATTAAATCGATTGGCATTCTCTTTTACACGCTCAATGGAAATGCAAATATCACCATTTAAATATCCTTCTTCAGAATAGTCAAACGTAATAATATCTGTAAATGTATCATGATTTAGATATTGTTTGTTAAGCACTAAAAGTTGTTCATCACTATAAAAAACAATATTTATTTCTCCTATTTTTCTGCTTTCCTGCTTTGCTATTTCACCCAACCAATTTTTAATTGATCTTTTTTGTGATAAGTTGAATTTAGTTTCGGAAAAAAAGAGAATCATAAATTATTTTTTATGTGATTTTATTAAGCATTTTCAGAAGCATACCACTCTGCATACGATTTTTCGGTTTCATACAATCGTAAGGAAAACAACTGTAAATCGGCAGGCAATATCTTTTTTATAATATTAGCCAACTCACAAATCATATTTTCGGTAGTAGGTTGAAAGGGAACAATAATTATATTTTCATAATTGCTTTTTAATGCATCAAGTAGTACCGGATCTGAATCTTGATGAATCATTAGAGCATGGTCCCATACGGAAATAATGTCATCTTGGATTAGTTTTTTAAAATCACTAAAATCAATGAGCATTCCTTTTTTAGGAGAAGCCTCATCATTGCAAGGAGTGCCTTTAACCGTTACCTCTAACCTGTAGGTGTGCCCGTGAATATTCTTGCATTTTCCATGATAATTCAGCAATACATGAGCCATATCGAAACTGAAAACGCGCGTTAAACGTAAAATAGCCATAGGTTCAATATTTTCTGCAAAGAAACATCAATTTTTTAAACAAAGTCTTTAATAAATGTTACTATATTGTATTTATTGATAACGCCACTTCATACAAATCATCACCTTGTATTATTTTCAACGCATAATTATTTTTGTAGTAAAACTCTAACCGTTGTTCAAGTATCTTTAATCCGCTTTTGAATGGAACAATATTTGAGGAACTGTAAGCATGATTATTTTTGCAACAAAAGTTTAAAATAGGAAAATTTGTAGCATCAATCATAATATCTACCCATCCGTTGCCGTCATGCTTTGTATGCTTCATCGCATTGTCAACAAAAGGCTCAAATAACAAAGGAATAACCGTATAACTTCCTGCTTGTCCCAAAATATTAAAATTTACAAAAATGCTGTTTTGATGTCTTAAATTTTCCAATTCGGTATAATATTTATAAAATGCGAGTTCTTTTTCCAATTCAATCGTCCTTTTTTCAGCGTCTATTAGAAAATAATATAGAACGAATTTTACTTTATTTAAAATCTGGCTATCACTGTTACAGACTAATGCTCTCGCATAAACATGCTCTAAAATATTAAAAAAATAATGAAAAGGAATTTTTTTCTCTATTTTCATTCATTCAAAACTTCATGCAAAATAAAAAAAATATTTTTGCAAAAGTGAATGATGTGAAATGAAAAAATTCAGATATATTGTCATTGATGATGAATATCCGTCACATTTGACAGTGCAACACCATTTCAGAGCCTATCTGAACTATACATGTATAGCTACTTTTATTAGTCCAAAAAGAGCGCTCTTATTCCTTCAAGAACATGAAATTGATCTCATTTTTTTGGATATTAAAATGCCGGAAATGGATGGTTTTCAATTCTTGGAAGCCTTAGAAAAAAATATTTTCGTAGTAATTCTTACTGCCTATCCGGAAAAATATAGCCTTGATGCACATTGCCATATTGATAAAAACATGGTCTTTTTTTCCAATAAAGCACAATTTTTATACTATCTTCCAAAAATAATTGCTCGTTTTGAAAAAATGCATGCAGAGAAAGAAATAATAAATAGAATAAATCAATTATTTAATAATGAGATATATACATTTCCGAAAAAACTCAATAATAAACCCATATTACTTGCGGATATCTTATTTATCACCGTTATAAAACATGATATAGTCTTGAAAATGAAAGATGGAAAAGAGATTATCGATCGCATAACGTTACGCGAACTGATGAGCTTTTTACCCTCTAATATTTTTTTACAGATTAAAAGAAATACGATTATTAATACCGTATGTGTTACAGCATTTACAAATACTACTGTATGCCTTGAAGATCAACATTTTCGTATCTCAGTAAGGAGACAAAAAAAAGTCATTCAAACTTTAAAAAAACAAATGCAAGAATTGTACGAAAATTACTGATCAAAACGATATAAAATAGGAATTTTTTCGTATCGAATATACGTATTATGGTTTAACCAATCTCCGGTATTGAAATAAATGGCGTTTTCAATAACAATTTCTAACGGTAAATGCCGATGTCCGAAAATAAAATAATCAATGTTTTGATTAACAAGATATTGATAGCAAAATTGCACGAGGCGCTCTTTTTCATTTCCTAAAAATTGCTCTTTGTATGCAGGTGTCATAGCTCTACTATTTTTAGAAAAAAAGTGTGCCATAGCAAAACCTGTTTTAGGTGGAATAAGTCCAAATAACCAACGATTTATCTTACAGTTTAAAAATGCTTTCAAGCACTTATAACCAAACTCACCTTTGCCTAAGCCATCACCATGTCCTAATAGAAACTTTTTATCATTAATCACAAATTCTTGTTTCTTTTTGAATATATGAACTCCCAGATGCTCTTTTAAGTAGCTTTTTATCCACATATCGTGGTTTCCTGTAAAAAAATAGACTTCTACCCCATTGTTTCTTAGTTCTGCGATTTTATCCAAAAAAAACGTATAAAATATAGGTGGTTTTCCGTTATATTCAAACCAAAAATCGAAGATATCACCTAAAAGGAACAAATGATTGGCATCTTTTTGGATATATTCCAACCAATTAACCACATATCTTTCGCGTTTTTTGCTTTCTTCTTGATTAGGAGCGCCAAAATGAAAGTCAGAGGCAAAATAGCATACCCCGGAAATGAAAATCGGCTGAGAAATTGGCATATTTAAAGCAAAAAGTGACTAAATAATCAACATCGCGTCGCCATACGTTAAAAAGCGATATTTTTCGGCAATAGCTTCTTTGTAAGCTTTCATTACAAAATCGTAGCCTCCAAAAGCGGCGGCAATCATTAACATGGGGCTTTCAGAAGGGTGAAAGTTGGTGACCAATGCGTTTGAAGACAAAAAGCGGTGCGGAGGAAAAATAAATTTGCTGGTCCAACCATCATAGGGTTTAATTTTTCCTGTTTGATAAATGGATGATTCCAAAGCTTTTACAGTTGTTGTTCCGACTGCACAGACTTTTTTCTCTTGCTCTTTCGCTTGATTAACTTTTGTTGCTGAATCTTCGGAAATCATCATTTGTTCGGAATCGGATTTATGCTTGGTGAGGTCTTCCACATCAATTTCACGGAAGTTGCCTAATCCTGAATGCAATGTAATAGGCACGATATCCACGCCGTGCAGTTCAAAGCGTTTAATCAATTCGCGGCTGAAATGCAAGCCGGAAGTAGGCACAGCTACGGCGCCCTCTGTAGTAGCGAAAAGGGTTTGATAATTTGTTTCATCTTCAGGTTCAATATCTCTGAATCGCAAAATATCTTCCGGAAGCGGCGTATTTCCCAGTTCTTTCAATTTTTCACGAAACTCTTCGTAAGTTCCTTCAAACAAGAAGCGTAAAGTACGTCCACGAGAAGTAGTATTATCAATAACTTCCGCTACCAAACTGCTATCTTCGCCAAAATAGAGCTTGTTTCCTATTCTTATTTTTCTTGCGGGATCTACCAAAACGTCCCATAAACGACTTTCTCCATCTAATTCACGGAGTAGAAAAACGCGAATTTGTGCTCCGGTTTTCTCTTTTTCGCCAAAAAGTAGCGCAGGAAATACGCGCGTGTTGTTCACAACAAACACATCTCCTTCGTCAAAATATTCCAGAATATCTTTAAAAACACGATGTTCTATGGTGCGCGTTTTTCGGTTAAGTACCATTAAACGAGACATATCCCTTTCAGCTAAAGGATGCAACGCAATCAATTCTTGCGGTAGAAAATATTTGAATTGTGATAATTTCATCAAGTAAATTTTTGAGGGTGCAAATATACACTTTCAAAAGGCGTTTGTCAAGGGGTTTTTGCAGTTTTTTGCATTTTGTGTCAAAAATCTGTTCCTGCTGCAAATAAATAGTCTATACAAGCAAGATTTTCCACAAATTCGCAACGATCTGAAAAAACTTGTTGGTATTGTATTTTTTTAGGTCGAAAAGTTCGGTTTTTAGGCAGAAAAAAATCCCGATAATCCTTCACATCCTTTGGATTTATATCGAAATTTTCAGTTGAAAAGATTGGGTTTTTTATAGCAAACAACTTTCTTAATAGATCTAATAACTCCATGTTAAAATCGAACAAAAAAGTACGTTTTTTTTGAAAAAACGGTTCAAAAAAATCTCTATAATACAAAAAATAAGGACTATTATTATATGCTGATTCAATGGTTTTCCAATGATTACGTTGCCAAGGCATGCTGTTATCAATCTGTATTTCTTTAATTTGCTTTTCTGAACCTCTCACAACAGGAATAATTAAATCGTATAACCCATTACCGGTTAAAATGGTAGCTCTATTTCGATACGATTGTTTTTGATAATTTTCATGAGCTTCAATAAACACATTATCTGCATTTTTCATTTCTAACAGGTAATCAATAGGAGGAAGATATGCGGTGGAGAAGAGTTTTTGGGTCATTTTTTGTTAAGCGTATCAATTTGTATGCGAAAATAGCATTTTTTTATATGTTTGCAGCTCAAAATATCAAGCATACTTATATTCATTTAAAACAAATTAACATGCACGCAATTTTAAAATTCAAGCACGACCTATTATTTGCAGTAATTTTTTTCCTTATTTCTTTATGTAATGTGTCTGCTCAACAAGAATGTTCCTCGAAAAATAAGTCTAAAAAGGAATTTTTTGTTTTTGGACCAAAGCTTTCAGTTAATTTTACCCAAGATAATCTCTTTTCTTTTACAACGAGTGAATTTGTACCCGGTGCGGATTTAGGCTTATTTTTCAGATTCAATATAGCTCGTTTTTATATTCAACCTGAGGTTAATTATGTAATCAGAAGGCACAATCTTCATTATTATATGGATTGGTGGGGAGCAGAAATTAAAATGAAAGAGCAAACAAACTACATAGGTGTACCACTGCTCGTAGGGTTTAGAGTTATTGATTTCAGAAATTTTAAACTACGGACTTTTGCAGGACCTGAATTTAATTTTGCGCTTAGAGAACACTCAAACGAGTATTTTCAACTTGGTTTTCAAATAGGTGTAGGAGTAGATGTTTGGCGCTTTACCGTTGATGCAGGCTATTCTTTCCTTGCCTATACGGGGCGGAAAAAAACGAATAGTAATGTTTTTAAAGTGGGTGTTGGGTTTAAGTGTTTTTAGTCTGAACCTTGATTTTCATAAGATTTTCAGGATTGTCAAGATTATTTTTAATCCTGTAAATCATTTTAATCTTGTGGAAATCTTGGTTCAGATTCTCGGCAACATTTCGGCAACCAACGCCACCATTTTCGGTCCCGCAATCTGAGCTGCTTTCAACACCTCTTCATGTGATACATTTTCCACTTGCCCCACAATACCTAAATCTGTAATTACAGATAAACCAAACACTTCCATTCCGCGATGACGCGCAACAATGGTTTCCGGAACGGTGGACATGCCCACGGCATCGCCGCCAATGATATGGAACATGCGATATTCGGCAGGAGTTTCAAAACAAGGACCGGTAACGCCTACATAAATGCCGCTTTGCACATGAATGTTAAGCTCTTTTGCACATTCAAACGCAATATTTAACATCTTTTTCGAGTAAGGTTCGCTCATATCCAAAAATCGAGGTCCCATTGTATCATCGTTCGGTCCGATTAAGGGGTTGGTAGGAAACATGTTAATATGGTCTTTAATTAACATAATATCGCCTACCTTAAAAGTCGGGTTCATGCCGCCTGAAGCGTTTGATACGATTAACTTTTTAATCCCCAGCTCTTTCATTACTTGAATGGGGAAAGTTACTTCTTGCATGGTGTAACCTTCGTAATAATGAAAACGCCCGCTACACACCATAACATCTACGTCGTTCATTTTCCCAAAAATTAAGGAACCACGATGCCCTTTTACCGTGGAAACCGGAAAATTAGGAATTTCATGATAAGGAATCTCTTTCTCAATTTGCAAATGTTGTACTAAACTGCCCAAACCGGAGCCTAAAATAATTCCAATTTGTGGCTTGCTTTTCATTTTTGTGGCTAAAAAGTGGCCTGTTTTTTTTATTTTTTCCATTTTTGTGATGTTTTATTGGTTTTGCTATTTTGTTAAGATTTTTTTGAACACAGATGACACAGATAACACGGATTTTCACAGATTAAAATTCCAAGTCAGACCACAATATTGATAATTTTTTTCGGTACAATAATCACTTTTTTCACAGGTTTATCCTCTAACCACTTTTTTGTTTCTTCTAACTGAAGAATCTCATTCTCAATCTCTTTAATCAATTTATCTAATGGAAACTCTTTAAAGAAGCGAGTTTTTCCATTGAAAGACACAGGATAATTAAACGCACTTTCTACCAAATATTCAGGATTGAATACAGGATAAGTTGCAGTAATTATAGAATTTTCGTTGCCCAATAAATGCCACAATTCTTCGCAAATATGTGGAGAATATGCAGAGAGTAAGATTGTTAATGGTTCTAAGATTTTGCGTTTGTTACATTTTTTATCGATCAATTCATTTACACAAATCATAAATGCACTTACAGCAGTGTTAAATGAAAAACGCTCGTTATCGCTTTCAATTTTTTGGATAGTGCGGTGCAAAGTCTTGTACTCTTCGGGAGTCGGTTCAGTATCGCTTATATTCCATTGATTGTTAACATCATGGAACAGACGCCAAAACTTGCGAATAAATCGGGATACACCTTCAATACCGTTGGTATCCCAAGGTTTTGCTAACTCAATCGGTCCCAAAAACATTTCATACATACGTAAAGTATCTGCGCCGTATTTTTCTATCAAATCATCGGGATTTTGTACATTATAATACGATTTCGACATTTTTTCTACTTCCCAACCGCAGATATATTTTTCATTTTCCAAGACAAATTCAGCGATGGCAAATTCGGGTTGCCATTGTTTAAAGGCTTCAATGTCTAAAACATCGTTATGAACGATATTAATATCCACGTGGATAGGAGTAACTTCGTATTTGTCTTTTAATCCGAAAGATACAAACGTATTTGTGCCCTGAATGCGATATACAAAATTGGATCTTCCTTGTATCATGCCTTGGTTGATTAGCTTTTGGAATGGTTCATCTTTACAAACCAAACCGATGTCGTACAAAAATTTATTCCAAAAGCGGGCGTAAATTAAATGTCCTGTAGCATGCTCAGAACCACCTACATACAAATCCACATTTTGCCAGTACTCGTTAGTTTCTTTTGAAAAATACTCTTTTTCGTTATGTGGATCCATATAACGCAGATAATATCCGCTTGAACCGGCGAAACCGGGCATGGTGCTGGTTTCTAACTTAAAACCCTCTTTGGTTTGCCAGTTTTGGGCGCGCGCCAATGGCGGCTCTCCGGTTTCGGTGGGCAGATATTTATCCACTTCGGGAAGCAATAACGGCAACGTTTCTTCCGGCAGCATGTAAGGAATTTCGTTTTTGAAATAAACCGGAAAGGGTTCACCCCAATAACGTTGGCGACTAAAAATAGCATCGCGCAGACGGTAATTAATTGTTCCGTAGCCAATTCCCATCTCCTTAACTTTTTCGATTACTGCTTGGGCGCCTTCTTTCACAGTCATATCGGTAATAAAGCCGGAATTGATACAAATGCCCTCTTTGGCTTCGTAGGCTTCTTCGGAGATATCACCACCGCTAATTACTTGTCTGATAGGCAATCCAAAATGTTTAGCAAACGCATAATCGCGGCTATCGTGTGCAGGCACCGACATAATGGCGCCGGTTCCATAGCCCGCCAATACGTACTCGGCAACATAAATCGGAATCTCTTCACCGGTAAACGGATTTATGGCGTAAGCACCTGTAAATACGCCTGATACTTTTTTTACATCGCCGGCGCGCTCTACCTCAGAGCGGTTTTTCGCTTTGCATACGTATTCATCTACCTCTTTCTTTTGTTCGGGTGTAATAATTTCTTCAACCAACTCATGTTCAGGACAAAGCACCATGAAAGTAGCTCCGAAAATGGTATCGGGACGGGTGGTGAAGATATCTATTGTGCGGTGTGCGGTGTGCGGTGAGCGGTGAGCAGTATTTTTGCATACCGCATACCTCAAACCGCATACCTCAAATTGCACAAACGCTCCCTCACTTTTCCCAATCCAATTCTTCTGCACCTCTTTCAACGACTCGCACCACTCTATTGTGTTGAGTCCTTGTAATAAACGTTCAGCATAGGCAGAAACACGCAAAATCCATTGTTTCATTAGTTTACGCTCTACCGGATGACCGCAGCGCACGGAAAGTCCGCCTACTACTTCATCGTTGGCAAGCACAGTGCCTAATCCCGGACACCAGTTTACCCAAGTATCTGCTAAATAAGCCAATCTGTAATTCAGCAAAATAGCTTGTTTTTCTTCTTCTGTTTTGGTATTCCACTCTTCGGCAGTAAACGAAAGTTCTACCGTAGCCGCAGGGCGAATGCGCGCCGTGCCTTCTATAGCAAATACTTCTTCCAACTCAGAAATAGGACGCGCTTGTTGCGCATCTTGACAATAGTAATGATTAAACAGCTGAATAAACGTCCATTGCGTCCATTTGTAATATGCGGGGTCGCATGTACAAAATTCGCGGCTCCAATCGTACGAAAAGCCAATTCTATCCAATTGTTCCCGATAACGCGCTATGTTTTGCGTTGTAGTAACTGCGGGATGTTGTCCGGTTTGAATGGCATATTGTTCTGCGGGCAGCCCAAACGCATCGTAACCCATGGGATGCAGCACATTAAACCCTTTTTGCCGTTTGTACCGCGCATAAATATCGGAAGCAATGTAACCGAGCGGGTGTCCCACGTGCAAACCTGCTCCCGAAGGATACGGAAACATGTCCAATACGTAATATTTTGGTTTAGAATGATCTATTTCTGTTTTATAGACGTTTTTCTCGCGCCAATACTGCTGCCACTTTTTTTCGACTTCTCTAAAATTATAGTCCATTTTTTTTGGGATGATTTATGAAACGGCAAAATTACACTTAATTTTTTAAGCGTTAATTTTGAGAATAAATACAATTCATTTTATCTAAAACCTTAACGACATTCCTACTCCTTGATAATTAGGCGCAATTAAAGGTTGAATATTAAACGAAGCCGCAGACCTGGCTCCTCTGAGATAAAAACTGTAAGTTGTTTTTAATCTATAACTTGAAGCGATGAGCACTCCTATTCCGGAAATAAATGCGGCACTTCCAATTGACAACAAAACAAGTCCAACATCCTCATTAAGCTCATCAAGGTTTGCACCTAC
The DNA here is from genome assembly GCA_009786185.1 of Bacteroidota bacterium. Taxonomy (GTDB): domain Bacteria; phylum Bacteroidota; class Bacteroidia; order Bacteroidales; family WCHB1-69; genus WRNX01. Next base: position 42,756 of record WQTS01000142.1, read on the forward strand.
GATTACCATTGCGATACCCCCTCCAAATAGAGACCAACCTGCCATTGTTTCATTTCTATATCTTTTATAAGAATTAATTGCCAACGGATTTCCAAGTAACATATTAGGAATGGATTTTTTTTCATGACGCATCTCTTTTCTTTCCATTCTAAGCTGTGCTTTAAACTCACTAAAACTCATGTTAGGGTTTACGTTAATGGGCTTATTTTGAGAAATAGGCGCGTTTTTTTGAATACCTTTCACGTTAAATACCAAATCACCTTGCAAAATACCGTCTTGCAAACAATCCCAAATAATGGTTTTGTTTCCGGAGGTTTGGGCTTCTATATTTCCCGTTATGGTTTTGCAAGGTAGCCACGTGCGCCCATCGTCCATGGAATAATACAATTCAAGATCGGCGGATCTATCGGTATTCAGTTTAAAATGCACGGCTATTTTTGTGCCTTGTACTTCCGCTTTAATGCCACTGATGAAAACGTTTTGCGCAGAAAGCGTAAAGGTAAATGTTAATAAGATGCTTAAAATAAAAAGTTTTTTCATAATTCAGCTCTGTCGAATTTATCTCAATTTTATTTCTTGCCAATTCACCATATTTGCTGATGGGGTTACTGTTGGCGTTTGACTTTTATTGTTTACTACAATAGAATGCTGTCTTACTTGTTGGGTAATATAACTGCTTAATTCGCCAAGTGTTACATCTCCTTTGGTTTCTTGTAATTTTTTAAGTAAAAAGTAGGTAAACAAGCCGTGTCCCTCTTCTTTGTATGGATATGCGGTTTCGTCGCCTTGTGCGGCAGAAAATACCACCATATTGCCTACCGGTGCGCCTTGTATTGCTCTAATTGCCACGCCGCGTGCAGAAGCTAACATTTCGCCGCTACGTTGTGCGCCACTGAAACAGGCATCCATAAAAACGGTAATGGTTTTGGCAGGGAGCTTGCCTAATCTTTGGTACAAGTCGTCTAATTTATAGCCGGTGGTAACATCGGAGCCGTAGCCATCTACCGGCAGCAAATAAGCAGACCTGGAGCTTTCATCGGGAATGCCGTGTCCGGCGTAATAAAAAATGATGCTTGCCTCACCGTGATAAGCTTCAGCTACTTGGCTTATCCAGTTAATTTCGCCGCGAATGTTATTTAATGTAGCATTCTTTACTAAACGAATATTTTTTTCGGGTAATCCTAATGTTTTAACACAGTATTCTTTAAAAATATCGGCATCATTTTTAGCAAAAATAACTTGAGATTCGCGTTGGTAATCTTCATTGGCAATAATTACGGCAAAGGTTTTATTGTTTTTTATGTTGGTAACAGGAATGTTAACAGCCACATCCGATTTACCAATGGTTATGGTTTGTGCGGCTGCAATTTGCGGTTTCCTATCTTGTTCTGTGTCAAAAACAGGTTTAATTTCGCCAAAATCAGTGGTTATTTTTATTTTTCCAAAGCGGGCAGGGTCTGCGCTGTTATACACATAACGCGTTCCGGAAGCTGTTGTGAAAGTAAGTTGGTTCAGCTTTACTTTTCCATCTTCGGTAAAGTAAAAATCGGGGTTGGTAATTTGCGTAGAAGTAAAATTGTTTTCAAAAGTTTCGGCTTCTCTAACCGGCACTTTCAGCAAAAAATCGCCGTATTGAACAGTTTTAATCAAAAAAGTCTGATTGTCAGGATCATAATCAGAGATATGCAGTTGATTTTTATTCATATTCTGCTTCAACGTTTGTTTCAATTTAACAATTGCTTCATCAGTAAGTTTATCTATCAAAGCATTGCGCTTTTGTTCATTTACCCGTTCCATATATTCGCTACTCGATTCATAGCGCCCACGTTCCTGCCATGTTTCCACTTTTTGCGTAACATAATTGTTTAAATATTCTTGAACAGAGAAGTTGATGGTGAGGGGTTTTGAACTCTGCGCGTGCACAATGCCGCAAATTGTAATTAGAGCTATAATAATGAATAGTCGTTTCATATTATCTTTTTTTGCTTTATAAATTGCTTTATATATTTGTTTGTCAGGCAAATCAAAATCTTTATTTCTATAATTTAATAATTTTCGTTAATAAATTCGGTGCAAAAATATATTAATTCTTTTCAAATATAGCTACTAGATTTTAAGGCTTTCAACTTTCGTTATGCTTTTCCTTGAACTGAACAAAACGAGAAATCCAAAACGCCCAAAAAATAAGAAATTTTAATGCGTTTATTCCGATTTTAAGAAATTTTAATAATCACCATTAATCGGGCCGGTTCTTAAAAAACTCATGAATATCATCTTCCAAGATAAAAGAGGAAGACTGATTGTTTTGAATGGCTTTATCCTGATAATCTTCTTTATTTTCTTGGCGTAACCGTTCAATAGCCGGAGTGCCCACTAAAAAAGAAAATTCATTATCATCTTCATATTTAGGATCATAGGTACTTCTGATTTGTTGAGGACCTGCACCGTCAAAAATGGAAACCGGAGGCGCTGTAACCAATACCGGTTCTGTAACAACTGTTATTCTTGTTACTTCCGGCTCAGGATTGTTTAGAAAACCGAAGCCATTATCTTCTTTTCTAAGATTTTCAGGCTCATTTTTCAAAGCAGATTTCATATTTTCAAGCGAATAATCTGCAAAGACAGTGCTTTCTTTACTCACAAGTTGTGCATCCGGTTGTTTCTCTCCTTCATACACCTCGGAATTCTCTACGATATCAACAACCTCTTTAGTATCAGTAGAATAATTAGAAATAATTACGGAAAGTTTGATTTTGTCGCCCAATGCAGGATCTTCATTTCTTCCCCAAATTACATGGGAATTTTTGTTTTTAAGATCTTCAAATTTATCTGTAAGTTTCTCTAATTCAGATATGCGCAATTTTTTCTCTGAGCCATAGCTAATGCTGAAAAGGAAATTTCGGGCATCGGAAATATGCTCTTCTGTTAACAAAGGACATTGTAGCGCACGATCAAGTACCTCATCAATACGATTTTCTCCGCTGGCTTCCCCTATGCCCAACATGGCGGTGCCACTTTGTCGCATAATAGAGTTAACATCATTAAAATCAATATTTTGCTCTAAATTTACAGTAATTAATTCGGCAATACATTTCACGGCATTTTTCAGTACATCATCGGCATATCCGAAAGCTTTATCAGCTTCTTCATCATTATAATGCTTAATGATATTTTGATTTTTTATGACAATTAACGAATCTACGTGTTTTCTAAGTTCTTCCAAACCGGATTCGGCAAGCTGTGCGCTTCTGGTACCTTCAAACTTAAAAGGCAAAGTTACCACTGCAATGGTTAAAATATCCATTTCTCTGGCTATTTCCGCCACTACAGGCGCGGCGCCTGTTCCTGTTCCTTTTCCCAAACCGGCGGTAATAAAGAGCATTTTAGTCTCTGTACCAATGAAATCTACAATTTGCTGGCGACTATCTAAGGCAAGCTGGCGCGCTACCTCAGGTTTTGCACCGGCGCCCAATCCGCTTTCTCCCAACACCAACTTTGAAGGTATCGGACTGGCTTCCAATGCATTTCTATCGGTATTACAAATTAAAAAATCTACACCAATAATTCCTTCTTTGTACATGTGTTTTACGGCGTTTCCGCCGCCGCCGCCCACACCAATCACTTTAATAATAGATTGTGAGGCTTTTGCGCCATAGTCGGGGTTGAAGTCAATTCGTTCTCTCATAATAAATTACCTGTTTTTAAAATTATGATGTTTTTTCTGTTAAACCGTCTAAAAATTTCTTAATACTGTCCCAGATTGCGTTTTTGCCGGAATCTGTTTTTTTGCCGCCATCTGTTTTCGTACGCCCTTTACCTTTGGGCGGAAGATTTTCCGCCCCTACATCCTTCTTGCTTTCTGCTTTCTGCTTTCTACCTTCTGCCTTCTGCTCTTCCTCATGCTCAAACCCTTCTAAATCATTGCTTTGAATCCCATGTTTCAGCAACCCCAACGAAGTAGCAAACATCGGATCTTTTAATTCAGCGGGAATAGAATTAACAAAGCCGATATCGGGAATTCCGATGCGGGTATTGCGTTGTAACGTGTACTGACACAGTTGTTTTAGGTGGCGCAACGATGAGCCGCCGCCGGTCAGTACCACACCGGCGCGAATTCGTTTATCATATCCCGATTCTGTAATCGCTTTTTGAATTTGATTTAAAATATCCATCTGCACCCGCGAGTAAATAATTTCAGCCAAAAAAGGCTCGCTAATTTGCTTGGGCGCACTTTCGTGAAATTGAGGAATATTGATGAAATTGTTTTTATTGCTTTTCTCAATGACGCAAGTTCCGTAGCTTATTTTTAATTTTTCTGCAAGATCTTCAGGAATTTGGCATACGTTTGCAATATCTTTGGTAATCACAGATCCGCCAATGGGAATTACTTTTGTAAATACGGGATTTCCGTCCACATAGATCACTACATCGGTAGTGCCACCGCCAATATCCACTAACACAACGCCTTGCTGTTTTTCTTCGTAGGTAAGACACACCAAAGAGGAAGCAATCGGTTCAAGAATAATATCATTCACCGTAAGCTCACAGTCGTTGATACAGCGAATTATTTTCTTGATTTCAAAATCGTTACCGGTAATAATTTGAAAATATCCCACGATCAGTTCGCCTAACTCGCCTACTGGCTCAGTAGTTTCGCGAATGCCATCAATTACAAATCGTTGCGGGATAACGGTAATTATTTTTTCCCCCGGTCTCACAGAGATATTTTCCAAATCTTCCACCATTTTATCAATCTCTTCCTGACGAATTATTTCTTCTTTTCCGTTTCTTCGGGTAACCGTGTGTTTAAACTCCATGCTGTTGATGTGCCGTCCGGCAACACCGGCATATACCGAGTCAAACTCTTGATTAGAACGGCTTATCGCTGTATTTTTTGCAACATTTATGCCGTCAACGGTTTTGTTAATGTTAAAAATCAGTCCGTGCTGAACACCGGTAGAATCTCCTTTCCCATAGCCTAATACATCAATTTTTCCATCGCTGTTTTGAAAACCGATAATCATTGCTATTTTGGTGGTTCCAATATCTAATCCCACTACAATTTGGGGTTGTTCTTGAGTTTCTTTATGCTGTACCATGGTTAAGATTTTGATTTTTTTGCCACAATTCTATTTTTAAATCGCACATCTAATTGTGCATATTTATCTTCAGCCATATATAGAATAACCTCCTCATACATACGCTTTAACGTTTTCAGCTTGCTTTCGGCATCTTGCATTGTGCCAAACAACACAGGAAGTTTTCCAACAGAAGGATGTAATACAACTTCTTGTTTATCATTCACATACATTTTATGAAACAAGTCGGAATAAAATGGATCTTTTTTAATTAACGAAGCGATAGTGAACACTTCATAAAGTTCTTTATTTTCGGGAGTAACGATTTCATTTTTCCGAAAGGTATTGTTAATAAAACCATTAACAACAATTACATCATTTCCCGCTTTTGGTGAATAGGGCAAATAGGTACCTTCAACATCTAAAAGAAATTTTTCTCCGGTATTGGAATTTACTTCTAACAAAATATCATGCAAACTCACTTCAATTTGTAATTTTGAACCTGAAAAATGCACTTTATCTACCGATTTTATGTACTTTTCTTGTGCAAGAATTTTATTGATAGAAGCCAGTTCTACTTCCTTAATCTTTTTCCCTTCCCACTCTACATTATTCTGTTTCAAAATGTGTAAAATGTCTGATTCTGTGAGTAATGTCGGCTCTCCTGAAGCGTTAATAATAATCGAAGCGCCGGTACTTGTTTGATTGTTTGCTCTGATTCCGGACCATATCATGAGACCCACAATTCCCAAAATGAGCAAAAAAGAACCTATAATTTTAACTATTTTCATATGATATGCAAAAAATTTCTATGAATCACAAAAATACGTAAAAACATAGCTTTTCTGACAACAATTTTACCATAAATAATAAACAGCGCAATGTTAATATGTAGCGTTAGGTTGAAATAATCCGTAACTATCAGCGTTCGTTTATAAAAACAAAGAAAAAATGAAATTACCGCGTCGAAATTTTTGGATCATTATTGCTATTTTTGTTTTATTATCAGCAGTTTTTTTCTTGTTCTTTGCAAAAAATAATACGCCAAAAAATAACATTCCTCTTTCCGAACTCAAAGAAGCTAAAAAACAACTCAACATTCAAATTTTACGTTACGATGAGGATCTTTTTTCTTTAGATATGAATAATTTAGAAAAAGAGATTGAGCGCTTGTCAAAAATATATCCTCCGTTGCTCATTGAGCCGAATATTTGGAATGATCCGGTTAGAATGGAGGGACTAAGAGCCTATTTGCAAGATACCGTCATTATTGCGCTTCATGAAGCTACAGAAAAAGCAATAAAAACCGACATTATTTTAAGAGAGCTCAAACCGGCATTCGGATATTATAAGGTTTTTTACCCAAACGATTCTATTCCGGTAATTATCACCATGCTTCCCGGGCTTGATCTTTCCGTGCCTTCCACCTATATATATGATGATGTTTTGTTTGTAAATGTTGACATGTATTTGGGAGCAGATAATCCTTATTATAAGGCTATTGGAATGCCTGTGTATATTGCAGAGCGGTGCGAGCCTGTTTATTTGCCTGTGGATATTTTCAAAAAAGCCATAGTGCATAAACATTTGGCAAGAGCGCCGCGCACCACACTTTTAGATGTTATGATTACCGAGGGTAAAAAACTATATTTCACGGAAATGATGTTTCCCGATCTGCACGAAAGATATATTATAGGATACTCGGAGGAAAAGTATCACTGGGCAAACCATTTCTTAGGCAATGCCTGGAGTTATCTGATTGAGAAAAACGAACTTTTCGGAAAAGGAGAAGCGTTGATACGTGCTTATATCGAGGAAGCGCCTTTTATTAAGTCATTTGGAAATGACTCTCCGGGACGAATGGGCGCATTTATAGGCTGGAAATTGATACAAAGTTATATGGCAAACCATCCGGAGGTAACCTTACCGGAACTTATGGAAGAAGTTGATTATCAAAAGATTTTAAACGCTTCAAAGTTTAAGCCGCAGCCAAAGTAAATTTTTTTGAAAAAAAATACATTTACCCCTTGACAAACGCATTTTCAGAACGTATATTTGCGGCGCATTATTAACTAAATTTTACTACTATGTCTGGAGTGAACAAAGTCATTCTTATTGGCCGCTTGGGCAAGGATCCCGAAGTGCGCGCCTTTGAAAACAACGTGAAAAAAGCTGCTTTTACGTTAGCTACCTCTGAAGTCCGAAAAGATAAAGAGGGCAACAGAATTGAATCAACCGAATGGCACAACATTGTCTGTTGGCGCAATTTGGCTGAAATTGCCGAACAATTCCTTACCAAAGGAAAACAGATCTATTTGGAAGGCAAAATCCGTACTCGAAGTTGGGAAGAAAACGGCGGGAAAAGGTACATTACCGAAATCGAGGCAAGTACGTTTACCATGCTTGGTTCTAAAGATGAGAACAGACCTACGGAAACGCAGGTTGCGAATCTTCCGCCGCCTCCTTCCGTAACTGCCCCCGAAGCGCCTGTGCCGGATTTTGCGGATGATTTACCGTTTTAGATTGGGTACACAGATGACACAGATTTAACAGATGACCACAGATAAATATTGAAAAAATCTGTGTAAATCTTGTCTAATCTGTGTCATCTGTGTGCTTAATTTTACTTCCCCGATTTTCTTCTATTACAATCTTTGCACAACATTTGGCAATTTTCCTCTATGGTCTTGCCGCCTTCGTGCCAAGGCGTAATGTGGTCGGCCTCCATTTCTGATAGGTCAAAATGCTTTTCGCATTTAGTGCAAATTCCGTTTTGCCGCTCAAAGACTTTTTGTTTCGTACTATCTGTAAAAGCGCGTATGGAGAGATATTTTTCATCACGAGTAAGAATATAGGGGTAAATTCCGCTCTTTTTGGTAACATCGTCATCGGCAATTAGTCTGATAGTTTCTTCTTCTATGGTGTTTGTGTCGTATATTTTATCTTTGTATTTGTTGTAGAGCGCGCCCCAATCCACGCCTTTCATAAATTTTCTTTTGTTGGTAAAAGTGGTATTTACCCACGTAATTACATCTTGAAAATACCTCCACAATGCGCTTGCATTGGGGTCATGTTGATGCGATGCCATGTAATTCTCAATATTTCCTTTTGAAATCCAATCTATGGCAGTTTCCAAATAATCTTGACGAATGGAAGATCCGATTAAATAATCTTCGCCTATTCCTGAAGCGGGGCACCCTCTTTTGCTAAAATATCTTTTGGCATCGGAAACCCATGAGCCGGCATACACTGCATTCCGCAATTCCTGGTCGGTTAATTTTTCTCCTGCGATGTTGATGGTTTTGAACCATTCCAATTTTTCACTTTCGGTTCCGCTGCAAAGATAAACCATTAGTTTATAGCTTAATAACTGTTCTTTTTCGTCATTTTGCAGATTATGAAAATATCTGTTTTTAAAAGCAAAGTCGCCTTCCACAAACTGGCAAATGGAAATGGTACGTTGTTGGCCATCAATCACTTCGTAAACGGTGTCGTCATTGCGGGCGTGACCCGCAATTCCATTATTCAGAGGATTCTGACTTTCGTCAGAATGACGGCTATTCACCGCCCAATACATTACGTTCAATGGATAATCTTTTGTAATAGTGTCAATCACAGCATCTCGCTGCTTGTCTTTATAGATAAATTCTCTTTGAAACGGTGGACGAATATCTAATTTGCCGCCATAACCGACAACTCCGTTTTCATTATGGTCTTGATAATTATCCGTTAATTCTCTAACTGTAATTTCTTTAAGTTCGATTTTCATATTTTTTTGTTTTTGATTACTATTCGTGCGTATGTTGCTTTCCCGTTTACAACAAAACCAACGAAATTTTTATGTTGCTCATCAAGATAATACGGTTCAGCTTGTATAAAAGCATCGTCTTTTTCTCTTTTATCATTCGCAAGTCCAATTATTTCAAATTGGTCGGGATTGTATTTATCTAAAAATGTTATGGGTACACCTATAACTCCATCAAAATCCATAGGAATATCTTTGGTTTTATCCACATTAATGGCATCATAATTATCGTATTTGGGATATTCTTCGGGAGTATATTTTTTGTAAAGTATCAAATCTTCGTGCCGTTCATTGTAATCCAAATTAGTAAACCAACGCACACCCTTAACGCGAATAAACTTTTTTCCTTGATTATCAATTCTATAACCGGCAGCATTCAAAGGATAGTCATCAGGAACTCCAAACTCTCTATCGCCGCTGTGAATACTGGCTCCTAACCATAATTTATTCTCTTTAATCAATTTAAAAACCTCTTTATAAGTTACGGCATTGACGTTTCCGATAATCAAGAACTTTTTATCGTACTCAACAAGTTGCGCCACATACTCTCTAAACAAAGAAAACGGCGGATTTGTTACTACAATATCGGCTTGTTTTAGCAATTCAATGGTCTCTTTACTGCGAAAATCACCATCGCCTTTTAAATGTTTAATGCCGATTTCGTTTGGGTCAGGAACATTATTTCCGGTTTTATCCCCATTATATTCCAAATAAATAGCTCTTTCCGAATCATTTTGGCTGAACAAATCCGCATTTTGATTTTTGTAGCAAGTAGTAATCAGTTTTTTGAGACCTAATTTTTCAAAATTGTATGAAAAATAGTGGAAGAAATTGCTTATGCGTGGGTCATCGCAATTGCAATACACTACTTTGTCTTTGAAGTGGGTTCTGTAATGTTTTAATTCTCGTTCAATGTCTGATAGTTGGGTGTAGAATTCGTCTTTTTTGGAGGTTTTTGCGTTGTGGAGGTTTTTGTTTAGGGATTTTTGTGTCATAAAATTAGTGTTTTTCTGCACTAACTTTATTCGGAACAAAAAGAAAGCGTGAGATTCTTTGTTCTCCTCAGTGGGCCTAGGAACCCGATACAGAAACAAGAGAAAGCTCACGCAGTCGCGTAAGCATTTACTAACTTATTCTTCTGTATCTTTTGAAATTTCCTAGGTTTCTGAGGACAGAATAATAGCTAATGCTATGTTTTTATTTTAATTTATTGGTTTATATCATAGGGATTATTTATTGGTTTCTTATTTTGGTTTAATTTATGTGATTTCGTTGTTGAACAATTATTTATCCGAGTTAGATATAGTATTTTTTAATCCATATTTGTAAATATCCCTACCAAATTGAGTTGGATAAATATCAGCAGACCAAACACTCATTTTAATTACTAAACCAGAAGACTGCAAGTTCCCTTCTGCAGTTACCCTATCTTCATCATAATTTTGAACTTCTTTTCCTTTTTTTGTATCGATTCGAGGAATGATTACCAAATTTTTTAAATCAACTCTTTCAAGACAATCTGTTAGTTGAAGAAAATGTTCCCAATCAAAATCTCCATTCACATAAGAAGCAAATAGATTACAATAAATACCTATTTTCTGTGTGTTTTTCAAATCATCAATGTACTCAATTAAAGTTTCTGTAATTTTTATTCTATAGTTTTTATCATTTTGGATTTTATTTTTGAAATCATCTAGCTTTTGTTCGTCTATGTTTTGATTTTCAAAATCTTGTAAGAATCGTATAAATTTTTTAATAAAAATTTTGTCTCGCAAATTTATAAATCCCTTATACGTTGAAATAATTTTTCCAATATGTGGTATTCCTTCAAGAATTCCAGAATCTATTATTTCAACAAAGTCAACTTCATTAAGCTTTATTTGTTCCGTTGATTTTCTGTTTGTCAGTGAAAGAGCAAAGTTGTCAATATTTTTCATATTTAATATATCTATTCAATTTTCTATTTGAGCCTATTCCATTAATTTTTTTCTCATAGTTTTAGGAATGCAGTCAGTAATTAATTTTAATTCGACAGGTTGAAATTTGATATTATTATGAAATTTGAATAATAAAAAAATTATTTTGTAAATAGTAATATTTATTCCATATAGAACTCGTGAGTAATCTATTGTTTGCCGCAAGTCTTGTAAACTTTTTGCCAATCCCATAAAATGGATTCCTTTGGCATGAACATAATTATTAAGTTTTGTATATTCATTAAAAATATAATCATTAAAATCTTTATTTAGTTTATCTTCTAAAAACTTAGGATGTGTAATAAGGTAGTTTTTTAAATTAATTATAGGAGTATATTCATTTTTGCCATTATTCAAATGAAAAAACTCTATTTCATGATTAAAATAAAAAATATGATTATAAAAATTTTCAATTACCTTTCTATAAGTCATCATGCTTGTATTATGATAACCAAATATAGCATGTGTAATAAGTAAAAGTAGATCAGATCGAATTTCTTGTAGAAAGACAGTCCTATTAGGGATTTTTTCTACTTGAGTTACTTTTATTTGAATTAATGAAAGCGCGTAAAGTAATGAATGAAACTTTTTAAACTCAGGTAAAGCGCTAACATCTTTTGATAAAGTATCATTGATTTTTAAAATTTCATCCTTGAAGAGAAGGAAATCTTGTTCCTTTTTCTGTGATTCAAAGATAGAACTCATTATAAATTAATGTTTTTTATCGCCTCTTCCCATTCATTGAAGAAGTTGTTTTTTGTACTTTTCTTTTTGTTTTTCTTTAAGTTATTAATAATAGAGTTTAGTTCTTTTATCTTGTTTTTATTAAATTTTGAAACAGCAACAATAACTCTACCAATAATGTCTTCTTTTTTCTTCTTTTCAGGAGATGGTATTGATACTCCTATTTTTTCAGCAAATCTTGAAATATCTAAATTTTTTTCAAAAATTTTTTCATTCAAAAATAAAAATGGCAAAGAGCCTATTAATTCCTCTAATTCCTCTTTGTTGCTATTGTTTTTAGATGGAATATTTTGTCTTCTTTTAAAAATTTGTTCAATTTCTTCAATAATAGAAATCAACTCTTGTCTTGTATATTTATCTATATTCATAATTATATTGTATTTAAAATTTCAGTAGTCACATTTTTATACTCTGTCGCATATCTTTCTGTACTTGCATTTCGATAGAAATCCTCTAAAGAACTTATATTATTTCCAATACTTCTAGCGACCATAACAGAATGACTTAGTTTACTTGTATATAATTTTCTTTTGCCACTTTGGGCAATACTTTCAATAATTTCGTTTGGCAAAGTAGATGTATTGTTTACCATGGTAAAAACAATGCCTAATGGTTGTAGATTATGACCATACGTATCTTCGTATTCTTTTAAACCTCTTTCAAGCATTGGCAATCCCAAAGAAGATAAATAGTCTGGTTTAATTGGTATTAAGTAGTGGGATGAAGCTAAATATGCACTAATGGTTAATACTGATAATGTAGGGGGGCAGTCATATAGTATAAAATCATATTCACTGCAATATGAGTTGATAAAATTTTTCAAATAATTCTCTGCACCTCTTTTGCTTGTTTCAAAATTAATCAATTTAAGAGAAGAGGGCAATAAATCTAATTTAGAACCATTTTCAAAATTTTTAATATTTATAATATAATCACTTATGTTTATTGTTAGAGACTTTTTCTGTGATACTCCTGCTAAATCAACATCTTCTTCTTTATCTGGCATCAATATGTCATATACTGTTTTGTTGACTTTAAAATGATTTAATATATCTTTTTGATTAACAAGATATTGTGTTGCATTAAATTGCGGATCAATATCAACTATTAAAACCTTCTTTTTCTCAAATTTAGATAAAACATATGCAAAATTAGTTGACAATGTTGTCTTGCCAACTCCTCCTTTCATGTTTACGATCATTATTCGCTTTTGTCCTTCCATAAAATTAAGGGGCACAAAACACTCTATCCCTAAAAGAGTATTTATTTTTACCTGATTTTCAATATTTTCCCGATTTTTCGACTTAAAACAAAGTATCATATTACTTTAATTTTGCTTTAATTTATTTGCCCGATTTTAGGCATTACTTTAACTTATCTTACATTTATTGTAGCTAACCTTTAAGTTTTGCGTAAAAACCGCTAAAATGGGCGTTTTGCACTGTTTTTGCGTGATAGCTTTGCACTGCAAATAAACACTTTTTATCTAAATTTAAACACTACTTTTTACCGATTAAAAACCGTTTAAAACATCCATTTTTTGTAACAGACTTACAACACACTTACATAACAGACTTACAACACACTTACAAGAAGTGTATAAAAAAACAACCTTTAACATACATATACATACGTTCTTTTAGCTAAAAAACGGCTTAAATCGAGTGAGCGTTACCCTATATTACGCATGAGTTTACCCATGTTTTTATATGTAAGCCTCTAAAAGCAAACAAAATAACGTATTTTAATGTGCGTGCGTGCTTTTTTATCTGTAAAAGCGATATGGATGTGCTCACGCATGCGTGCTATGACTCTTGTCTAATTACACCCAAAACAATAGCTATAGCATATATTTTACTTTTATGCAATGGGAAAGGATCATATTTTGGATTATCAGAAACAATAGTTAAAGTATCTTCTGTTTCGCCCTTTTTTATTCGCTTAACCAATGCGCCCTGTTCGGTATCCAATACATATACTTTATTCCACTGGAAAAATGTATCCAATGGCAGTTTTTTACACGCAACAATATCACCTGAATTATACTTGGGGTACATAGAAGATCCTTTGACGGATATTAGAAATTCGGCTTCTTTAAACACTGGAATAACAAAACGCTCACATTCATGTTCTAAAACTTGTGCACCCCCAGTTCCATAGCCTGCCATTGCGCTAATGGGAATTAGCGGAATTCCGTCATTTCCATTGGTAGGTACCATATTTTTTGCGGTAATATCATTCCGCAGCATATTGCCGGTACCAGTAAGTAACCAATCGGATGAAATTTCTCCAAAAACAGATAAAATTTCAGCTATTTGAGTGCCTCCAAATTCGCTTTCTAACGACTTTCCTTTTATATTTGCATAAGAAATTCCTGTTTTTTCACAAAACAACTGCTTTGTAATTCCCAAATATTCAATATATTGTAATATTCTCTCTTTGATGGGTGAAATTTTATTCATAAATTTATTTAATGTATGAAATTTTATCTATTTTTGTCGCCGAATTAACACGGTTAAAACCGCCACAAAAATAAAAAAATAATGAATAAGATTAGCAAAGTTAAAATGAAGGTAGGCACGCGGAAACAAATTGCCGATGCCTTTAATGTTTCTGTAACTACAGTTAGCCTCGCTGCAAGTGGTATTACGCAAAGCGAATTAGCCGATAAAATTCGTAAGGCGTGTGTAAACGCTGGCGGCGATCCGATTTATGAGAGTATTAACCAGTAAAATATATGTATTATGATTAAAGTAGAAATTAAAATGCTTTTGAATGATCTTACTCCAAGCATAGAAAAAAAAATCTTCTTTTTAGGGATATTAATCCTTAAAAAGAAATGCTTCGGACATAAAACCGATAGGGGTTCAGTTGAAATTAATACAAGTTGCTAACTCATTCTCTGTGATTGTTTTAAAAGTTCCGATAAATAAGAATCAATGGATTTCATGTTAATATCACCCGGTTTTTCTAATTTTTCAACTCGTTTAGCGAGTACCGCAATCATAGCGACAATTTCATCATTTGAATACATACGTGTAAATTTTAAAGTTTGGCAACGCGAAATTACACAAATTTTCCCGAACGGTTTTTCTCCGGTTCGATTCCGGAGCGGGAGCTAAAAAAGAGTAATAATTATGGTACTGTTCAACTATAACGGAAATTTGGCTTTAGAGAGTAGGTGGCTATGGGATAATGGTGTTATTAGCAGGAATAATTACGATATTCGTGTTAATAGAAAGTCTATCACCGTTCTACAACGTTCCGCTCCCGGCTGTCCCGCCATTATTAGTTACGAATCTCTGCCATATAATATAAAGGATAAAATTAGCACAAAGTTGCAAGAGCTGGGCGAGTTATCGGCTATTGGTACCAATGCGAATGTACCCATTGAAAAGCAACCCCAACCTTGTTTCTTTGAAAGGTATATAAAACCGGATCCTGCCGCGTTGGAATTTTACGCAAAATATCCACCGGAAAAAGCGTTGGAATATCACACCAATGCAATTATACTTAACGCATTTCGCGACTTGCTGAGTGAGCGCACGAGTGTTCGCGCTGCAAAAGGCTCAAGAAGCGTTAAAAGAAGCGGTGTGTTTGCTTCCGTTTTGGGCGATCTTAAATTATTGGACAGAAAAAAGTATCCACACACGCTACCCCTTAGTGATCGGAACCTAAGGCCCAAGTATCAGGAATATATAAAGGATGGCTACAAATCATTAATACACAAGAATACGGATAATAACTATGCCCGAATAGTAACGGCTGACATTGAACGGATTTTAATGAGTTTAGCCGTTGCAAGCAATAATCCTTATGCGGAATGGGTTCATGGGCAATATTGCCAATTCTTGTCCGGCGAAATTGATGTTGTGGATGTAAAGACAGGCGTACTGTTTAACAGGGAGGAGTTTTGCAATGATAAGGGTGAACCCAGCTACATTAGCGAATCTACCGTATGGAATTATCTGAACAATCCCGCGAACAAAGCTGTTATTGATAGTATTAGATTGGGGTACCATCAGTTTGGAGCCTTGGCGCGCCCACACTATCACAGAGAAAACGCCCGGTACAGTTTGAGTAAGGTTAGCCTTGATGACAGGGATTTGCCGCGCAAAATGCACGATGGCAACCGCGTAAAAGCATACTATGCCTATGATGTACACAGTGGTGTTCTTATTGGCGCCTGCTATTCAAGAAAAAAAGATACAGATTTGTTTGTAGGCTGTTTGCGCAATATGTTCCGCAATCTTGATGAAATGAATTTAGGGCTTCCGCTTGAAATGGAAGTAGAAAACCACCTTGTACGCCAGTTTGAAGATGACTTGCTCAAAGCCGGCAACTTGTTCCCCTTCGTTCGTTGGTGTGCACCTACCAACTCGCAGGAAAAGCACGCAGAGCAATTTAACAGGCAAAAGAAATACGGATACGAAAAACGCTATCAGGATGGAATAGGCCGCTTTTATGCCAAACTTGACGTTAACAGAACCAATGGCGAGCGGGTTTATAACGAAGTAACCGATCGCTACGAAATTAAAACAAAAACATACAGCTACGAGCAGTTAGTTGCCGACGATCTACTTACGGTAAAAGAATATAACGAGGGTTTGCACCGCGACCAAAAGAAGTATCCGGGCAAAAGCCGCATGCAGGTATTTCTTGAAAACCTTAACAAAAGTTTGGTGCCAATAAATCGTCCGTTACTACTGCGTTATATCGGGAATTGCACTACCACAAGCGTACAGCGCAACCAATATGTACAGGTTCAATATGCAGATTACCAATTATCATCACCGGAAGTATTACGCAGGCTAAAACCCGGTAATTATAACGTAAATGCGTACTGGTTATCTAACGCCAAAGGTGCAATCAGTGAGGTTTATCTCTACCAGGGTGATGAATTTTTATGCAAAGCAGATCAGATAGAAAAGTTTACCACTGCAAAAGCTGAATGGCAGGATGCCGACAGTACAGCAATGTCGGGCCAGGCACAATATATTACATCATTTGACAAAACAGTAAAGAACGGCAGAGAATCGCTCGCCAAGACGCGAATTTTGCCCAAAACAAACTACGAAGAAATCATACCGGTAATAGAAGAAGTGGGACCGGTAGCCGAATCTCATTTTGCTTTTGATTTGGACAGGTTAATGGATAAATACCAAAGTGAAGACTACAAAGAGAGGTGCATTGAAGCAGTTTAAAATATGATTAAATAACAATTAAAACACCAAAAAATGAATTTAAACAAGAACTTAAAAGAAAAAATTGTAGCGGCGATGATAGAGCGCCGCAGAAACTTTGAAGGCAGTGATGCTAAATTTGCAACTACGTTAGGCATTAGTTCCTCACAGTACAGCCGTATTACTAATGGCGAACTGGATAGGGTGATAAGTGATCCCAACTGGATAAGCATTGCCCGGAAACTGGATGTAACGCTTAATAATCTCCCGGAGTGGAAAACTGCACGGACACCGGTATATGAATTTGTAACCGGTCAATTGGCTTTTTGCCAAGAAAACGCCGCGAGCCGTATGCTGTGCGATGTAGCGGATATTGGCAAAACCTATACTGCAAAGTGCTATGTGAAAGCAAATAAAAACGCTGTTTATATAGACTGCAGCCAGGTAAAGAGCAAACAGAAATTGATTAGAAATATTGCGAAAGAGTTTGGGGTTGGACATACCGGAACGTATGCCGATGTGTATGCGGATTTGGTGTTTTATCTGCGTTCACTGCCCCAGCCTCTCGTAATACTTGACGAAGCGGGCGATCTTGACTATGCTGCTTTTTTGGAGCTAAAGGCATTATGGAACGCAACGGAGCGCTGCTGCGGTTGGTACATGATGGGCGCCGATGGATTGAGAGAAAAGATACGCCGCAGCATAGAGTTTAAAAAAGTAGGTTACGCTGAGTTATTTAGCCGCTATGGCAGCCGTTACCAAAAAGCAAGCCCGGACAGCGAGCGTGATATGCAGGATTTTAAAACAGTGCACGCTGCCCTGATTATCAAAGCCAATGTTGGGAATGAAGTGGATATACAGAGTTTGATTGCTCGATCTGATTTTTCACTACGTAGAATTTACGATGAAGTAAACAAAATAAGCGCAAAGGCATGAAACGAGCATTGTCGGTTAGAGATATAATGACTAAAAAATATGAGACTATTCCGTTTACCGGGCAGTGGTTGGAGGCGTTTGGTATGCCGGAGCGTACAGGCGTGTGGATTATTTGGGGTAACAGCGGAAATGGCAAGAGTACTTTTGCTTTGCAACTATGTACGGAACTGTGCAAGCATGGCAAAGTACTCTACAACTCGCTTGAGGAGGGCAGCTGCTTAACATTCCGAAAAAGACTCGAATTAGTTGCCGGTGATATGGATGGTAAACGCTTCAATGTAGTAAGTGAGTCGGTGGATGAACTGTCGAAAAGGCTATTGCGCCAGCGTAGCGCCGATTTTGTAGTGATTGACAGTTTCCAATACAGCGGTTTAAGTTATCCTGCATACAGGCAATTCAAAGACAAGCACCCCAATAAACTACTCATATTCATAAGTCATGCTGAAGGGAGCCGGCCGGCCGGCAGGAGTGCAAAAAGTGTGTTATATGATGCCTCGCAGAAAATTTGGATTGAAGGCTTTAAAGCAATTTCAAACGGCCGCTCAATAGGTGCAAATGGTGGTACTTATACTATTTGGGAAGATAGTGCAATGGTGTTTCATGGGTGTAAATCTTAAAAATTAGAATTATGAAACTAAAAAACGAAAAAGGACAATTTATAAAAGCAGACTGGACACAGGAGGACATGAATATTCTTGTGGAACTATATCCTAATACATTAACCTCAGAAATAGCTAATATATTGGGCGTAGGGCTTTACCGTGTAAGAAATAAGGCGCATAATTTAGGTTTGAAGAAAAGCGCGGCATTTAAGAGCATGACCGGTAAAATGTCATCAAATAATCCTAAAACTATTGCAAGCAGATTTAAGAAAGGTAATATTCCCGGAAACAAAGGTAAAAAATATGTTGAATACTTGAGCGCAGAAGCGATTGAGAGATGTAAAGTTTCGCAATATAAAAAAGGGAATTTGCCTCACAATACAAAAGAAATAGGCTATGAAAGAATAGATAAGGAAGGGTATATTCTTGTTAAAACAGAATTGCGCGGCAAACTAAAATTGAAACATAGAGAAGTTTGGAAGCAACATTATGGAAATATTCCCAAAGGGCACAATGTGCAATTCAAGGATGGCAACCGCCAAAACTGTAACATTGAGAACTTATACATAATACCTCGAAAAGAGCAGGTTGTACAAAACTCTATTCTAAATCTACCTCCGGAAGTACGAACTGCCTATAGAATGATTGGAAATATAAAAAAAGAAATTAATAAACAAACGAAAGGAGCAAAAAATGAAACAAATTAGCATTGACGGTTTAAATCTTCAACTTTTTGAAGCAATTGAGATGTTAAAAAACAACACAGATCCAAAGGCATCTGAAAATGAAAAAATTAGTGTTGAAGCAGCTGAAGCCATTGCCGAACTTGGAAAAGTTATAGTATCAGGAATCCGAATACAGGCAGATGTACTGAAATATGTTTCGAGTGCGCAAAATCCTGACTTAGTGAAACAAATTTTAGCTAATAATGATACGCTTCAATTGATGCCAAAAAAAGGAGACTGATAATGAACCTAACCCCTAATCCCCTTACCACCCAACAAAATCGCTATATATATTGGCTCTTTGGTCAATTAGGCGTAAAGGATAAAAATGCCATTACCGAAATAGTGCGCGATTTTACCAACAAAAGAACCGGCAATACGGGTGAATTGCAGTTTATGGAGGCGCAACGTTTAATAAAATACCTTAACGGCATAAGAATAAACAAAAAATTTACAAAATCGGAATTGACAGACAAGTGGGGAAGCGATGCCGAGCGTGCGCAACTTGACAAAAAGCGTAAAGGGCTACTAAAGGCAATATTCCGTTGGTTTGAGTTGCAGGGCAAGGTTGTCGATATGGATTACGTAAAGGGCGTTGCTTGCAGGGCTGCCGGCGTGCGCAATTTTAACGAAATAAGTACGGAAGCACTCACGCGATTGTATGCTGAATTTTGCCGCAAGCAGCAAGCTATTGAAGCTATGCAAGCGGATAACTTTGAAGTATGTTTAAATTAATCTTAAGAGCCATGGAAAAGAAATACACCCGATATTACCTTCACCGGAAAGCCAAAAAAGAAGGCTTTAAAGTTGACGCACGCAAAAGGATTGTTTTCTGCCAATTATATGATGTTGTCAGTGATGCTGCCAATTTCTATCTGAAAAAATTAGTTGAAAAATACAGATACACCATACAATTAGAATTTTAAACCGAAACATTATGACATTAGTAGATTATTATCCAAATAGAAGCCGCCTTGATTTCATCGCGTCCGATGGAATGCCTGGCGGTGGTATTAACGGAAATCTCGCCCACCTTAAAGCGGCGGAACTTCTAATATCAGGCAATGCCATTGTGCGCTATTGCCTTGACAGTAAAATGAACAATCACAAGATTGACAAAACTCGTAAAAACAAAGTTAAACCCTAAAAAGATTAAAGCTATGGCAAAAAGAGAAAAAAAGGTGGTTCACACCGGTGTAACCACAGAGCAAATGGAAACAGCATTTGCAGACTACGCACGTTGCGATGCGCGTACTCAAAAAATCAATGCCCAAATGGACATTGAAATAATTAAAATTCGTGAAAAGTACGCCAACGAATTAGGCGATTTGGCAGAAGCAAAACAAAAGGCTTTCGACATTCTACAGGTATACGCGACTGAAAATAAGGCGGAACTTTTTACCAAGAAAAAGAGTTTGGAAACTACGCACGGTGTGTTGGGCTTTAGAACCGGCACGCCAAAACTGAAAACACGAAAGGGTTTCACGTGGGCAGCAGTTACGGAACTATTGAAAGAGTTTTTACCCGATTATGTGCGCATTACAGAGGAGCCGGCAAAAGATATGCTGCTTTCAGATCGCGATTTGCCCGAAACAAAAGAGCTCTTCCCAAAAGTAGGAGTTTTCGTGGATCAGGATGAATCATTTTTTGTTGAACCGAAAAAAGAAGAGTAAAATATGAAAACATTACAAATTACCGAACAAACAGCGCGGAAACTATACACTATAGCTTCTGCTGAATTTAAAGCAGTTCTTGAGGATACTTTTGGGAAAGATTTCTTCTCAATGAGTATAATGGATAGAATTAGATCCGTTGAGGATGCGTGTGCAGAACTTGGTCAAAAGCCCGTTAATGAACCCTTGCTTAGGGATTCAGGTTTTACTGAAGATGAAATTATTTACAGAAAGCTAAAGATCGTTACCAAAGCCTTAAACGAGAATTGGGAGGCTGACTATGAGGATCCTAACCAAAAGAAGTGGTTCCCTTGGTTTAGCGTGTCTTCGGGCGCTTTCGTTTTCGGCGATGCGAATTACGCCTACTCGTATGCGAATGCGGGCGGCGCTTCTCGCCTTTGCTTTAAATCTGAGGAGTTGGCAGAATATGCCGGCAAGCAATTTATAGAATTGTACAAAAAATTTATTCTTTAATATTAACCGCCTTTTAGGCATAAAATCAATTTTTTATGACAAACATTATTGAAAAAGTAAAAACATTTGAAGATGCGCAAGCATTGACCGGCAGGCCCAATGTTCCTGAATTTTTAGAACTTCCTGAAGATTTAAGAGAGTATTTTAAAGCTCATTACAAAATGGCAGTGATTGCCGAAGCTTTAAACGAAGGCCGTAAATTGGATTGGGAAGATCCTAACCAAAAAAAGTGGTTCCCATGGTTTCGCGTGTCTTCGGGCGCTTTCGTTTTCGACGATACGAATTACTACTACTCGAGTGCGGATGCGGGCGACGCTTCTCGCCTTTGCTTTTCGTCAAGCGAGCTGGCAAGATATGCCGGGGAGCAATTCATTGAAATTTGGGAAATAATAATTAAAAAGTAAAAGTAAAAGGCTGTTTGGCTTTGAAGCGTGTCTTCGGGCGCTTTCGTTTTCAACGATACGAATTACAACTACTCGAATGCGAATGCAGGCAACGCTTCTCACCGATGCTAAAAATACAAAACAAAGCCAAAAGCCGTGCCACTTGGCAAAAAATAACAAACTCAAAAGGTGCTGGTAGGGAAACCGAAGGCTCCAATTAGATAAGCAAAGTATGAAAAGGATAAACAACATTTATGACAAAGTATGCGAAATGGATAATCTGTATTTAGCATATCAAAAAGCGCGTAAAGGCAAAACCAATACTTATGGTGTCCGGCTCTTTGAGCGTGATTTGAATAATAATATGACGCAAATACATTCGGAATTGATTTCAGGGCAATACAAAACATCTGAGTACAGCGTGTTCATGATACATGACCCAAAAGAGCGTGTTGTTTACCGCCTTCCCTTCCGGGACAGGATCGTTCACCATGCTATTATGAATATTATTGAAGATACGTGGATAAAAATATTTATCTCAAACACATACTCATGTATAAAAGGTCGTGGCATACATGGTGCTTTAAAGCACTTGAAACGCGATTTAAAAAATGTTTCAACAACTAAATATTGTTTAAAGTTTGATATTAGAAAGTTTTATCCAAGCGTAAATCACGACATATTAAAAACCATTATCAGGAAAAAGATAAAAGACGTAAAACTTTTATCGCTTCTTGATGAAATTATTGATTCCGCTCCGGGAGTTCCGATCGGCAATTATCTTTCACAGTTTTTTGCTAATTTGTACCTGTCTTATTTTGACCATTGGCTAAAAGAAGAAAAGCGCGTGAAATATTACTATCGCTATGCGGATGATATTGTGATATTAGGGCACGATAAAGCCTATTTGCACGGGCTTCTTGTAGAAATCAATCATTACCTTGTAAACAACTTAAATCTATATATAAAGGATAACTACCAGGTATTTCCGGTAGAAGCTCGCGGCATTGATTTTGTGGGCTATGTATTTTATCATTCTCATATTCTAATGAGAAAAACAATTAAAAAGAATTTATGTAGAAAAGCAGCTGCTCTTAACAAAAAACGTATTCCCATGGATGAATATAAACATCGAATAGCACCACACCTCGGATGGGCTACACATTGCAATTCAAAACATCTTTTAAAAACCATTATACCACATGAATAAATTCTCTGATCTTGGCATTGAAATTGAAGAAAAAAACATTTACAACGTTACGCAGATAACTGTTGAAGATGTTTTGAATTGTGAAATAAGAGTTATTGATTTTCAAGCAAACGTAAAAACGAGGCACGGAGACGGTAGATGTGTATTATTAATTGAATCTGATGGAGTTAAAAAGAAGTTTTTTACCAATGCAAGCCAATTAAAAGAGGTTTTGGATAAAATACCTAAAGAGAAGTTCCCATTCTCAACAACAATAAAGCAACAACGTTTCGGTAATGGAAACGGTAAAACATATTATTTCACTTAAAACGAAATTATTTTAACAATGGAAAATAAACGCATCATTCGTGTGTTTCCTCGAAAAACAAAAGCAACTCCTGACGATGAGAACGTAAGGATTAATTGCAAACCTGTGATGTTTGATAGAGCTGATGAAGTACATATATCTGTTACATTCACATGGGATTTAAAGCGCGCCGAATATTTGTATAATCAATGGCGATGGGCAGGATTTAACACAAAGATAGGCGGTGTTGCATTTGGACAACCAAGCGGAGAGTTTGTGCCTGGATTGTATCTAAAAAAAGGATATGTGATTACTTCGCGCGGCTGCCCGAATAAATGTTGGTTCTGTAATGTTCATAAAGTACAAGGCGATTTAATAGAATTGCCGATTGTTGAAGGCTATATTATTCAGGATGACAACTTACTTGCATGTTCTGAACATCATATAAACGCCGTTTTTGAAATGCTCAAGAGACAAAAAGAGCGACCGGTTTTTGCAGGTGGCTTGGAAGCAAAACTGTTAACGCAAGAAATGGCCTTTCGGTTGAAAGAACTTAATCCAGCTTCACTGTTTTTTGCCTATGACACAAAGGACGATTACGAGCCGCTTATACAAGCAGGAAAATATCTAACAGAAGCAGGATTTAAAAAGAATGATATTGTGAGATGTTACGTATTAATCGGCTATCAAGGCGATACTTTTGAAAAAGCTGAAAAGCGTTTGCGTGAAGCGTGGGCTGCAGGCTTTTTTCCTTTTGCAATGCTTTATAGAGATGAAAAGGGTTGTATGGAAAAAGAATGGAGGCAATTTCAGAGACTTTATGCAAATTCATATATTACAGGCTCAATTTTACGAAAAAAATAAAACAAACAATGAAAGTCTATATTGCCGGTAAAGTAACAGGATTAAACCTTGCGGACGCTTTTGTGAAGTTCGGTACAGCGGAATTTCAACTGAAGCAAGCCGGGTATGATGTTGTTAACCCGATGCGGATCTGCTCTCAAAGTTGGAGTTGGGAAAAGTGTATGAAGGCATGTATAATGGGGCTGGTGCAATGCGATGCCATTTACCTGCTTCCGGATTGGAAAGAAAGTGAGGGAGCGAGATTAGAATATTACATTGCGAAAAAACTTAAACTAAAAATAATAACATTATGATAAAATATATTATTACTTCAGAAGCCTTTACCGGTGAGGCGCTCCTTTTCTACGATGATAACGCTGAGCGTCCAATATTTAATTGCCTTAATACCAACATGAGCGCGGGGCAGCATAAGTGGCTCATGTGTTGGATCTGCGAAAATGCGATCACTCAAAGTGCGCTTATGCAAACGCTAAGCAACTCGAAAACCGACATTGGAAGTCTCAAATTTAAACAAGTGCATTTTGAGCCAACCTTTGTCGATTTTTGGACAGCATACTTTAAAAACAGACATAAAGATAACAGCAGCAAGAAAACAGCGGAAAAGCGTTGGGAAAAAATGACAAAAAGCGGACAGCTGGCAGCCTATAACTATGTGCCGCGCTATTTCCTGCAAATTCCTGCAGGGACGCAGACAAAACTGGCAGAAACATATTTAAGCAGCGAAGTTTGGGTTAGGTAAAATTACGAATTAACAGTTACGAATACCAATGACAACAAAAATTAAGATAAAGCTCACGCGAACTGAGTACGAGGTAATAAGAACGTATGTTCTTCACGCTTCATACAATCTTGATGTTGCCGATGCGCGTTCGCTCTATGAAAAGGAAACGCTGGAGGTGCTTAGCACAAGATTTGAAGCTAAAACGTACAAATATCAGAAAAGCTACAATTTCAGTTTTTCAATTGCTGAAATGGTAGTTTTTATGAAACACATAGGCGAAGCAATGCAGTTGAATGGTAGCTACGAAAGGGCAGTTTATGGTTTATTATACACCCAACAGATAGCTCCACAAATTACAAATGCTGTACAAATGAGAATGAGTTTTAAATAACATTAAAATACTATTGAAATGGCAAAAAAGGGTTATAACCGGCTAAATTACCTCAAGCATTGCAAGATCGTTATTGATATTGTGAATGCGCATTACAGGGTTGGTTATACTACATACTCTGGTATTTTTAGAACCTTTGTAGAACCGTTTTACCCAATGAGCTATAAATCGTTTATGAAAATCATAAATATGCCAAGTATTGATAAACAAATTGAAAGGGAGTTGGAGCGTATTGGAAAACCAACTCCTGAAGTCGAAAAAAACAACCTGAATCAGTTAGAATTATTTTAGACAAAA
The DNA here is from genome assembly GCA_009786185.1 of Bacteroidota bacterium. Classification (GTDB taxonomy): domain Bacteria; phylum Bacteroidota; class Bacteroidia; order Bacteroidales; family WCHB1-69; genus WRNX01. The sequence goes on from WQTS01000142.1 coordinate 68,104, forward strand.
AGTGTAATTTTGCAGCGAATATTTATTAAATGTATAGTTATGTGGATTATAATAGTAATAGCATTGATTATTGTAGCATTTTGTTATTTCATGTATGTTACAAGTAAAAAAAACAAAGAAAAATTAAGAGAAAAAGGATTCAACCCCGATGGCTTAGTGCTAAATGTTAAATATATGTGCGGGCATCCTGACTTAAATGAACCCGTAACAACCCATTTGGGATTAAAAGATGGAGGTATTTATCTTGTACAAAATTTTGGAGTAGAATTGGCCACTATTCCCGAAAACAAAATTAAAAATATTTATGTTGAAGATTCAACAACCATACAGCACCGTCCCACTGTAGTGCGTTTTTTAGCATTGGGATTATTAGCGTTTGCATGGCAAAAGAAAAAGAAAGATGAACAAGCTTATTTAGGAATAGAGTGGAATGATGGTCGTTTTGACCATGATACTATTTTTGAGTTTGAAGGTGTGGACTCAGTAATGCGTGCAAATACTGCTCGCAATAAATTAATTCAACAGATTAGGAAACAATAAAAAAGCCCCAAGTCGGGGCTTTTTTATTTATTTTATTCAATTTCTACTATGATTTTCGGCGTTACCTGTACGGGAATTGTATTTGTTTTTTTATGCTCGCGCCAACCGGATACATAGACTACCCTGTATATTTCATAACCAGCAGCGGCATCTATTTTTTTTAGTTTTACGCGAATTAACGGTTGAAGCTCTCCATTGGTATAGCCGTGTAAACTGTCGTGTATTTTATTAACAATATCAAAAATAGCGTAGGAATCCTCTTTGCGTGGTGCTTTGTGGGAACTACGTGTATTTTTAGCATTGGCAATAGTAATTTCAATCGCTCCATCTGCGTCTTGTGCCAACATGCCTAATTGTCCGTAATCCACTTCAGCAATATCTAACAGCGCACAGGGGAACTTAACTGGTGGCTGCTCATACAGTAGCTGCCCCCAGTTCTTGTCAATGTGCTTTAGCTCCGGTATTTTGGATAGCTCTCCTTGAATAGATAGAAAAATGTCTTTCATAATGTTAATGGTTAATGATTTGCTTTTTGTACAATGTCTTGTGTTGCTTCTTCCATAGCTTGCTTTGCGATACGTTCAATGGTTTTTTCCATGCCGGTATATTCGCCGATAAATTGGCGTTGTGGTAAATTCATTTTGCGTGTAAACTTTTTCCCTTTTTTGCTTTTTACTCTTACGTTTTTATTTACCCCTTCGTTGTGAGCGCTTGCGTATGGAGTTGACGATGTAAATATGATTTCATCTCCCTCAATATGTGGTTTGATGGAGCGCCTCAGGGCTCCTGTATTGTTTAAATGCGTTGCGCTACCATCTTTTCTTTTTTGCCATTTTTTACCAAAAAATCCGCCCTGTGAAAAGTTTTGGTCGAACTTGTCGGTGAGTTCTACTTTTAAATCTTTAAGAATTTTTTGAAGGATTTTATCCATTTTTGGTTTATGTATATTTTTTTTATATTTTTGCAGTCTGAAACAGTAAAGGAATGTGGTACCTGAGCCTTGAGCCTAATTCCACGCCGGTACTGTTTTATTTTTTTATGCTATTGGTTATCGAATATAAGAACCTGCTTATATCATACCTGCCATCATTATCCATTTTTACTCTTTCCGCTACGTTATAGTACAGTTCCTTATTTTTATCTTTAAAGTAATAGAACTTTGTAATATCGTCTTTACGTTTTTTGCTTAGCTCTGCCGATTTTACAAAAACCGATTTTCTCAAAGATGTATTTAGTTTTTTCAAGTCGTTTTTACTCACTCCTTCCACGCGCATAATCGTATCGCTGTACAAGTGTTTGTTTCCTTTTTTTGTAAAACCAATAGAAATACTACCGCCATCAATTCTCTTTACGACCTTTTTATCAAGCAGTATTTCCATTTCTTTCAGGTATTTTTCACGTTCAATAGTGGCTGCTGTTTTTTCTACAATTTTTTCCAATACTTGCTTCACTATTTCCGGTGCCTTGTAATATGGATGCTTTGGCGGGAAGATTTTTTCCTGCGCTCCCGGATTAAATCGGAATATTTGTTTTTTAAGTGGATCGGTCATGGCGTTGCCTCTTGCGATTGCCTTTTCGGAATCGCTTTGCGGATATTTTCCTTTGCGCACCTGTACGGTAGTGCAGCGGCAGTTCCAACCGTTCGGCGGCAGGTAAGACTTCCAAAACGGATCGGATTGTGGTAGTGTGATTCCGTTGAGTGCTGCGTGCTCTTCACGCACACGATCGTCTCCGGCGGTTCTGTACTGCAAATCGTAATCGTCGCCGTCTGCTTCCCATTCTTTCCATTTTACCGCCATTTGCGAGGATGCTGTGGCAAAGTTATATTCGGCATTCAAATAGTTGCGGTTGTAGGTATCGTCTATCTTTTCAACGTCTTTTAAAAATTGTTTAAACGGTTTAAAATTGCCGTTTTCATCCTTGAGCAATTTGGAGGCTTCCACCAGTTCATGGTGGGTTTTGAAGCCTGAGAAAAAGAAAATGTTGTTTTCTAATGCGGCGGTTAATTCTGCCGGTATTTCCTGTTTAACAGACAGGTTTTTTAAGGGAGTGCTTAAAATACGGCAAATTTCATCAATGGCGGCGCGTGGCTCCGGTTCTGCCAGGTATTCGGGTTTATAGTCTTTTTTTGAATGGAGCCACTGGGTTAAAGTTTTCCAAGTTTTTGAGCTATATTCTAAGGACTTTGAGGACAATTGAGACACATTGGAAGTTGTATTGTAGAGATTTTGTAGTGCAGCGTGGAAGTCATTATATCCCCGCGTTTGGGCGGGGATTACACGAAAAAACCGTCTTGCAGCGAAAGTAATGGCGACTTTGTACCTGTTACCGGTATATTGTATTTTTCAGCAAAATATTTAGGGTCTATGTCATAGCTGCCAAGTATCATTTGTTCAATTTGCAGTTGCTGTTCCGGTGTCCAGTCTACCGACTCATCCCAGTCAAAGCGCATGCCTTGCACGGGAAAGCCGTGCATTTCCATCAATGGCATGAGCTTCCAATTGATAACATCACGTATAAAATCGGCGTCTGCTTCAACTAAGTTTTTAAGAATTTCAAGGTGTGTTATTGATTGCGCCAGCGAACCACCATTGTCAGTGGTCATGGTTTGCAGTAGTACTCCTTTTGAAATCTCAGAGTTGGCGCGTTCAATGCGCTTGTCATAAACGTTGAAGGCATCTCCACGCGTAGTTTCTTTTATTTCTATTTCAGTTCCTTCCGGAAGCACAGCCCAACCGGCTGCACCCATAAGTTGCATCATTTTTTCAATACTTGCCCTGTCTTGTGGGTCACGGCTGCCGGTTCTTGCCACACGGATAGGCATACCGAATATCTCGCCGAAGGCATCCCAGTAGGAAAGCATATTTTTTTTAGGAAGGCTTTGTGGCGCCACATTTAAAAGCAGCCCTAAGTCTTTTCTATTCCCCACGCCGATACACCATTTCGACAAATCACCGTGCAAATAGTTATATCCTTGTCGTAATGGGTCGTCGTAAATGTTCTCAATAATTACTCCAAATTCGGGAACTACGTGTTTTCTTGGCACCAATTCCACGCTTTCAAAGTGCATCGCACCATTTGTTGATATATCGTTAAACTGAATTAGTGAATACCCGAAATATATACTTTCGAGTGAGTGCTTTAAAAATTCTTTGAACCATGGACACTCAAAAAGTTCTGTTATTTCCGGATTCTCTTTTCCGTCTTTTTTAGAAACAATTTTAAACGATCTTTTTAAAACCATACCCGTTCGTTGACCAATACAACCCGTAAGGTGTAAGTCCACCATTACATCTGTGTAAACATCGTACAGGGCTACGCGATTGGGATTACCGGGTCTTGCTGCTGCCTGCCAAGCGTTGCGCCATGTTCTTATATCCTTTTTAGTTAAATTATCGGCGGACTGCTTTATTTCAACCAATAGTTTAGACTTGTCTTTTATTTGCTGTGTGCCTTTTGTTTGCTGCTTTGACATGTGAATCAATTTAAATTACCAATCGTATCTTTGCTGTGGCATGGAACCGTATTTAATTGGGGAAATATCATCGCCTTTGCCATCCTGAACTACCGGCAATGTTGGGGATATTAAACCGCGTGCCACTTTGTCCAACCATTCAATGGCGCGATCGTAACGGTCTTTTACTTTTTCGTAGATTATATCCACATTGGAAAGGCGTATAATTTGCCACAATGTTACATCTTTTGTTATTTCCAATACAAGAGGGTTGCGCTTATTTTGTTCGGCAGAAAATGTTTTATTTACATCATAACGGCTGCACAGGTATGATTTTACTTCTTCAATTGCGGCTTGTATTGCCATTTCTACAATAGTGTTATCATCTTCAACTATTTCGTCGAGCTGATATTCGTAAATTACGGACTTTAATTCTTCTTGGCTTAAAAACATAATTTTAGCAATTAGTGTTAATACGTTTTGTATAGTGCACGCTTCTCAAGCATTTCAAGGCTACACTTCCAGTTTTTACGTTTAATTTCTTCTTTGAGTACCTTTCTGTATTTTACGATAGGCTTTCCATCAATCAGAAGTACTAATACTTTGTAGCCTGTAGTTTTTGCGTATTTGTCAGCTTTTTTACATGCGCGCTTTACACGCCAATCATAAATACATGCTTTAATAAATTTAACCATATTACCATTCACTTGTGGGTCTTGGGCGTGTGCCGATGACCGGTTTAAAAATTTCTAATCGTTTGCTTTTTTGAAGTATGTAAATGGCACCCTCGTCGGCATCGGGCGCATCGTCATGCGTTCGCGTTCCTTTTTCAAAGGATAGGGTTTGCTCCAATGCTGCCAGCATATCCGGGTCATTTTGCTTGTCTGCATTGTAGAACACAAAGCCACGCTCCCAAAGCGGACTTATGGCTTCGATACGTTGGTATTTATCCGGCTTTTTGCGGTGATCTGCCCGGATAGGTAGCTGGTAGCTGCGCAGATTCCCCTCGTTGGTAAATTCATCAAGAATTATATCCTGCAGGAAATTTGCCTCAATATAGTAGTCGCAAATAACGCCGTTAAATTTTTCGTGCAAATCGTAAAACCACCGCACCATTTCAGTAACGGAACACTGACGGCAAAAGGCATCAATGTTGTGCAGTTCCGTTCCGGTTTGCCCCCATACCTTGATTGCTTTGTAGTCGTTTTTAGTACTGCCTTTAAAACTTGGGTCGCAGTAGGCAATAATGCGATCGTATTTCTGCAACGGCAATATTTTTTTCCACCGGATCCAGTTGTTGCGAAAAACGGCGCCTTCGGTAATGGGGTTATTCATCATTTCTTTTTGAAACGACCGGTAACCCATCATTAACTCCATCTCTTTGAGTTCCTCTGCGCTCCACTTTTCTTTCCACGCCGGCACACCGTTTCTGTCGAATGCATCTACCTGACTTACCTGTACGGCTTTTATGGCTGCAATTTTAGCCAGTACACTGTTTTTTGAGATAAGATTACCTACCATGATAAAACGACCCCGACCGCCATCGAGTGCGCCAAAGAGTGCTTCCTTTACCCAGTTAGAAAGTTTTGTAACACGAGCCTCGTTTTCGCAAAGCTCATCGTCGTCAAGGTCGTCTATCACGATGTAATCGGGACGGTTTGAGCGGTAGCGCAACCCACGTGGGGATTGACCGCGACCGCGTGCAAAAAACGCCACATCATCCTTTGTAACAAATTCGCCATCCTGCCAGTTCCCAAAATTGTACTGTTCGCCAAAGTCGGCAATGTACCGTTGATTAAATTGAAGTTCCGCTTGAATATCCGAAAGTAGCGTATTGGCGTTTGTTTCACTTTTTCCTACCAGTACCATTACACGGAGTTGCTTCATAGCCTTTAGCCACATCGGAATAAATATGTCGAAGTGTGTACTTTTGGCGTGTCCGCGCGCCCATTTAAAAACGCCTTTCATGTTTTTATTTTTCAACACCATATTTGCCGCATCAATATGAAATTTGGCACAGGGTGTAATTTTACCGGTGTCTTTATTGGTTACATAATGCGGGAAGTAATACAATACGAAATCGTTGTAGTTAGCCAACAGGCGACTTATCCGCGCTTTTTTTACTGCCGGTGTTTCGTTGGGCAATGCCGTAGTTTGATTTTGTACGGTCTCACACCACTGTCTCCACTCATCATAATTGCGCGGTTTTTTCTCCATATCAGTGCTTGATTTTTTTAGTTATGATTTCAGAGATATAGAGGTCTTGGTACTTGTTTATGGCTTTTAGGAGATCGGGTGTAACTTCTTCATCAAAAGTTGACCTGTATTGCAACCACCTGGCAAATGCCATAAACACCTCAATGGCATCTACCACAGAGGCTTTTTTATCCAATTTTTCAATGGTGGTAGAAAGTTTGGAAAGTTTATCGCCCAGTCCGGCTATCAAATTCGGGTCTTTCGACTCACTTACCTGTTCAATAAGTGTGTTGATGGTCAATAGTAGCTTGTTTACCAACTCCGGACGTGTAATATTCTGTGCCGCTCGCTTTTTTCCCCAATCTCCCTGCTCTGCCCACTTACCGAGTGTTTGTGCTGAAACACCCACTTTTTCGGCTATATTCTTTTGAGAATCACCATTCATATAATACATGCGGGCCAGCTCTTTTTTTTGGTTCAATTCCAATCTTGTCATGCCAATTGCGATAAATTTTCGGCAAAGGTAAGCGTAAAATACGCTTACCTATAAAGCAATGGTAAAGGCTTTCCCAAAGATAGGAAAGCCTTTACTAATAAAAAGATATGTAGCAAAATTCAATCTATTTTCGCATTCCAAAAGTGTATGAGAGCACAAAAAAACAATCAAATTTAAAAGTTATGTAATGCCAAAACAAAGCCCAAAAAAAACATTTGTATTAAGCGACGAGAGTGTGAATTCTTACGGCTTTCGTGTGCTAACTGCTGGAATTGACTTGGAGCGGTTCCTAAAAAATCCTGTAATGCTTTGGAACCACACGCGTGCTTGGAGAGATACTGAAGATACCATCCTTCCAATTGGGCGCTGGGAAAACTTGCGTGTGGAAGATGGAAAATTATTAGGTGATACCTGTTTTGATATGGACGATCCGTTTGCGGCAAAAATTGCCAATAAGGTTGAAAAAGGATTTATTAAAGCCAGTTCCGTTGGTATCGAAAAAATAGCGTTAAGCGATGCGCCGGAATATTTGTTGCCCGGACAAACGCGCATGACGGTAACGCGAAGTTTGTTATTGGAGGCTTCATTAACAGATATTCCCTCAAATGCTAACGCAGTATCGCTTTACGATGATAAGGGAAATATAATTGAATTAAATGCCGATGGCGAATGCCTTATCGGATTATTAAATAGTAATAACCAAAATCAAAATGAAAAAAACATGAAATTTATTGCATTAAAACTGGGCTTGAGCGAAAACGCTACCGAAGCCGAAATTTTGGCAAAAGTGCAGGAACTTTTAGCGTTACAAGCAAAATTGGATGAAAAAGACAATGAGATTGCAACATTAAAAACAGCTGCATTGGATGCCGAAAAGAAAACCATTACAAAGATGGTAGATGATGCCGTTGTGGCAGGAAAACTAAGCGCAGACCAAAAAGCGCATTTTATTACCATTGGTGAAAAAATGGGTGTTGAGTCATTACAAGCCACACTTTCTTCAATGAACAGTGTTGTGAAACCAACCGACGTACTCGCAGGAGGGCGCAGCGCACCCGTTAGCACAGACAAAAAATGGGGGGATTTATCCGATGAAGAGCGCATAGCATTGCGTGATAACGATAAGGAGACCTATATAGCTCTCTATAAAAAAGAGTATGGCCTTACGCCGGAAATTGTCTGAAGATGATTTTCATAATTAATATGATTAACAAGATTAGTAATTAAAAACTTAAAATTTACAAAAGATGAAAAAACTGATGTTTATTTCCGCAATTTTATTAAATTGCTTTATGGGGGGTCTTCTTGCCTCCACTATTGAGGTGGCGCCACTTTACGGCGCAATTGGCTTAAATGTTATTGCCATGACTGCCGGAAACTGTATCCCTGCGGGTGCGCTTGGCGCCGGTATCTATAAGGAAGTTTGGACGGGGGAAATGATAAAGGCATTCAGGAACGCAGCCGAATCGTTAGGATGGTATGGTAAAATTAGAAGTTATGATGACAAGGTGGACAACGAGGTGATTCACTTTGTGCAAATTGGCGGCGACCCTCAAGTGCTTGTTAACAACACATCTTATCCTATACCAATAGTAGCATTGCCTGATGCTGACAAGCCTATATCATTAGATAAATATCAAACAGAGGTAACGCCTGTAACGGATGACGAACTGTACGCTATTTCTTATGATAAAATGTCAAGTGTGATTGAAAGGCACCATGAGCAGATGGCGGAAACAAAATACTCCAGGGCACTTCACGCATTGGCGCCCGCGTATCACTCTACCGCTACGCCTGTAATTTTAACATCCGGAGCGAATGACGGAAGTGGCAGGGCAACGATGACCAGAAAAGATATTATTGCGATGAAAAAAGCATTTGATAAAATGAAAGTGCCGACAGTCGGGCGTGTTTTGGTATTGTGTCCTGATCATGTAAATGATTTGTTGGAAAATGACCAAAAGTTTGCAACACAGTATTACAATTATGTGACCGGAAAAATATCCAACCTGTATAGTTTTGAAGTTTATGAATATGTAGATTGTCCCCATTTTACAGCATCTACACAAACTAAAAAAGCATGGGGAAGCGTACCGGGTGCGGGCGATTACCAGGCATCGGTAGCTTTCCATGTAAAAAGAGCTATGAGAGCGGATGGAACTACAAAACCGTATTTCAGCGAGGCGGCTTCCGATCCGCAAAACCAACAAAACTTGCTGAACTTCCGCCACTACTCTATTTGCCTGCCGCTTAAAATGGAGGCATTAGGGGCAATAGTGTCGAAAGCAGCTTAGATTAATTACGAATTAAAAATTAAAAATTACGAATATGGCAAAGAAAGTATTAACGCCTGAAGAAAAGGCGGCAAAAGCTGAACAGGCAGCTAAAAAAGCTGCTGAAAAAGAAGCCAAAGCGGAGGCTAAAGCCAAAGCGGAACAAGAGGCAAAAGAAAAGGCAGAAACCGAAGCAGCTGCTCAAGGAAACACGGAACCAAAAGCCGATGAAACTACCAACGACAATGCCGGTGACACCGGCGGCGGCGACACAAACCCAACGGAAAATAAACCCGATGAAAAACCCGATGGCAAAAATGATGGAAAAGGGAAGCAAAAGGAGAATAATGGGGAGTCTTCCGGTATGAACGAAAAGCTAAAAAAAGCCTTTGAGGAGTTCCCCACTGCCGACCGGCTGTATCATGATGGCGAAGAGCTATTTTTTCAGCAAGTCAAAGCAGGAATGACTATTGTTAAAAGAATTGACTTCTTAGGTAAATCAACCCAATAAAAAGAAAAACGATGTCATTAAACAACATTACAATAATTCGCCAAAATGGGGGCGTGCCTGCCACGCTCCCCGGCGAAGATCACTACAGCGGATTGTTGGTATATTTGGCTGCTGCCGATATGCCGCAAGCCGATGCCGGTGTTACCGGGTTTGGCGAAACAAACCGCATTGTTCAAATCTCTACGATTGAATACGCGGAAAGTTTGGGTATTAAACCCGATTCTGAAAAGTGGATTTTAAAAGCGTTGCACTACCATTTAAGCGAGGCTTTTAGAATCAATCCTGCCATCATGCTTTGGGTGGGTTTGTTTGACAAACCGACCGGCAATTATGATTTTGTTGAAATAAAACAAATGCAAAACTATGCGGAGGGTAAAATTCGGCAAATTGGCGTTTACGCTCCCGAAAACCTTTTAAAAGCAGATGATTTAACTACTTTGCAAGGTAATGCCACAAATTTGGAAGCTAATGATATGCCGCTTTCATGTTTGTATTGTGCCAAAGTTGGCAACATTGCCATCCTGCAATCTATGGCAGGCATTGGGCAGAAGAATGTATCAGTTCTCATTGGTCAAGCCGGCAGCGGGGTTGCTAAAGACTTGTTTGATGCAGGCAATGGAAAATGTGTGGGTATTGTCGGAAACGCTTTGGGTATGCTTTCAAAAATGGCGGTACATGAATCTATTGCGTGGGTAGCAAAATGTCCTACCGGTGTTAACCTTCCGGCATTTGCGGACGGAACTCTGTTAAAAAGCATTGATATTGGTATTGTGAACACGTTAAATGATAAACGTTTTATTTTCCTTAGAACCTTTGGAGGTTTACAGGGGTCGTTTTACAACGATTCTCACACAATGGATGAGCAAACAAGCGACTACAATGCCATTGAGCGCGTGCGTACAATGGATAAAGCGTGTCGCGGTGCTCGAACACATTTGTTGCCTCATTTAAGTTCCCCGCTGTATGTGGATCCGCAGAGCGGAAAAGTGGATCAGGGAACCGTTGCGTTTTTGACTTCGGTTGCCAACCGCCAATTGGAAGCTATGGAAAAAGCAGGCGAACTATCCGGGTATGTGGTTGAAATAGACCCTAACCAAAACGTGCTTGTATCTTCAGAACTGGAATTTGTGATGAAAAATGTTCCGGTAGGCGTATTGCGTAAAATGAGAATTAAAATTGGTTACACTACTAAATTAGAATAATATGAACGGACACAGATTAATTCCCATGATTAATGGCGTTACGCCATCGTGGGCTACAATGCAGGTTTTAATTGAAGGGGTACCGGTTACCGGAATTACTGCAATTAATTATGATGACAAACAGAACATTGAAAATGTTTATGGCGCGGGGCAGCATCCCGTATGTCGTGGTTATGGAAATATTGAACCTACGGCAGATATTACGCTATACCGAGATGAAATTGAAAGCATACGCAAATCTTCCCCTACAGGAAGATTGCAGGACATTGCGCCTTTTGACATCGTAGTAGCATTCCTTCCCATTGGTGGAGCTAAAATTGCCAACCACATTATTAAAAATTGTCAATTTTTGGATGATGGTGTGGAAGCCAAGCAGGGCGATACCAAAAACGAAAAGCAACTTAACCTTTTACCATCACATATTATTAGAAAATAAAAAACATGAAGAGCGAAGAACGAAAAAACCAAGAGCAGCCCTCTGAGGTGCAAGAAATAAAGTTGAGCGGACAAGTTTCTGCTGAACAAATCGCAATGTGGAAAAATATGTACCGCGACGTATATGAGGTAATAGCAACTGATAAGGTTTGTTACCTAAAACGTCCAGACCGCAAAACATTGAAAGCTGTGGACGCCATTGGTGAGACAGACGGCGACAAAGCTAACGAAATTTTGCTCGCAAATTGCTGGCTCGGCGGTGATGAAGAAATTAAAACTAATGACATCTATTTCCTTGAAGTTGTTCCTGTATTAGAAAGATTAGTTGATTATGGGAGGGCTGAAATAAAAAAGCTGTAGATGATGCTGTCAAATGTGAAGATTTTGACTTTATCACATATCACGATACGCTGTTAGAGTATTATCTTCACATTGACACATCTAAATTCACCGATAAGCAATGGGCAAGCAAGATCGCGGCACTAACTAAAATAAGGATTGAAGAGGGCAAGAATAGGTTGGAGTCAGAATTAATCAGCCTGTAATCATTTGCCACCTTAAAATTTTTCACAAAAGAATATGTCAAACACTGTACTTCTTAGAATAAAACCGGTTTATGTGTCAAACAATACGTTTGACAAAGTTGATAAATTGGTTAATGGTGCAAAGAGTAAAGTGGACGCGTTGAACAACTCCTATCGTACTCAAGGCAAAACGATAGGCCAGTTAAAAGAAAAAATTGTAGAATGGCGCAAAGAGTCTGACAACTCTTACAGGATTGATCATATCAAAAAATACAATCAATTAATAGCCGGTACAAAAGAGAAGATAGAAGAACTCGAAAGATCTGCAGAGGCATGTGGAGAAAAAACACAATCCATATTCAAATCTGTATTTGGCGCTAATTTATTACTGAAGGGAATTGGCGTAGTAAAAAATACGGTTGTTGGTTTTACCAAAAACAGTATGGATGCCTATCAAAAGCATAATGTTGCTTTAACCCAGCTTGAGCAGGTGATGAAAAATACCATGAATGCCGGAAAGTGGGATGTTAAAGATGTTGTTGCTGTTACAAAGGCACAGGAAAAATTAGGAGTCGTGAGCAGTTCCGTTCAGTTAGCAGGTGCCAAAGAGTTGGCAACCTACATCAAAAAAAAGGATAGCCTTGAAAAATTGCTCCCGACAATGAATAACATGCTTGCCCATCAATATGGACTTAATGCAAGTCAAGAAAATGCTTATGGCATTGCACAGATGATGGGTAAAGTTTTAGAGGGGCAAACCGGTGCTCTTCAACGTAATGGATACTGGTTTACAGAGGCGCAGGAAAAGGTACTTCAATATGGAACAGAGAACGAACGCGTTGCCACACTACTTGAGGTAGTGGAGCAAAGTATGAAGGGTGTTAACGAGGCGTTGGCAGCAACACCGGAGGGCAAAGCTAAACAGATTGCCATGGAGTATGATGAAGTTAAGATACGGATTGGAGAATTGGCAACAAAACTCAAAGGGGATGTTTCAAACTCCTTAATGAAGTTTACACTGAGGCTCTACGACAATAGGAAGTTAATTGTGGGGGTAAGTAAAGCGGTTGGTTCGGGAGTAGCGACCTGGGTTGCTTATAAAACAACTATGATAGCCGTAAACAGTTGGACGCGCAAAACAGGCGTACTATTTGCAGCAAAAACATTCGGCGTAAAGTTGTTTACAGGACAATTAAAATTAGCTACTATTCAAATGGCTACTTTTAACGCAATAAGCAAAATGAATCCCATCGGGGCAGGAATAGGAACTATAATGGCAGTGGCTTCTGCTCTCATGTTTTTTAGAAAAAGAGGGAAAGAGACTACAGCTGAAATGGAAAAAGCACGTGAGGCATATTCATCCTTTTACGCACAAGAAAGGACACAGCTGGATACTATTTTTGCGAAGTTAAGGCAAACAAACCCAAAAAGCGAAGAACGAAAGCGTTTAGTTAGGGAACTTGCTGAACTGTATCCGGAATTAAATAAACAAACACTTAATGATATTGCCAACACCAATAACCTTGCGGGAGCGTATGACACATTAATTGCCTCTATACAAAGAAAAGCAAAGGCAAAGGCCTACGAGTCTGCGTTAGAAGCTGCGTATCAAAAAGGACAGGAGGGCGAAGATATACTTCGTAAAATTTATCCGAATTATACCGAAGCTCAGATTGTAAATGCAGCAAAAACTATTGTAGATAACAAGAATAAACACGGTTGGTTATCAACCAAACATTCTCTTGCGGGCCTAGTGTCAAAATCTGATTATAAAAAAATTGAAACTCTTGTAAATTCCAGAAATGAGGCCAGCAGAATTAGTGGGATACTTGGAGAAAATCTTTTAGGAGGTGATATTACTAACAATACTAATAATAACATTATTAATCCTAAAAGCTACACTTCTACAGCTTCTGACTCTATTACCGGCGGCGGCAAGCAGGTTAAAAACTTCTACATAAACATAGGTAGCCTGATTGGAGAAAATACAAACATGTTTCAAAGCAGCAATGATGATCCGCAGTCTGCACAAGATTTTATGGGCAAATTGTCGGAGGCATTGCAAAGAGTGGTTAATGATGCGAACTATGCGGCAGCGTAAAAAATAATTAATATGGCGGGACTTGTTATAATAAGCAACGATACAAATGAAATAAGGCAAACCGGAGAAACGGAAAGCTCATGGTTGTTGCGCGCGCTGAAGTACGAAACCCACCATGCAATAAATACGGCGCGATGGGAAAACACAAACGATCCCAAATGGTTAGCTGAACAAGCCCTAAACGCAGTAAACGTAGCGAGGCAAGCAGGAGAAACCATAGCCTCGTGGGCGGCGCGCACAGGTTTGTACAAGAAGATGCTGCGCCCTGAATACACCGCTGTAAGCCCTATGTCCACGCTTAAGAAAAGTTACGAAGGCAGCGACTATTCACACATGCGCTTTTTGCAGGGCAACATACCGGTAAATAATCTTATCTTAAAAAATAAAAATGGGGAATTTATAGAGTTTGTAGATGCTAAAATAAATATTAGAAGGGAAAACACTATTGTCGAAACTGCACTTGCCAAGCGCGAAGGAACCATTAAAGAATATATTGCTGCGAAAGACTACGCCATTGATATTTCCGGCAATATCATGATAAGCGAAAATTATTATCCAACTTTTGAGATTGGCAAAGTAAACAGATTTTTAAAAGAACCTGAGGTGTTCGATGTTGTGAATACATACTTGGAAGCCTTTGATATTGCAAAAGTTGTTTTTAGAAGCGGGGATTTTAACCAACAAAGCCAAAAGTATTTTAATGTATTGCCTTTTAGGTTTCAATTCATCAGTGATAATGACGAAGAGAATGCGTATGGTTTAATTATAGAAAATTAACGGGAGGAAAGTTTTATGGTAAAGTCAGGAAAGGATTCTACGTATTGTATGGTAAAATCGGGAAAGGATTCTACAAATATCCATTCTCCACATTTGTCGGCAAATGATGTTTTCACATTGACTTCGAGATCGGCAAATGAATCCACTACCTTAACCTTGAAATCAGCAAACGAATCTACTACCATAACGCGTCCATACAGTTTTTTACCTTTATACGTACAATCGGTAATTTTATCGGTTGTAGAACAAATAAAAAGAAGCGCGGCAAGTATTAACCCTAATTTTTTCATACCATGTTAGTATTGGATTGTTTGGTTGAAATTCAGGGCAAAAGTAATAAAATAAAGTTTACATACGCAAACTCTATTAAGGTTACTGCGTCAATCCGTAATTTAACGGATACGGCAACGGTTGTACTTCCGCGTAAAATGAGCATGAAGGGGAAAAAACTGAATGAATTTGTAAAGCGTGGAGATAAAATTTCCATACAGGTAGGGTATTTGGACATTGATTCGCAAAACATTTTTAACGGCTATATTACGAGCGTATCAAGTGAAACGCCTATTAAGATCGAAGCCGAAAATGAAATGTGGAAGTTAAAGCAAATCACAGTCAATCCTACCCGGTATGACAAATTCAAGCTCAAAGACTTTTTAAGCGAACATGCTCCCGATGTGGAGTTAGTAATGCCGGAAAATATTGAGTTTGGTGAAGTGATCATCCAGGAGGAAACAACGGTTGCAAAGGTACTGGATTATTTGAAGCAAAACTATCCGTTTAATGCCTTTTTTGATGGCAAAAAAATGATAGCGATTATGCTTACATCGCAGTTGCAAAACAGCAAAGAAATAAAATTTAAAAAGGGTTTAAACATTATTTCAGACACATTGAAATACACCCTTGCCGATGATGTGAACATTCAGATTGTGGCAAAAAGTATTTTGTCGGATAACACAAAGTTAGAATCGAAAAAAGGAGATACTAAGGGCGAGGTACGAACTTTTTACGCTCCGGAATATAAAACACAAAAAGAGCTTGACCAGTACGCTCAAAAAATGTTAGACACATACAAGGCAGATAAAATGAGCGGGGACTTTACCGCTTTTGGGATTCCATTTGTAAAAAAAGGGGACAAAGCTCTTTTGTACGATGATGATAACAAAGAGAGAAATGAAAAAAAGTTTATTGCTGATGCAATAGTGTATGATTACGGGTTTGGAGGGTACAGGCAGGTAGTAACACTGGGCGATGAAATTAAATAAATTACGAATTACGAGATGGCAAACGAAAATGAAATTGCGAAAAACATAAGAAAATTAATCGAAGCGGTTGATTTTGACAGTATGCTTTGCAAAGTTGTGAGCGTGGATGATGATGTTACTTGTACCGTAAAAACAGTAAAAACCGGATTGGAGCTAAAAAATATAAAACTGAACGCCAATATTAAAGATGATAAAGGATTTTATGTTTACCCAAAGAAAGACAGCTATGTATTGGTTACGATGCTGGATAAGGTGCAGGGATTTATTTCGATGTGTTCGGACATTGAAAAGGTAAAGATAAAAATTGATGGTACGGTGGATGTTGAAATTGGTGGGGATTCAAAAATTGATTGCAAAGGGAACATTGTTTTCAATGGTGGAAAAAATGATGGATTAGTTGTTGCCGAAAAAGCCGCTTCCAAAATTAGCAGCCTTGAAAACGAAATCAATCAATTAAAACAAATACTTACTGCCTGGGTTCCGGCTCCAATGGACGGAGGCGGAGCGCTTAAAGGGGCCATCTCAGCATGGGCAGGCGCCATGATACAGCCTACAACAATAAAAAATGATTTATGGAACGACAAAATAAAGCACTGATATGACACCAAAACAACAATTAAATAATGATTTAGAAGATGGTTTTAAGAAGCTGAAAGGCGATAATATTACTGATCAGGTGGCGAAGGTAATAACAGATGCTGTAGATAAATACATTGTTTTAAAATTAAAGGAATTAGAAATTTTGTAATATGAAAGGCATACTATTAGACGAAAACAACGAAGCAATTATTGAGCATGGCACAATGAAAATTGGCGATGTTAGGGCACAGGTGGCAGAACATGTGATTACCGCTTTTCAGGGGGAATTTAAAGAGGTTCCGTTGTTGGGTCGTAATGCAGCCAAGATGTTGAACGGAACACCTGATCCATTTTGGGCCGCTGAAACGAAAAGACAATTAAAGACTCAATATGTAGATGCGGATGTAAGTATAGATGGTGATAGTAATTATTATGTAGAATTAAAAAACAAGTAATATAGAGATGCTTAAAAATATTTATGAAATTATTGGTGGAAATTCGGATGGTCTTTATATAGAACTGTCTCTAATTGTTGGATGTTGGATGCTAATGATATTTGCAGTACTGATTGATCTATGGACAGGAATAGAGAGAGCAAAGAAATGTGGAGAAAGATTAAAGAGCAATAAGTTTAGAAGGACATTGTCAAAGATAAGTGAGTATTGGCGCGTTATGCTCTTTGGACTTTTTATAGATATTATCCTTTTCGTAATTCTACCGTACCACGTTCCTTTCGGTTCAATAATATTCACACTGGCATGTTGTAGTATAGAGGCAAAAAGTGTGATAGAGAATTTAAAACTAAAGAAGTCGGCTGCCGCTAATGTTCCCGGAGAAGTGCTAAAAATTTTAAAACATTTGGATAATCCTGATAAATTAAAAAGTTACATAGATATGTTAAACCAATTAAACAACAAACAAGATGATGAATAAACCTAACGAATCAAAGAAGCCGGTAACGAGCAAATATTTTAAAGAAGAGGAATTTAAAAAGTGCAATCCTCCGTGTTCATTGCAAGATATGGATCAGGACTTTATGGACTGGCTGGATAGTGTAAGAGAAGATGCAGGCATATCTTTTCGCCTGAAATCAGCATTTCGTAGCAAACAGCACGAACAGAATATGGGCAGAAGTGGTAATTCCGCCCACACAGAAGGCAAGGCTGTGGATATAGATTCGCCTAATTCCGTTTCAAGATTTAAAATTCTAAAATCGGCATTTGCTAAAGGTTGCAAAAGATTGGGAATTGATTTTAGTAAAAACTTCATTCACTTGGATAGAAGTACAAAATTAGATCATGAGGTTGTATGGAAGTATTAAGATATTTGTTTATTATATTCGTGTTTCTCTTCTTTGGATGCAAAACAACAAGGTATAATGTAAGAGAAACCACAAAATCGAACATCGAAACTAAAACCGACATCCGGGAAGAGATTAAGGTTTCTGAAGAAATAAAGGTGTCGGATAATATCACCCAGTTAACCGATGAGCTGACCACTGTTGTCGAACGGACTGTTACCATAAAACTATCCGCCCCGGACAGCTTGAATAATCAGCACCCCACAGAAATAATTACCACAGAGCGTGAAATATCGAAGGGAAAAACAGTAAAGTATGATGCAAATAGCCAAACGGAGCAGACCATAAATACGGAAATTCAGAAAACCGATAATTCAACGGAAAGCACAAAAATAGAGATTGAAAAAGTGGATAAAACAACAGTAAAGAAAACAACACCAAGTTGGATACTTGCTGCTATTATTATTCTCAGTATTGGTGTATTGCTTTTCGTTTTCGGAATCTTTAAAAAATATCGCATACTATGACAACAATAACGCCACTTTCCGAACAATCAATTTTTGATATTGCGCTGATGACCTGCGGAATTGCCGAGGCGGCGTATGATATTGCGCTGGCAAGTGGTGTTAGTATTACGGACAACGTAGAGGGTAAACTGCTCGTGGTTCCGGCAGAAATCGAAAAAAATAAAAGAGTTGTGGAATATTACGCAATAAATAAGATTGCACCAGCTACAGAGTATCAGGAAAAAACAAAAAAGCATAGAATTTTTGATTACACATTTGATTACACATTTGAATAATGGCAAGAACAATACAAGCAATAAAACAGCAAATGACAGTGGAATTCCTTTCGGAACCAAGCATTAGGGCAATCTATAAAATAGACCCGTCCGTGCCCAATGATGGCTTTGAGAGTGTTTTTTCAAAGGTGAGTATAGAAAACATAATTTTTTACATTGTTGCGTTTGGCATTCATATACTTGAGCGGATTTTTTATACCGAGAAAGAAAAACTTACCCAATATGTAGAAAGTTTACGTCCACACACGGAGGCATGGTATGTTAATAAACTTAAATCATTTCAATTAGGCTATGCTCTTAATAAAGAAGGCGGCTATGATATAATTGATGTAGAAGCGCAAATAATAAAGTACTGTTCCTTGAGAAGGGCAAATGGTATCTTAGAGTTCCGGATAGCAAACGATGCGGGTGGTGTACCACAAATAATTAATGAAAATGACATAAGCTCAATTAATAACTATGCCATTCGTGTATTTGATGCCGGGACACACTTCCGGATTTTCTCCTCTAATCCGGATATATACAGGTGTAATCTATTAATAAACTATGACCCGCTTGTACTCGACTCTAAAGGTAAACGAATAGATGGGACAAATGACACACCTGTTATTGATGCGATTAACAGCTATTTCCGGTCATTCCCATTTGACTCTGAATTCAGCAACATGGCGCTTGCTCACGCTATTGAGAAAGTAGAAGGTGTTCGCATTGTACAATTAACAGGTTCATGGGCAACACCGCCATCGTTGGGGGAACAGGTTGTTATTTCAACCTATATTTCGCGCTCCGGCTATATGGCTTTCAATGAAGTGCCAAGTGCAATTGAATACGTGATAAAATGAATGTAAATTTTAATCGCTTATTGATACTTTTATTGCCTACTTTTTTAAGGAAAGGGGTGTTGAAATCTTTTTTAAAAGCTGTTTCAGTAGCGTTTCAAGATTGTAAAAGAGAGATTGACGCATATTTTAAAGAGCTAAATTATCATGCACAAGTTACCCCTCAAGTTTTTTCCCTTGAAAATATGTTAAATCATTTTCTTGATCCAATTCATAAGCGCATATATATTACAATACCTGATCCGGAACCACCTTTTTATTTCTACGAAGACAGCGGTAATAGCGGCGGTGAGGACAACCTTATGAAATATTTTGACGATGACGAGTATTTTTTATGGGATAACACAGGGCACACCCATGGCTTTACGGTAGTACTGCCATTAGAAATGAAAAGCGATGATATGACTAATTATGTTTTGGCGCTTTTGGAAAAATACAAACTTTTAACAAAATTACCTATAATTCAATATATATGAAGAAACTAATTTTAGATCATTTAGAACACCGGCTGCCTGCCAACAAAGCATTTATGCAATACATGAATGAAGAAATGCACAGTAATTTAATAGCGTTCTACTCTGCCTTTTACCCTGACTCTAAAAATAATGCTTATATTTTAACGGGTATTGAAGGAGTCACTGCCGGTAACATGATAAACTACTCGCAAGGTTATGTTTTTTATAATAAAGAAATATTTTTTGTGCCGGCGTTTAGCATATCTGCGCTTTCAGGCGGTGAGCGTCCGCATGGATTTGTAGTTTCTACAACCATTATATATGAAGAATATAAAAGCGGACAAACGTTGCCTGCGTACTCTGAAAGTATATTAGTTTTTTCAGACAACGTGCCTTCAGGCCCGCTTATGCTCGCAAATTTGATTCGGAAAAGTTGGGATATTCCTTTTTCTAAAATGGAGATATCTATTCCGGGTAGCCACTTGGAGAAAAAAGAGGCGCAAGTGATAACCAATGGAAATACACAAAGACTTCTCATGCACTTGCAGGTACTATACGCAGCATCTGGCATCAGCACGGGTGTACGTTTTCAGTCCGTTTTTTCAAAAAAAGGATTTATAGGCTTTGGGAAAGCCATTAATAAAACAACCCAAAGAACTTTCGATGTATGCGTCTATCAGATTGGAAATTTTACGCTGATAAAGCGCCCGTGGGATGCAGA
>WQTS01000143.1 GCA_009786185.1 Bacteroidota bacterium
GCTTTGAGGCGATGAACAAAGAGTTTCATCTCTTTTTCAATCTTAAATTGTTGCCCTGCTATTTCTACAATTGCGTACATGATAATAATTTAAGTGGTTATACATTTTTTTGGGCGGCGAAAATATAAAAAAAATCGTACAAAAATAATATCTACATACTTTTTATTGAGGTTATGCGTTTTTGAATTATAAATTTTGAATTTTGAATTAATTTTTACGCTATAGATAAATTTTTATGAGACAACTTGTGATCACTAAATCCATCACCAATCGTGATGGAGCTTCTCTTGACCGGTACTTGGCAGATATTGGCAAAGAAGGATTAATTTCAGCCGAAGAAGAAGTAGAATTGGCGCGCCGCATTAAACAAGGCGACCAGGAGGCTTTGGCAAAACTTACCAAAACAAATCTTCGCTTTGTGGTTTCCGTAGCTAAGCAGTACCAAAACCAAGGATTGGGACTACAAGATTTGATTAATGAAGGAAACTTGGGCTTAATAAAAGCAGCGCAACGTTTCGATGAAACACGCGGCTTTAAATTTATTTCTTTTGCCGTATGGTGGATTCGCCAGGCGATTCATCAAGCGATTGCCGACCAGTCGAGAATTGTGCGCCTTCCGCAAAATCAAGTGGGAACCATTAACAAACTGAAAAAAGAAATTGCAAAATTGGAGCAAAAATTGGAACGTATTCCTACAATTGAAGAGATTGCCAACGTAATGGATTTACCCGAATATAAAGTGGTGGAATTGTTACGTATGAACACGCACTCGCAATCTATGGATGCCTCCATTTCGCCCGATGAGGATACCAAATTTATCGATACTTTCATTAGCACCACCAACGAATCTACCGACCAAACTTTGATTCAAGAATCAATGAATCAGGATGTTGAGAAAATATTGTCAGTGCTTCCTGAAAATGAACGCGAAATTATCAGAATGTGTTTCGGAATTGGCGAGCCGCACGAATATACTTTGGAAGAAATTGGCAACAGGTTTGATATTAGCCGCGAGCGCGTGCGCCAAATTAAAGAACGTGCACTGAAAAGATTGCGCGCAGAACAAAAAAATCTAAAAAACAAAAATTTAGCAAATACATTTTTCTCCTAAAATAGAAACTCCTTGAAAAAAATCCTGATTGTGGATAAAGTGCACCCCTATCTTGTAGAGCAATTAACAAGTAGGGGTTATTTATGTGAGACCATTTTAAAAATATCTCACGATGAATTTGTGAGCCTTAATGATGATTATATTGGATTAATCATTAGGAGTAAATTTAATGTAGATAAAGAAGCAATCGCTTCTAAAAATAATCTCAAATTTATCGTTCGCATTGGCTCGGGAGTAGAGCACATTGATTTGTCGTTGGCTGAAGCCAACGGAATTCAAATTATCACTACCCCTGAGGGCAATGCACCCGCCGTGGCGGAACATTGCCTGGGCATGCTTTTGACTGCACTTAAAAAGATATCTACTGCCGACCAAGAGGTGAGAAAAGGCGAGTGGCTCCGAGAAAAAAACAAAGGAGCGGAACTCTCTTCACAAACCGTTGGTATTATTGGTTTTGGACACACCGGAAAGGCATTTGCAGCGCTACTAAGGGCTTTTGGTTGTGAAATATTAGTATATGATAAATTTAAAAGTGGCTTTAATGAAACCTATGTTAAAGAAGTAACGTTGGACGAATTGTTGCAATGCGCCACTGTAATCTCTTTACATATTAATTATCTTCCCGAAAATCATTATTTCATCAATAAAACATTGTTACAAAAGGCAAAACAAAAACCCATATTTATCAATACCTCGCGTGGTTTGGCGGTAAATACAACAGATTTGATTTTTGCATTAGATGAAGATTATATTGCTTTTGCTTGTTTAGATGTGTTGGAATATGAAAACGTAAACCTTCAAATTCCTCTAAAAACGGAGTGGAATGACACGTTGTGGCGGTTAACCTCGAACAAAAATGCGCTGTTAACGCCGCACACAGCAGGTCAAACCTACGATGCGGAGCTTAAACATGCGCAAACAGCGTTAGAAAAGATATATTTTTGCCAAAATTTACTAGACAACATTCATAATGAACCAAATTAGATTTAACAGCTACGCGTTACTCCCTCCTGTTGTGAAAAACCTATTGATTATCAACGGGATTATGTATTTGGCAACCATAGCGTTTCGAACGCGCGGTATTGACTTGGTTGGAGTTTTAGGATTGCACTATTTTACAGCCCAAAACTTTGAAATTTGGCAGCCCATTACCTACATGTTTATGCATGGAAATTTCGCCCATTTGTTCTTCAACATGTTTGCCTTATGGATGTTTGGCTCTACATTAGAAAACAGTTGGGGTGAAAAACGGTTTTTGCTCTACTACATGGTATGCGGCATTGGCGCGGGATTGATTCAACTACTTGTGACCGGTTTGCAAATACATTTTTTATCTCAAAATATTCCTCCGGACGTTGTTCGAGAACTTTCTGAAAGCGGAGCACAAATATTGCGCGAAGGCAGGAATTATGTTGGTGAAGTGGGTGCTTTGAATTTAGCAATCAACGTAGCCACCGTAGGTGCATCAGGCTCAGTGTTCGGATTATTGCTCGCATTCGGAATGATGTACCCTAATTCCGTGATTTACATTTATTTTCTTCTTCCTATAAAAGCCAAATGGTTTGTAATTATCTACGGTGCATTAGAACTATTCTTGGGTGTAACAGGAACCAGCACCGGCATTGCCCACTTTGCCCACTTAGGCGGAATGCTGTTCGGATTTTTCCTAATTCTACACTGGAATAAAGGAAATCGATTTTTTCGACTTAGGATGCCTTCTTTTAAAAGGAAAAAGAACCATAAATACACTATTTCTTCAAATTATCAATATGATTCACGTCCGCTGAATGATGAAGAGTATAATTATCAGAAAAAACAAAAAGAAGAAAAAACAAACCGCATATTGGATAAAATTTCAAAAAGTGGGTATGAATCGTTGACGCAGGAGGAAAAGGAGTTTTTGTTTAGTCAGAAAAAATAATTACCATGATTGTTGGATTCGATGCCAAAAGAGCCTTTCATAATTATTCCGGCTTAGGAAATTATAGTCGATTATTAATTCATTCGTTGTCAGAATTATATAAGGATAATCAATATTTTCTATATACGCCAAAATACAAATCGCATCCGTTGCATGATTTTATAGAAAATGAAAACTGTACGATTGTTACGCCAACCGGAATAACTTCTATGCTTCCGTCATCTTTTTGGCGCACTTTTTTCATGACAAATGATATTAATAAGCAAAAATTAGATATTTTTCATGGATTAAGTGGCGAATTACCAGTTCTTACGCTAAAAATGCCAAAAGTGGTTACCATACATGATGTCATTTTTATGCGCTATCCGGAGTATTATACAGCTTTTGATAGAAAAATGTATGAAAAGAAGTTTAAGCATGCTTGTAAAATTGCAGATAAAATTATTACGGTAAGCAAACAAACAGCAGAAGATTGCATACAATTTTTAGGTGCCGATGCCCAAAAAATTGAAGTTGGGTATCAAAGTTGCGATCCGATTTTTTGGACATCACAGAAGGAAAAGCAACTATCAAAGGCGTACGATTTGCCTGAAAAGTTCATTTTGAATATTGGCACTATAGAAGCAAGGAAAAACTTGTTAAATTTGGTAAAAGCGCTGAAGTTTGTTGATGATGATGTTTCGTTAGTGGCGATTGGCGGAAGAACACCCTATACACTTCAAGTTGAGGAATATATTAAAGAAAATCACCTTGAACACCGGGTAAAGCTAATGCACGGTGTACCTTTTCGCGATTTTCCTGCACTTTATGCCGATGCTTCTGTGTTTGTGTATCCGTCTGTTTTTGAAGGTTTTGGTATTCCTGTGTTAGAGGCTTTGGCGATAGGAACGCCTGTAGCCACTTCCAACATATCTTCCATGCCCGAAGTGGGTGGCGATGCCGCACTCTATTTTGATCCTTATTGTGTTGAGGATATGGTAGATAAAATAAATTTACTGCTGCACGACAAAGAGACTGTTGCAAGGCTAAGGGAAAATAGGGCTGAGCAGTTGGATAAATTTGCGATACAAAGTATTGCGAAAAATGTTAATGATATTTATCAATCTATTTAGACAAAATAACATCAACGCAAAAATATCACTACTTTTTCTCCTTCAACAAATCTCTAATTTCAGTAAGCAACTCCTCTTCTTTCGTAGGTGCCGGCGGTGCAACAGGTGCTTCGGCTTTCTTACGCCCCATGCGATTGATTGTTCTGATCATCAGAAATATAGCAAAAGCAATAATCGTAAAATCAAGAACGGTTTGAAGAAAGTTACCTATGTTTATCGTAACCGCCGGTATTGCGTGTCCGGCAGCGTCTATACTTGCCGCCTTCAACTTAATTGCAATATCGGTAAAATTTATTCCTCCGATAAGGAAACCGATAGGCGGCATAATGATGTCGGAAACCAACGAGGATACAATTTTTCCAAATGCACCACCAATAATGATACCCACCGCAAGGTCTATTACATTGCCCCGCATGGCAAAATCTTTAAATTCTTTAATGAAACCCATAATCGTAAATCTTTTAGAAAAATTTTTTCGCGAAGAAAGTATTTTTTATAAAATAAAAGGATTATGCCTCAACAATTTTAAAATAGCGTTTTAATTCTATTTTTATTCGTTCGTAGCCACCGAAGGGTACTGTTTTCGGAACTTCTCCTTTTTTCATAAAGATAACACCTTCCGAAAGATCCATGTAAGACGTAATATCTAATTCGGTGATAAAATTAAATTTATAGTCACGTAATCTTAATTGATCGAAGTTTTTGTGCGCTTCTTCAAACAAAATATCGTAATCTTCACAAAAAGCCTGCAATAATGGTACAATGTCGTCCCAATCTTCAGGTTTTTCATCTTTATAGTAAAAAATAACGGCAGAATAATCGGGCGTATTTTCGGTTACGATTTTTTCAAAACGGTAAAAATCATTGATAAAATATTTATCTGTAACGGTTTTGGTACGTAAGAAATCTTGAGGATTGGCATCGTACTCTTCTTGTGTAATATTTTCAACAGAATGCACCCATTCATATTTTTTTGTAACGGTGAATGTACCATCGGACGCTCTCTCCGTTGTCCAGATTTCGGTTTCGAGCACATCTTGAGTTTGGCGCGCCAAATTAACAGCCACCGGAAGCAGATCCAAGATGCGTTGCGTGCCATATCCGGAGGTTATCACCAAGAAAACCCACTCTCTGTTTTTGGATTGTATTTGATATAGCTCACGACCTTCAGGCAGGCGCTCCACGAGTACAACGCCCCATTCATCAGGAAACTCGGTAGCTACCGTAGGATGTGCACCTTCGTACTGTGTGTGCATTTTCATGAAATTTTCCAGAAACTCTTCCGGCAGCGGGTACAACACTTGTAAATCGGACAAGTTTGTGCTTATGTATTGAGCAATTTGACCTACGGGATATTCTACGGGCTCTGAGGGGATTGCAGCGAATTGGGTTTGGGAAGGAGTGCAGGCTGCAAAGAGGAGCAGAATGAGCAACATTGCACCCAAAAATGGCGATAAAACTTTCATAGTGAACTGTTTTTGGCGCAAAAGTATATGATTTTTTGCAACACAGAGACGTAAAAAACACAAAGTTTCACAGAAAAAATTGTTAATATCTGTGTTAATCTGTTAAATCTGCGTCATCTGCGTGCCTTTTTTGAAATAAAATTAATTTCGCGCCAATAAAAATCCTATGAAAAATTCCCCCGAAACCCTCCTTTGCCACGACCCCGATCAGAAGTACGAAGGTGCAGTCGTGCCGCCCATTTTCCAAAATTCACTTTTTACTTTTCCTGATTGGGAGGCGGTTGATGGTGCGTTCGATGCTCGGCAGGAACATTTTATCTATTCGCGAGGTAAAAATCCCACTGTTGATTTTGCTGAAAAGAAATTAGCTGAGATTGCGCATGCCGATCGTACGATTCTGTTTACTTCGGGAATGGCAGCCATTTCTGCCGCTGTGCTTTATTGCGTAAAGCCTAACAGCCACATTATTACGGTTAAAAATGTGTATGGACCTACATCGAATTTTTTGGCAAATTATTTAAAAGAAAAATTAAATATTGAAACCACTTTTGTTTCAGGAGAAAATGCGGAAGATTTTAAAGCAAATATTCGGAAAAACACATCGCTTATTTATTTAGAATCTCCTGCTTCTGCAACATTCTGTTTGCAAGATTTAAAGGCAGTGGCATCGCTTGCAAAAGAAAAGAACATTAAAACCATTTGTGATAATACGTGGGCTACTCCGCTGTTTCAACATCCTTTAGATCTGGGCATTGATTTTGAGGTACATTCCGTATCGAAATATTTAGGAGGGCACAGCGATTTAGTTGCCGGCGTAATCATGGGGAAAAAGCAAGAGATGGAAGCGTTATTCTCAAGAGAATATGAATGGCTCGGCGGAAAAATCTCACCGTTTGAAGCATGGTTGCTCATTCGCAGCCTGCGCACATTGCCTATCCGCATGCAACGCCATCAAGAAAATGCGATGAAAGTGGCGCAATTTTTAGAAGAACATCCTCAAATTGCGGTAGTGCGTTATCCCGCCTTGCGCTCTTTTCCGCAATATGAGTTAGGAAAAAAACAGATGTCCGGATATAGCGGCTTATTCTCTTTTCAATTAAAAACAAATGACATCGAAAAAATTAAAACATTTTATAATGCTTTAAAAATATTTCATAAAGGTGTGAGTTGGGGCGGTTTCGAGAGCTTGGTTTATGCACCCGCCATTAGCTATTTAAAAGAACTTTCGTCCGAACAGTTTGTCAATATGAACATCGCACTAAGCGATATCCGCATTTCTATTGGATTGGAAAACGCAGAAGATTTAATTGCGGATTTGCGGCAAGCGTTGGAAATAATTTAATGTATCACCCTGCAAGTCAATCCTCTCTTCCCTAACTCTCCCTTAATTGTATCCAACTGTTTTTTATGTTGTAGATTAACCGTTAACAATACCATAACATGTCCCACAGGTACGGAAGTAATGGAGCGTTCGTGCACAATATCTTGAATATTGGCTTTTAATTTATCCAAAATGGCTAATATTTTTTGCAACTCGCCGGCGTGATCGGGTAAGATGACTTGCAATGTAGTACGCAATCCTTCCAAGTACATACCTTGATCGATGATTTGTTGCAACAAACTCATATTAATATTTCCGCCACTGATGACAGGAACGACGGTTTTTCCCATACAATTTGATTTGCGTGTGATAGCGGCTGAAAGTGCAGCGGCGCCGGCGGGTTCTACAAGCAATTTTCCACGTTGCAGCATCAAATAGGCAGCGTATGCAATTTCGGTGTCACTTACGGTAACTAAATCATCTACATATTTTTCAATAATTTTGAATGTTAGATCCCCCGGACGTTTCACAGCAATTCCGTCGGCAATGGTAGAAACCGAAGGCAATGTAACAATCTCGCCTTTTTCGTGAGAGGCTAATGCAGAAGCGGCATGTTCGGCTTCAACACCAATAATTTTAATCGAGGGTTTCATTTCCTTCATCGCGATGGCAATTCCGCTTATCAATCCACCGCCGCCAATGGGGACAATCACAGTATCCACATCGGGGCATTGAATAAATATCTCTAATCCTACCACACCTTGCCCTGCGATAATTTTCGGATCGTTAAACGGGTGAATATAAGTAGCGTTATGCGTTTTGCAATATTCTTGCGAGGCAGCAAAAGCATCATCAAACGAATCGCCCGTTAAAATCACATCGGCGCCGTAAGATCGTGTGGCGCTTACTTTTGTGGGCGGGGTAAAGGTAGGCATAAAAATGGTGCTCTTTAATCCTAATTTTGTGGCGGAAAATGCTACGCCTTGCGCGTGATTTCCTGCAGAAGCCGCCACTACCGGATATTTTTTCTCTGCTTCCGTTAAATGAAAAATTTTGTTGAAAGCGCCACGCACTTTAAAAGAGCCGGTGGTTTGCAAATTCTCCAACTTCATAAAAATCTGAGTGTCAGCTAATTTTGAGAATGTTTTCGACGGCATTAAAGTGGTGCTCTTTATGGTGTCGCGCATGGTTTGTTGTGCGGCGATGAGGTCGGCGTATTTAATCATAAGACTTTAAATCTATTAATTTACCACTTCCGAATAATGCGCGTATGCAGGGCATTTATGCGATGTATAGCAAGATGCAGCCAAAAATGTGAGAGCTACGATGCAAAGTATTAAAGTAATTGTTCGTTTCATATTTAATTTTTTTGTATTGTAAAACGGTGAAGAGTTATTATTATTTTCTAAAACGACGGTTTCCCGAAGCAAAACAACGTTCCTTTAAATGTTAGGATATAAAAATATCCGTTTATTACAGCCGGTGAAGCAAGAATTTGCTCGCCGGTGTCGTATTCCCACAGTAAATTGCCTGCTTTTGCATCTAATATAGAAACAATTCCGGTTTTAGTGCATACTAATAATTTGTCGTTGCAAATAACCGGCGAACTTTCCCCGGTATCACCTTTCAAGAGGTATTTCCAGGCAATAGAGCCATCTTTCCGATGGATTGCATATACGTGTCTGTCATCGGAAACAATATAAACCATTTTATCCGAAACTGCAGGAACCGAAACAAAATTACTATTATCATTTTTCGATTCCATGATTTTTTTGGACGAAGTGATTCTGCCTTTATCTAATTTAATTTCGTAAACATTTCCCGAGTGATCGGCAATATAACACCAGTTGTTGTAAACAGCCGGCGAAGCGGGAATATAATTTTCCAATTCCAACGAATCTGTTTGTACACCTGAGACACAATCAATTACCCGAAACCAACCATCACATCCGCCATAAGTAACATAGTTATTGCTTTGCGCCACTGCTCCATTGATATAGTAACCCGATTCAAAGCGATTGATTTCCTTACTATTTTTACTATCAATGACATAAAGATAATTGTCATAACTGCCGATGATGATGGCTTCTTTGTCGCCAAAGCTCATCCGGTTTGGCGAGGCGACGATTTGTCCGTTTGTTTCAAAAGTCCATAAAGTATCTTGTCTTGCTAATGATATGGCGCACAGCTTGCCATCTATACGTCCAATATACAATATCGAATCGTAAACCATCGGGATGGCATCTACTGCCGTTTCCATCGCGTAGTCAAAAACCTGTTTTCCTTCGAGATTTATGCCAAAAATACGTCCGCGCCTATTACTCCAGTACGCCACATGATTATATACTACAGGCGAAGACTTGGTGTAAGCATCGCTTTTGAACGACCATAAAAGAATAGGGTTATCCGGCAGCGATATGTTTGAGTAACCGGTAAGGGCAGGGTTGCCTCTGAAAATGCTCCAATCCTCGTTCAAATTATTATCATTGCCTGCATTATTATTACAGGAAAAAAGGAAAAATATGAACCATGATTTTATTAAGATTTTTAGGATTTTCATGATTTTTTATTTAATATGCTAATCTTATTCATCTTATTAATCTTGTAAAAATCCCGGTTCAGACCTATATAAAGCCTGTGTCGGACAAATTCCCCATAACGATTCATCAACATTCCCTACACTCTCTTCCGGTAATACCACCTGCATTCCAAATCCTCTGTCTTTAAACGTAAAGCCGTCTTTGCTATTATATACGCACAAGCCACATCGAATACATTTTGTAACATCAAACCACAAGTTACCGCTTATATGCTGTGGTGGCGTTGTTTTTATTGCCGAATAATGCAGGTATTTATTCCATTTTGCGCGATAAGTGTTTGTATATTGTCGTAATGTGCAGTTTTTCGGCTCGCATGGTGGGCGACATACGGCAATATGGTCGCTCAGCAGCAATTCCAACGATTGGCGTCTAAGATCTTTCAGTTCATCGCTTTCAGTGTCAATGTTCATTCCTTCAGCAACAACTGTGGAACATGATGGGATTATTTGTCCGGTATCACAATTCTTTACTACGCAAACCATACATGATGCTTGGTGTTGGTAACCGGGTGCATAGCATAGCGTCGGTATCTCAACACCGTTGCGGTGTGCGGCTTCGATTAGTTTTTCGCCTTCAAAAATGTCTATTTCTTTATTGTTTATTTTGATTTTCACGAAATTATTTTTCAGCCCGCGAATATACAACAAGAAATGCCATTGAGACAAGAAAATTGAAAAAATCACATTCCCTCTTGACAAACGCCCTTTCATAACGTATATTTGCGCGACTAAATATTACTATTATGAACATACTAAAACTCAACTTGGTAGAAGAAAAAATTGTCATCATTAGAGGCATTCCCGTTATTTTAGATAGCGATGTTGCAGAACTCTATGAGGTAGAAACAAAGCGCATTAATGAAGCTGTAAAAAACAATCCTGAAAAATTTCCTAATGGATATTTATTAGATTTATCGGTTGAAGAATACAAATCTCTAAGGTCGAATTTTTCGACCTTAGAAAACCAAGGAAGAGGCAAGCACGTAAAATACTTACCTAAAGCTTTTACTGAAAAAGGGTTATACATGCTGGCAACCATCCTTAAAAGCTCAAAAGCCACACAAACCACTATTGACATCGTGGAAACATTTGCCAAACTACGTGAATTTTCTCGGGCAGTTTCTCAATTAGCGAAAACAGAAGATGAACCAACACAAAAATCACTAATGCAAAAAAGCGGTGAAATTATTGCCGATATTTTGGGAGATGATTTAGAAATAACTGATACGGAAACAACTTGGGAAATTAACTTTGCATTGATGAAGTTTCGGAGGACGGTGAGGCAGAAGAAGAAATAAGGGATATCGCTCCAAAGTTACACTCACCTACACACAACCCACACTTAACACATTTCTCGCTATCAACCACATGTCTCTCATACGGCGCATAAGCAATAGCATCCACCGGGCAGGCTTTGGCACATTTAGTACAGCCGGCACAGTTTTCGGTAATCGTATATTTTACCATCTCCTTGCACGTTCCCGTTTTACAGATACCGTTTACATGTTCCTCATATTCTTCGCGAAAATATTTTAACGTGGTTAAAACCGGATTCGGCGCGGTTTTACCTAATCCACAAAGGGAAGCCTTTTTCACGTTCTTTGCAAGTTCTTCCAATTTGTCAATGTCATCCGGTTCGGCTTTACCGCTACAAAGTTTATCAAAAATATCAAGCATTCGCCGGATACCGATACGGCAAAATGTACATTTTCCGCACGACTGTTCGCAGGTGAAGGTCAGAAAATAACGGGCAACATCTACCATACAATCGCTTTCGCTTAGAACAACCAAGCCGCCGGAGCCCATCATGGCGCCCATTTGCGTAAAAGAGTCGAAATCAACTTGTACATCGCACAAATGCGCAGGAATGCAGCCACCCGAAGGCCCTCCAATTTGAATTGCTTTCAGCTTTTCGCCGCCTTCCACACCGCCGCCAATCTCTTCAATGATCTGGTTGAGTGTTATTCCCATAGGAACTTCAATCAAACCACCGTGCCGGATTTTACCTGCCAAAGCAAACACCTTGGTACCTTTGCTACTAAGGGTGCCAATTTGTGCGTAGCTATCTGCACCGTTTCTTATGATATAAGGAATTTGACTTAACGTTTCTACATTGTTAACTAATGTGGGGCAACCGTTTAATCCTTCAACGGCAGGGTAGGGGGGACGTAATTTCGGAAATCCGCGTTCGCCTTCAATGGAGGCAATTAGTGCGGTTTCTTCGCCGCAAACAAAGGCGCCTGCGCCTTCAAAAATGGATATATCGAATGAAAAATCTGTTCCGAGAATACTTTCGCCGAGTAAATTTCTATCAAGGCAAATTTCGATAGCCGTGCGTATTCGCTCAACCGCCAACGGGTATTCGGCTCGGATATAGAAAATCCCTTTATTTGCTCCAACTGCATAAGCGGCAATAATCATTCCTTCGATGACACGGAACGGATACGATTCGAGAATCATGCGATCCATGAAGGCGCCGGGGTCACCTTCATCACCGTTGCAAATCACGTATTTTTCCTGTTGGGGCTGAAAATTTTCAGCCCCAACGATTTTCCATTTTTCACCTGCGGGAAAACCGCCGCCGCCACGCCCGCGAATACCGCTACTAAGGGTAATGTCTACAATTTCTTCGGGAGTGTAGGAAGCAAGCGCCTTTTTAAGCGCTTCAAAACCGTTGTGGGTAATATATTCGTCTACGTTCAACGGCATTAAGAAGCCATACCCTTCGGTTGAAATATGTTTTTGCTCCGAAAGAAAACTGTCGATGATGCCGGTGCGTTCGTTTTCCGGTTTCCAAACAATATTGTCCCACGTGCTGTCGGTATGAAACGTATCAATATTATTCAACAGCTTGTTTTTCCAGTGCTTTAAATAACTTTCAGGTTCAAAATGGTGATGTAGAATTTCCTTGATTTCGGCAGGTTTTACATTGGGATAGCGAGAGATAGAAGCATCCGGCAGCACCACATCAATCAAAGGCACTTTACTGCAAACACCCACGCAACCTACCGGCTTGATATGAACATCAATTCCCAGCTCACGCTCAGCTTTTTTCAATTCCCTGAAAATATCAACAGAGCCGCTTGCTTGACAGCACGAACCCATTCCGAGCCGTATTTCTCCGGCAATTTTCCGTTGAGAATGGGGGGTAGGGGTGCAAGATTTTGCGCCCCTACAATTTTGTATTAAAAAATCATCAATCACTTCATTTATTTTTCCGGGCAACACGTGTCCATAAATCTTCTCATCAATTTGCACTACCGGAGCTAACGTACAGCAACCCAAACAGGCAATTTTTTCGATGGAAAAAAGTTTGTCGTCGGTGGTTATGCTATCTTCTTCCATGTTTAGCTCACGGCGAAAAGCATCATAAACATTTCCTGCGCCTTTTACGTGGCAAGCAGTGCCGGTACATACTTTTATCAGGTGTTTTCCGTAGGGAATATGCCGAAACTGGGAGTAAAATGTGGAAACACTAATGAGTTGTGCACGATCGATTTCCGTTTTTTCGTAAACACGTTCAATGACAACGTGGGGCAAATAACCAAATTCGTTTTGCAACGCCTGCAGCAAAGGAATAATCGTACTCCGACTTGTGCCGATGCGTTGAATGATGGCATCGCTTTGAATTATGAAATCGGGATTGTTACTTGAATGATTGCAAGCGCAACTCTCTGTATGAATCATTTTGCTCTACATTTACAAATAAATATCAATCAATCCGTCCGGCGCAGAAATCGTAATCGTTTTATTATCTCTGTCCACCGTTTCAAAAATTTCGTCTACTGCCGGTATCAAAATTTCAGTGCCGTTATAATTCACCTGCATAATGGGCTGGCGACTTACTTCCATAAAATCAACGCATTTTCCGATGTTTCCTTTTTCTTTATCAATAACATCAAAACCAATAACTTCGTGGAAATAGAATTTATTTCCTGTTAAGGGCGGTAAGAAGCTTAACGGCAAGTAAAGTTCGGCTCTTACTAAATTTTTAGCTTCGTCACCATTTACATCAGCAAACTTCAAAATGGCTTGGTTAGCGCCTTTGTAAATGAAATCTTCAATCATATAAGGCAACATCTCATCTTCTTCTTTTATGAACACGGCATCCAACGTTTTGTATTTTTCGGGCTCATCGGTATCTAAATAAATCACTACTTGTCCTTTATAGCCGAAAGTCTTTGTAACTACTCCCAAATAAAAATAATCATTCATAATTTACTCCAATTTTTTAAATCTTTCTACAGGGTTAACATTCATATCTTTAGAAAGCATTAATAACGTTTTTTCAGGAACATTTTTTAAATCCAACAATATTAATCCATCCAAGCAATCGTTAAAATCTACATCAATATTAAATGCTAATATCTTGGCATTCAATTGTAAATAACGTTTCACCAATACGGGAAGTCCGCGCTGTTTGTTTTCCAAATCAATAATTAGTTTGTCTAAAAGTTCTAAACTACTAATATCTTTTAAATAACTTTTCACAAAACGAAACTTTTCTCTAGGTCTTGGATGAGCAGGGCTAACAAACTTTCCATAATAATAATCAAAGTGATGTTTTTTAATATATCTTTCAATCAATGTTTTAGAGACCTCCGAATAATCATTTGAAATAGAAACAGGACCAATTAAATAACGATAGTTATCATTTTGCAATAAAACTTGTAAAATCCCTTTCCACAACAACATAAGTGCTATCGAACTTCCTTGGTAAGGTTTAATGATAAACGAACGTCCCAATTCTACAGCTTGATGCAAAATGGGATTAAGAGGTTTACCCAAGTGAAACATGTAATCGGTGTAAAATCCTTTTCTACCATATTTTGTAATAATTTCTGCGCCCATTCCAATGCGGTATGCTCCCACAATCGTTTCTTGTTCATTATCCCAAATAAAAAGTTGGTGGTAATACGCATCATATTTGTCAATATCCAGCTCTTTATTAGTGCCTTCTCCCACTTCTCTAAATGTGATTTCGCGCAGTCGTCCAATCTCTTCCATTGTATATTTTAGATCGCGAGGATGAGCAAAAAACAAAGTAAAAGGGCCTTGCTCGAAAAGTGCGTGTTTATTTTTCAATTGATTTATTTCATTAACAATCAGATTTTTATTCTGAGATTGTGCAATAGGAGTAATGACAATATTAGTAGCCTTGGGAGCATCGTTTTTTTTGGTGAGCGTTCCGCGCAGCAAATCCACATTCATTCGCACAAAATCGGCATACTCCTTCTCTTTTAATGGAGCGGTGCGAATGGGTAAAATGGGTGCGCCAATCGCAACTTCTACCGTAGAATTATCTTTTTTATTGAATTGACGTACCAATTGAGCGGTTCGGAAAACAGGATGAAAGAAACCCAAAATATGAAAAGCCGGAGTGTTTGTTCCTGACATAAACATGGGAACAATCGGCACATTAACCTTGCGAATAAATTTCAAAATTGAGGCAGGCCATTTTCTATCTTGTATTCTAAATCCGTGAACAGTAGAGACTTCGCCTGCGGGAAAAATTGCCAAACAATTTCCATCTTTTATATGTTGCAATGCCGTTTTTATACCTTTAACATTCAGAGAACTACTTGCATCAAAAGGATCTACTTCTATAAAAAACTTTTCCAAGACATTCATTCTCCCTAAAAGAAAGTTGCCGAGAAATTTTACATCGGGACGCACCCGCGAGATTAAATCAATAAGCACAATGCCATCTAACATTCCGGTAGGATGATTGCAAATAAAAATGCAGCCTCCCTTTTCAGGAACATTTTTCAAACGCGTTTCATCCACTACATATTTAATATTATGTTGAAACAGGTAATGTGCGGTAACATCATTTCCCAAATATTCTTGCGTAGCCGCATAGGAATCATTTAATTTATTGAATCCCAATACATTCATCATTACTTTAGAAATATACTTTCTACAGCGGTTCGATTGGTGCAAGATGTCTTGGGGGGTGATTAACGGCATAGTTTTTTTTGTGTGCAAATATAGATTTTTTATGATTTATTACGATATTGTTCGTATTAGGGTTTTAGTGCCGGAAAAAAGATTTAGCCTTGTTCCGAATAAATGGAATGTTTATTCAAAAAAATATGGATATTCGCGGCGAAGTTTGAAAAAGATTACTAACCCTATAAAACATTAATTTTATGGCATTTAATTTAAGAAACAGAAACTTTTTGAAGTTGTTGGATTTCACTCCGGAAGAAATTAAGTATTTATTGAAACTGTCAGCTGACTTAAAAACCGCTAAATATGCCGGTACCGAGCAGC
The DNA here is from genome assembly GCA_009786185.1 of Bacteroidota bacterium. Lineage (GTDB taxonomy): Bacteria > Bacteroidota > Bacteroidia > Bacteroidales > WCHB1-69 > WRNX01. Next base: position 15,807 of record WQTS01000143.1, read on the forward strand.
CCAGACTAAAAGGAAAAAACATTGTGCTTTTGTTTGAAAAAGACTCTACCAGAACGCGTTGTGCGTTTGAAGTAGCTGCTTTAGACCAAGGAGCGCACGTAACTTATTTAGGGCCTTCCGGTTCGCAAATGGGAAAAAAAGAGTCCATGAAAGATACCGCACGCGTGTTGGGCAGAATGTACGACGGCATTGAGTATCGCGGCTATGGACAAGACATTGTGGAAGCGCTCGGAGAATACGCCGGCGTGCCTGTTTGGAACGGCTTGACCAACGAGTTTCACCCTACTCAAATTTTGGCAGACTTTTTAACTATGCAGGAACATTGCGATAAACCGTTGCACCACGTTTCATTTGCATATCTTGGAGATGCACGTAACAACATGGGTAACAGCTTAATGGTAGGCGCTGCAAAGATGGGAATGGATTTCCGTGCTGTAGCTCCGAAAGAATGCTGGCCAGAAGAAACATTAGTGGCTAAATGTCGTGAAATTGCCAAAGAAACCGGCGCGAAAATTACGCTTACCGATAAAGTTGAAGAAGGTGTAAAAGGCGTAGATTTCTTATATACAGATGTTTGGGTATCTATGGGAGAACCCGCAGAAGTTTGGGAACAACGTATTAAATTGTTGAAACCTTACCAAGTAAACATGAATGTGGTAAAAGCTACCGGTAACCCAAAAGTAAAATTCTTGCATTGCTTACCTGCATTCCATAATTTGGAAACAGAAGTGGGTAGAGACATTTACAAGAAATTTGGTCTTGAATCTATGGAAGTTACGGAAGATGTTTTCGAATCACCGATGTCTATCGTATTTGATGAAGCGGAAAACCGCATGCACACTATTAAAGCTGTAATGGTGGCGACGTTAGGGGATTAATTTTCCATTATTTATAAAACATTGTAGGGGTTGAAAATTTTCAACCCCTACGTTTTTTATTCCAACCTTATTTTGAATTTCTTCAAACTAACCACCAATAACGCCAACGTCATCAAACAAAGAATAATAAACTCTTTGTAGATATACATAAAATCTAATCCTTCAATCATTATTTTGCGAATGGCGGCGATAAACCAACGTGCCGGTAAAAACATTGATATGGTGCGCAATAACCAAGGCATGTTATCTATCGGAAAAATCATTCCGGTGAGTAATGCGGTAGGCATCATCAGTCCCATGCCCGAAATTAGTAATGCAATTACCTGATTTTCAACCAATGTAGAAATCAATAAGCCCAAAGCGAGCATGGCAATTACAAAAACAAGCGATACTAAGCTAAAAGTGAAATAACTTCCTGCCATGGGAACACCCAGCATAAAAACAGAAAGTAAAATAATGAGCAACATGATAAAAACCGAAATAACTAAATAGGGCAACATTTTGGAAATCATAATGTAAATAGGTTTGATGGGGGAAACTAACAACACCTCCATAGAGCCGCGCTCTTTTTCCCGCACAATAGAAACGGCGGTCATCATCGCGCAAATAATCGTTAAAATCAAACCCATTACCCCGGGCACAAAGTTAAAAGCGGATTTCATCTGCGGATTATACAACAATCTGATTTGCGGAATAATAATATTTCCGGTAGGCGCTTGTATAATGTTTTCTCGTTGAAATTTTTGAATAATTTGATTGGCATAATTGGCAATAGCGGTAGAACTATTTGGGTCAATCCCATCGGTAAGTATTTGAATATGAGCTTTGCCTTGATGGACAAGTTTGTATTCAAAATTGTTTTCAAATACCAAAATCATATCCACTTTATCTTGTTTAAAATAATCAACATAATGATTCGGATTTGTAATATCCTCAACATGTGTAAAATAAAGATTATTTCTAAAATGTTCTTCTAATTTTAACGTAACCGCATCTTGTGAAGGATTAAATACCCCAAAGCGCACATTCCGAACCTCCGTTGAAATAGCAAACCCAAACAAAATCATTTGCATAATGGGCAATCCAATCACTACCAAAATGGTGCGCTTGTCGCGCCAAATGTGCATAAACTCTTTATTCACAAAAGTTAAAAATTGCTTCACGCTACGTTTCTATAAGTTCTTAAAAATAAAATCCGTCATTATAGTATATAAATGAAACCTTGTATTACCGCCGGTAATGAAGTGGTTTTTATTAGGATAGAAAAACATTTCGTAATGTTTGCCGGCTTCATTCAAAGCAGTTGCCAAATCTACTGCATTTTGAAAATGTACGTTATCATCTGCTGTTCCGTGAATCATCAAAAATTTCCCTTGTAATTTATCTGCTAAAAACATAGGAGAATTATCGTCATAACCACTCGGATTCTCTTGCGGTGTTCGCATAAAACGCTCGGTATAAATATTATCGTAATAACGCCAATTCGTAACCGGCGCTACCGCAATTGCCATCGAAAACGCATTCTCTCCTTTAAATAGCGACAATGCGGAAAGGTAGCCACCGAAACTCCATCCCCAAATTCCGATTCGTTCAGGATTTACGTAAGGCAATGCTTTCAAATATTTTGCGAAAGCAATTTGGTCGTCGCTTTCATATTTTCCCATTTGTTTGTAAATTACTTTTTTAAAGGTATCTCCTCTGCCGCCGGAGCCGCGCCCATCGGCACAGGCAACAATATATCCGTTTTGTGTAAGATATTGATACCATGCTTCTACATTAAAATTTCTGTTCACCTCCATGGTTCCCGGACCTCCGTAAGTATAGACTAACACCGGATATTTTTTCGCAGGATCAAAATCAGCCGGCTTCATTATCCAAGCATCCATAGTAATTCCTTCAGGTGTAGTGATTTGGAGAAACTCTTTATCTACGCAATTATATTCATTCATTTTAGCTTTTAAGTTCGCATTGTCTTGCAACACACGCAGTTCATTTCCTTTATGATCATTAATGGTTGAATATTGCGGTTGTGTTGGAGTAGAAAATGTATTGCGATAGAAGCCGCCACCGGCGCTGAATGTCACCGTAGTCCAGCCATCTCCTTTAGAAATCCGGTTTTTCTTCTTTCCTGCAAAATCAATCATGTATAAATCGCGCCCCAATCTGTCTTTTTCATTCGATAAATAGTAGATTTGTTTTGTTTTATGATTTACATATTCTATAGAAGCTACCTCCCAATTTCCGGAGGTTAACTGTTTAATATTTCCGTTAAAATCAATTAAATAAATATGATTAAACCCATTACGCTCCGAAGTTAAAATCATGGAATTATTATTTAAAAAATAGTAATGATTCGTAACATTCAGCCAATAAGGATTTGTATCAGTAAAAACAACAGCATGATTGTGATTCAATACATTATATTTAATAAACTCCAATTTATTTTGTAGCCTGTTAAGTTGCAAAACCATTAAATCGGTAGAATTTGGAAGCCAGTACAAACGCGGATAATACACTTCCTCATTCGCTTGAATGTCAATTTTCGTAGTTTTATTGCTTTCTGTATCATATACATATATTTCAACTACAGAGTTATCTTCACCAGCTTTCGGATATTTATATCTATATTCCTCAGGATACAACTCGCCCCAAATGGTCATGGAAAACTCTTTTACTTCACTCTCATCGAAGCGCATATAAGCTAAATATTTTCCATCCGGCGACCAATGGAACGTTTTCGTCATGTATAATTCCTCTTCATGCACCCAATCCGGAAGCCCATTTAAAATGTGGTTTTCTTTACCATCAAACGTAATTTGCACCTCTTTTCCGGTTTTTAAATCCAAGTAAAACAGGTTTAAATCGCGCACAAACGCTATTCTATCTCCATTATCGCAAAATGTGGGAAAATTAATTTTCCCTACTGAGGTTTCGCTTACCGGAATTAATGTATTTTCCTTTATATCAAATATATAATAAAATCCTTTCGTGGTTCTTCTGTAAATATATTCGATATCGGTAGCCAATAACATTTTATCTTCATTCTTAGAAAAAGAATATGAATTAATTTTAGAAATAGTTAAACTGTCTTTAAATAAAGAAGTTAGCATTTCATCAGATAATATGGTAGTTAAAAATTCGCCGGTAGCAAAATTATGTTTATTAATTTCAGACTTTGTGGTTACGGTGTAAAAATCGCTGGTGGGCATGGGTTGAAATCCGGAAATGCCCTCAGTACGCAAAATACCGTCTTTAAAAACTTTTTCTAAAGTAAGTGTTTGAGAAACAACAGTAATTGAGATCGTTGTTAAAATAAAAAGAAAGATCTTTTTCATAAGGGTTTTGTCTTTATAAATTAAGGCTTGCAAAGATAGAAGAAACATCATTGGCAGAGTAGAAAATTTACTTTTTAAAGTGGCTATATTAAAATTTGTAAGCCAATAAATTACTTGAAAAATCGTTTATGGGTTAAAAATTATTTTACACTATCTTTTAAAAAGTTATATGGCTAAAAAATCTTCCTTTTCGCTCAAAAAATTACTCATTATTCCTTTATTTATTGCGAATTTCGTAGCAGCTTTGGGCTTGCTATTTGCATTTTCAGCACAATATATACCATCCACATGGTTTAGCTTCGGTGCGTTCTGTGGTTTGGGATTCATCTACATTTTAGCATTGAATGCGCTGTTTGTAATTTTGTGGTTTCCAATAAAATACCAATTTTCTTTACTCTCGCTTTCTTTAATTTTATTAAATGTTGGCACCATTGATAAACATTTTCAACTCAAAGGAACGGAAAAACCGCCTAAGTGCGTAAATTGCGTTAAAGTAATGAGTTATAATGTAAAATTATTTGGCTTGTATGACACCGAAGATAAAAAGCTACGTCAACAGAGAAAAAATGAAATTATTCGGTTTGTTAAAGAAGAACAACCTGATATTGTGTGTTTTCAAGAATATTTTTACGATAAATCGGGAAAACTGAATTTTAATACAACCGACACATTGCTTTCGGTTTTGAAATTGAAAGATAAAAACTATCACTTTGAATATTTTACAGCAAATAGAAACAATGAGTTTTTTTATGGATTTGCCACGTTTTCTAAAAACAAAATTATCGGAAAAGGAATCGTCGAAATGCCTGATAGCACTGTAATTGCCACATACATAGACTTTAAACACAAGAACGACACTGTTCGAGTTTACAATTGCCATTTGGCTTCCATTCATTTCAAAGATGAAGATTATGAAATAGGCAAACAGCTTATAATCAATCGTATGAACGATCCGAAATGGCAAAAAAAAGCAAAAGTATTATATGAAAAAATAGGACTTGCTTTCGATATTAGAAAAGAACAGGCAAAAGTATTACAACAACATCTTAAAAATTGTCCTCATTACGTGATTGTTTGCGGCGATTTGAACGATTCACCTGCTTCTTTTGCCTATAATAAAATAGCGGGCAACTTAAAAGATTCTTTCAGAACAAGCGGTAAAGGAATGGGGAAAACCTATTTGGGAGAAACTTTTCCTAACTTCCGGATTGACTATATTTTGCACGACAAAGCCTATAAGTCATATGGGCACACGGTGGGTACAAACATTTCAATATCAGACCACTACCCCATTTACACGTGGATTTCTTTACTGCGAAATTAAAAGTCTGAAAATCAACAAGAAAAAATTTTCACGTTTTTTCCGAAAACGGATTTTGGCGTTGTATATTTGCCGCTGAATTACTATTACAAACTAAAACTAACTGCCATGTCTCGTAAACCACTCATTGTTTGGTGCTTAATCTCATTTTTTAGTTTCTCAACTTCTTTTATTTTTGCTCGAGAAGAACAAGTTTCCATTACCGATTACTTCTTGTTCCATAGTAGAAACCAAAATTTCTCAATGCAGGCGTGGCTTCTTTACGGAAGCGTTTCTCTATCTTCTCAAAATCAGTTTCTATTAAAAGAATTGTGTACGAACACTTTATCTGGAAATTATAATATTAATGAAAATGTGATAACCTTAACTACCTCACATTTTGGATATTCCAAATACGGCATGCTCACGATCTCTTCCGGATATGCACGTGTGCTTGCCAAACGAGTCTCTTTTGGTTTGCAAGTGCATTACCTGCTACATCATGTAGAAAGTTATCCAAAAAAACACTCTTTTACCTTCGATTTATCACTTTATGGAAAAATTACACAAAAAATAGGCGTTGGCGTCTCGGCATACAACCCGGCAAATTTAAAATACGGATTAACAGGAAACGAAAAAATTCCGATGTTATATACCTTAATGTTAGATTTTAAACTAAGCGATAAAGTGTTACTGGCATTAGCTGCTTCAAAACAATTGCCCGGTTTTTTTGATATTGCTACAACTATTTGTTTTAGAGAAAAATTCTATGGATTTATTACAGATTTATCGTTAAAAAAGGTGAATATGCAATTTTCTTTTTGGTGCTATAAACTGCAGTTTGATGTGGGCGGGAGCTTTGATTATCGGTTGGGCTTTTCGCCGCAAGTGGGAGTAAGCTATCTATTTAAATAATCTCTGTGACTCTCTGCGTATTCTCCGTGGTTCTCTGTGAAAAAAAACTGTAAAAGAATAATATTGCACGGAGAACCACGGAGGAGGCACAGAGGAACACAGATGAGAATCCGCATAAATCCTAATAATCTGCGTCATTTGCGTGCTAAAAAACTATCAAAATACAAAACTCATGAAAAAACTCCTCTTACTAATCTTACTACCTGTAACTTCTTTCGCGCAAATAGACACTAATTTTATGCGAATAAACCTCGAAGACAACCTCAGCGAAGAAATAGAAAACCTCGACCTCGAAGACGAAAGCGATTTTATGGAAGAACTATCCGAAATATACGGGACATTAGAAAAAATTAACATCAACGACTTGCCTCCCGAAATCGCTTTCTCTATATTAAAAATGTCTGATTTCCAATACTATCATCTTCAAAAATATATCGCAGAAAATGGTTTTTTGGTTACAATTTATGAATTAATTTCAGTAGAAGGATTTTCTATAGAATATGTGCAACAGCTTGAACCTTACGTTATCACCACCGCTGTTAAAGAACATAAGCGAACTTTTAAATCATTATTTAGGCGCCCGAAACACAAACTGTTAATCCGTTACACACAAATATTGGAACAAAAAGCCGGTTATGATAAAAACAGAAATACGCATTATGTAGGAACACCGCAACAGTACACCTTTCGCTATAGTTTTTCAGCAAGTGAGCATATTACTTTAGGATTTTCAGGCAAGAAAAACGCCGGCGAAGAATTTTTTAAAGGTTCCCAAAAACAAGGTTTTGGTTTTTATTCTTTTCACTTACAAGTAAAAAACATTGGCATTTTGCAATCTGTTATTGTGGGCGATTACCGGCTTCATTTCGGACAAGGAATGATTATGGGAAGTGGATTCTTAAACAGCAGTTCCGGCGAAATAAGAAAAACAGGCGCAACACAACGCCCGGTAACCGCCATGAGCCAGAGTAACTTTTTGAGAGGCACTGCAGTGCAATTAGGAACCTACAAATTCAGTGGCACAATCTTTTTCGGACACCGTTTTTTTGATGGAAACATTGTGGAAATAGAACCTGATATTTTTGCTTTTGAAGGTGCTATTTCAAATACGGGGCTATATCGAACAGAATCAGAACTTAATAAACGTAATGCATTGTTTAACAGAGTTTATGGAGCACATTTTCGCACACATTTAAAAACTTTCAAAATCGGAGCGCAAATCACACGGACAGAATTCTCGTTGCCGGTACTTCCTCCTTCAAGACCTTACCAACGTTTTGATTTTTCAGGAAAAGGAGTATGTAATGCAAGTATTGATTATCAAGTATTAATAAAACATCATATTCTTTTCGGAGAATTTGCGGCAAGCAGCAGCAATGGTTTTGGGATTATGCAAGGCGCTATTTTTAAAATAGATCCACGAATGAAATTCTCTGCATTAATGCGACATTTTAGCAAAAACTTTGTTGCACTTGACGGAAAACCATATTCAAAAAACAGTAAACTGAATAATGAAACCGGCTTATTGCTAACTTCCGAAATCGTGCTCTCAAAAAGAGTAAATATGGTGGCGCTCTTCGACATATATCAATTTCATTGGCTGCGATATTTGACAGACAAGCCTCTACCTCACCTTGACATCTCGCTAAGATTTGATATTGCTATGGCTAGAAACTGTGCGTTGTTGGTACGTTACACATACAAAACACGAGCCAAAAATTTCAGAGAAGATGTAATCTACAATCAAATATTAGAAACCCAACAACATCGCCTGCGTGTTATACTTTCTTATAATTTCCTGAAAATTATGCAATTAAAATCCGAAATAAGTAGCATTTGCAATAGGAATGCTCATAAAAAAGAAAACTTGTTTGGATTGCTTGCCTATCAAGATATTGGCATTGATATCTCTAAAGTCGGATTAGATTTTAAACTAAGATTCGCCCTATTCGATACCGACACCTACGACGAGCGATTGTATGCTTACGAAAACGACCTTTCTTACACATTTACCATAAACAGCTACTATTATAGAGGTTGTAAAAGCTATTTTATTGTAAAATGGAAAAGCAAACGTTTTGAAATTCAGGGTAAAATATCACGCTTACTGCTTTTTAACAAACATCAAATGGGCAGCGGATTAGAGTTAATAGATGCACCGCATAAAACGGAGGTTAGAATACAAATGTTGATAAAATTATAAGGTAGATAATTGAAAAAGGAGCACTTTTACTAAAAATGCCCCTTAATCTTATTTTATTTCTCTATTCGCTACAAAATGTGTTTTATTTTGTAACGGTTCCGCGAAAATATCCGTAAATATGAAATAAAGGTAGCTGCTTGTGCAATTTTGGCACGAAAATGGCACGAACGCAATTTTTTCTATAAATGTTTAAAAAAGTTTAAGTGCAACTTTTCTGTAATTGGTAAAAAACCATACTTTTGCCACATAAAATTATAGCGCATTACCTCTAATGATTTCCAAAAAAACAATTGATGAAATAATGATGACCGCCAAAATCGAAGAAGTGGTGGGTGATTTTGTTTCATTAAAACGTCGTGGACAAAATTGGGTGGGTGTTTGTCCTTTTCACGATGATAAAAATCCTTCGATGTACGTGAGTCCGCGATTAGGCATCTTCAACTGTTTTGTATGCGACACCAAAGGAAATGCCGTGCATTTTGTTATGGAGCATGAAAAGTTCTCTTATCCCGAAGCATTGCGCTATTTGGCTAAAAAATATAACATTAACATTGAAGAAGACGCGGAAAAAACCAAAGAACAAGTTGAGGAGGAAAGCAAAAAAGAGAGTTTATTGTTGGTAAATCAATTTGCTGAAACCTATTTCATTGAACAACTTTTTGATACGGAAGACGGGCGAAATATTGCCTTGAGTTATTTTAAAGAACGTGGATATAACGAGGCGACCATCAAAAAATTCAAATTGGGTTACAATCCCGAAGGTTGGGATACTTTTACGCAAACCGCATTAAAAAAAGGTTATAAAAAAGAGCAATTGATAACCTTAGGGTTAACCAAGGAAAGCGAAAGCGGCAAATTATTTGACTTTTTTCACGGGCGTGTTATTTTCCCTATTCACAGCGCTTTAGGGAAAACACTTGGCTTTGGAGCACGCACGTTAAAACAAGGAGAAAAAATTGCCAAATACTTCAATTCGCCTGAAAGTGAAGTATATCACAAAAGCGATATCTTGTATGGTTTCTTTTTTGCAAAAAAGGCAATTCGGACGCACGACAATGTGTATTTAGTGGAAGGCTACACCGATGTTATTTCAATGTTTACCGCAGGAATCGAGAATGTAGTAGCTTCTTCCGGTACAGCATTGACTAAAGGACAAATAAAGCTGATTGCGACTCAAACTCAGAATATTACATTGGTGTATGACGGCGATCCAGCCGGAATAAAAGCTTCATTGCGCGGAATTGATATGTTGTTGGAAAGCGGTTTGAATGTACAAACCGTGATGCTCCCTGAAGGCGAAGATCCCGATTCGTTTGCAAGAAAAACAAGCCAGGAAGATTTAAAAGCCTATTTTCAAGAAAATTCGGTCAGCTTCATTCTTTTTAAAGCTAAAATGTTGTCGAAAGATGCCGGAAATGACCCGATGAAGCGCGCCGGAATGGTGAACGAAATTATTCAAAATGTGGCAGATATTCCCGATGTTGTGGCACGAGCGTTTTACATCAAAGAGTGTGCCGAACTTTTTCAATTGTCGGAAGAAACGCTGAATGTGCAGTTGCGGAAGGCGGTGTGGAAGAAACATGAAGGCGCGAAAGCGCGAAAAGAAGAAAGTGGAAAGGTAGAAAGCAGAAGGGAGGAAGGCAGAAAGCGAGAAGGAACTTCTACATCTGATCAAGTGGATGTTGTGGAGCAATTGCCCAAACAGTTGAAATTAGAGGGTGATAATCGTTTGGCGGAAATTGAAAAAAATATCATTTTGCTTATTCTAAAATATGGAATGTTTGAAATTGATATACAGGAAATTACTGAAAACGGTGATCCATTTTACAGCAAAAGTCGCATTGACCAATATATTTTCGACGAATTTCATCACCAGCAAATACAATTTTCAAATCCTTTGTTTCAAAACATTTATTTGGAATATTCGGAGGTTGCTAAAACAGCTCCACATCAAGATGTCATAAAAAGCTATTTTTCAACTATAAATGATAAAGAAATTGCAGATTTTGTAATTGCACATTTGTTAAATGATGAGCCGGAAATTAGCGAACAATGGTTGCTAAGATTTGATATCGTTACGCGCAATGTATCCAATAATATTCACAAACTGAATAATATAGTAGAAGAAACTATTTTGATGTTCAAATTGCGTGTTATTGAGCAATATAGAAAATTGATTCTACGGGAAATTGCAGAAAATAGTGATGAAAAATTGGAGCAGTTAATGTTGCAAAAACTACAATCTTTATTAAAGCGCAGAGAAGAAATTGCTAAGCTTTTGGGGGCGGTGGTTACTTTTTAATCAATTCCAATTCCAACACAACTCCACCAAATCCTTCCAGGGCACACCGGCACTTTCAGCAATAGCACGATGGCAAATCTCCCCGTTATAGCAATATACGCTTTTCAAAAACATCGGATTTAATTGAATACTATGTTGAAGATTGCGAGAAAATAGTAATGTTGAAACTAATTGCCAAACCGTATCTTGTATTTGAGAATTTTCTAAATTGAGAAAATTAATTCCTACCGCCGTAATCTTTTTTTCCTGTAAAAATTGTACCATCTCATTGGTAAACGCTTCCGGAGGAGCCGTAGAAATAATAACTTGCTTCTCTTTCAAAAAGAAAATATCTTCTATCGAAAAGGGCGCATATTTTAAAACAATGGTAGAAAGCGCAATAATTGGTAGCTCATCTTCCATAATATCAGCGCCATATTCTGTAAATTGGTAGTCAGAAATATTATGTTCAACACCTAATCCTCTTTGAATGAGCACTGCCACACGATCATCTACAAACTCTTCAATTTGTTTCAACGAAAGCATCAACGGCTCAAACAGAGTTTCGGAGGTTAGCATGCCGATAGTAGCCCTAACATTATTTGTGTCAATTCCGATAGGTGAAAGTTGTGGGTCGAGTGTGTGTTCAGGTTGAAAAGAAGTGTTCATTAAAAGGTAAATTTACGTGTTTGATCATCAATTCGTTCAATTGTGACTTTTACCCGCTCGTCGTCTAAAATAGTTGCAATGTTTTCCGACCACTCCATAAAGCAATAATGCCCGCTTTCCAAATACTCAAAAAACCCAATGGCAATCGCCTCTTCCGGACGTTCAATGCGGTAAAAATCGAAATGATATACCGGCTCGTTTCGTGGTGTCCAATATTCATTTACTATTGCAAACGTAGGACTGGAAGGAATATTTTGAATGTTCAAATGTTTACATAAAGCCTTGATTAAAGTAGTTTTACCTGCCCCCATTTCGCCGTTAAAGCTAAAAACGCGATGATTGGGATAGGTGTTTAAAATTGCTCTTGCTACTTCGTCTAATTGATCGAGGGTTGCGGTTATTTCTTGGGTTTGCATGTGAATGTTTTTTGGTTTACAAAAATATTCTTTTTTGATTATCGAAAATTAAAATTTTATCAGATATTTGTAGCGCTACAAAAAAAGTTAAACTGTATTCATTATGAGCAACTTCTCACACCTCCACGTACACACTGAGTATTCCATATTAGACGGGTTTGCCAAAACAAAAAAACTGATTCAAAAAGCATATAATGATGGGCAACGAGCAATGGCAGTTACCGACCACGGCAATATGTACGGCGTGTTTGAGTTTGTGGATGAAGTTGAAAAATTTAATAGAGATATTAAAGATAAAGAAGATAAGTTTAAAGCGATTATTGGTTGTGAAGTATATGTAGCGCAACGCACGCGTTTCGATAAAGATAAGAACGTGAAAGAAGATCGTGGCGGACGTCACTTAATTCTCTTAGCTAAAAATTGGACGGGTTACAGAAATCTCTCTCGTCTTGTAACACTTTCATTTATTGAAGGGTTTTACTATACACCACGTGTAGATATGGAGCTGTTGGAAAAATACTCAGAAGGACTTATTGCATGTTCCGCTTGCCTCGGTGGAGAAGTTGCCAAAACTATTATGGCAGATAACCCTGTAGAAAACATTGGAGGATTAACTTCCGAGCTTCTGAATTTGGATAATACCGTTAAAGTGGTGGAAAAATACAAGAAGATTTTTGGCAATGATTTTTACTTGGAAATGCAGCATAACGGGCATAAACCGCAACTTATAGTAAACAAAGCTATTAAACGGCTTTCCGAAATTTGTAATGTGCCTTTTATCGCCACCAACGATGTGCATTATGTAAATGCGGAAGATTATGAGGCGCACCGCTTGTTAATTTGCTTAAACACAAGGAGAAGCTTGCAAGATACCGACTCTGCCATGCAAGATACGGATACCGATATGGGGATGGCTTATACCGGTCAGGAATATTTGAAAACTGCCCAAGAAATGTCGGAGTTGTTTGCAGAATATCCTGAAGCCATTATAAATACTCAAAAATTAGTAGAAAAGATTGAGCCTATTTCATTGAAAATGGGAGTGTCGCTTCCGAAATTCTCTGTTCCGGAAGGATTTAAAGATGAATATCATTATTTGGAGCATCTAGTGTTTGAGGGTGCCAATAAGAGATGGGAGGTTTTAACTGATGAAATTATTGAACGTATTCAGTTTGAATTGAAAACAGTGAAAGAGGCAGGCTACTCCGGGTATTTTCTTATTGTTTGGGATTTTATTAAAGCAGGAAGAGAAATGGGCATCCGTTTTGGACCCGGGCGTGGCTCTGCAGCAGGTTCTGTATTAGCTTATTGCTTAAAAATAACCGACGTTGATCCTATCAAATATCATCTGCTTTTTGAACGTTTTTTAAATCCTGACAGGATTTCAATGCCCGATATGGATATTGATATTGACGATTCCGGGCGTGATAAAGTAATTGAATATGTGATAAATAAATATGGTGAAGGAAAAGTAGCGCAAATCGTTACATTCGGTACTATGGCGGCGCGCGCTTCTATAAAAGATTGTGCACGTGTATTGCAACTGCCGTTGCCGAAAAGCAATCATTTGTCGGAATTGGTTCCGGGAAGACCGGGAATTACTATAGAAGATGCCTATAAAGAAGTTCCGGAACTAAGGAAAAAATTGGATTCCGGTGAAGAGTTGGAAAAGAAGACACTCCATTTTGCGCAAGAATTAGAAGGTACTGTACGTCAAGCCGGTGTACACGCTTGCGCCGTAATTATCGGAAAAGAAGATCTGATTTCACAAATTCCATTAAGTACTTCAAAAAATAGCGAAATTCCTGTAACACAATTTGAAGGGAAATGGGTAGAAGATGCCGGGCTACTTAAAATGGACTTCTTGGGACTGAAAACGCTGAATATTATAAGCAGTACATTGGCAAATATCAAAAAACGCTTTAACTTAGATATTGATATTGACGCGATTCCGTTAGACGATGAAAAAACTTACCAACTTTTAGGACATGGCGATACTACCGGGATCTTCCAATTAGAAAGCCCCGGAATGCGGAAATATTTAATAGACCTCAAGCCCGAACGTTTTGAAGATGTGATTGCTATGGTGGCGCTGTACCGCCCGGGTCCCATGAACAATATTCCTTCTTTCATTAACCGGAAGCAAGGTAAGGAAAAAATTGAATACGATATTCCTGTAATGGAAAAGTATTTGGATGATACTTACGGCATTACAATTTATCAAGAGCAAGTAATGTTGCTTTCGCAACTGTTGGCGGGATTTACGCCCGGGCAAGCCGATACACTCCGTAAAGCCATGGGTAAGAAGATTATGAAGGTGATGAACGAGATGGAAAAAGAGTTCATGTATGGTGGAGACCAGCAAGGACACGATACCAACGTTTTAAAGAAAATTTGGAAAGAATGGATTGAATTTGCAAATTATGCATTCAATAAATCGCACGCTACGTGTTATGCACTCATTGCTTATCAAACCGCTTGGCTTAAAGCGCATTATCCGGCCGAGTTTTTTGCGGCGAACCTAACCAACAATCTTGATAAAATGGAAAATATCAAGAAGTTTATTGAAGATGGATTGCAAGCCGGTATTCGCATTTTGTCTCCGGATATTAATGAATCGGATGTGGAATTTATTGTAAATCAAGAAGGAGATATCCGTTTTGGGTTGGCAGCGCTCAAAGGCGTGGGAAGTACCGCCATCGGTTCTATTATTGAGGAAAGAGAAAAAAACGGAAAATTTGAAACGATTTTTGATTTTGTAAAACGCATCAATTCAAAGAATTGTAATAAAAAAAACATGGAAGCATTGGTGTACGCCGGTGCTTTCGATGCGCTTTCCGGTGTGCATCGGGCGCAATTTTTTCATACTGAAAAAGATGACAGTGTAACTTTTTTAGAAAAACTGTTGCATTGGGCGGCGCGCGAGCAAAACGCATGCGCTCAGCAACAAACCTCCATTTTTGATGATGCGCCTGCTATGCAGGAAGAAGCGCTCCCCAAACTGCCTGTGTGTGATCCGTGGAATCCTATTCAACAATTGCGTCATGAAAAGGAAGTTGCCGGATTTTATATTTCCGGACATCCGTTAGATAATTACAAAACTATTATTGAAAACTACTGTAATACAAATCTCGAATTGTTGCAAAAAACGGAAGAATTAGAGAGGTTTTTAACTAAAACCGCCAAATTTGTAGGCATGGTTTCTGCTGTGCAACAAGGAACTACGAAAAACGATAAAGTATTTGGACGAATTACGCTTGAAGATGAAAGCGGAAGTTTTGAATGGCTGCTATTTTCAGAAGATTTTACCAAGCATAGACATCTTTTTGAGATAGGTAAACAGCTTTTCATAACGGCAAACGCCAGTGAGCGTTACTATAGAAAAGATCCCAATGCGCCCAGAAATTTAGACTTAAAGCCTGTTAACATATTTTATTTGGATGATGCATTTGAGAAACTTTGCAAAGAAGTTCGTATCATCTTAAATATTAAGAATGTTAATGGAAAAGTGGCATACTCGCTCAAAGAAGCCGTAGAAAAATCGGAAGGACGAATTCCGTTGGAAATACGCATTATGGAAACCAATAATGTATTCAATTCCGATTTTTCAAATCATCGTTATAAAATAAATCCGGAAAACTTTATTAAAAACCTGAGTCTTCCAATTGATTATAAAATTGAATTGTTATGATGCATATCTCGACAAATTTTGATAGTTTTTCAGATAGAGATTGGGTAGAGCACCTTATTATGAATGATCCTGAGGTGATTGTGTCTTTTTTTTATAAAAAACAACTGAAATTATTAGCACATAATCTTTATAAGATTTTTCCGTATCAGATTGAAATATTGGATTATATCAATGAGTTTTATCTTTATTTAGAAGCCAACGATTGGAGACGTTTAAAAACTTTTCAACCGGAATACAGTTTAACCACCTGGATTTCAACAGTGTCGTATCGTTTCTTTAAAAATTATAAGCTCTCTGTGATAGATTCGAGAGGGTTAGTAACTATATCGGATAAATGGGATTTGCAAACCAAAGTTTGGGTACAACAATCCGATTTAGGACTAAAAAAAGACATCATGAAAGCAATTAACCAAATTAAAAATGAACGCGACCGGGAAATTGCCACTCTGTTACTTATTGAAGATAGAGTAGTAGCAGATGTAGCGCAACAATTCGGTTTAACTGTTGATTATCTTTACACCATTAAAAACAGGATTATTAAAACGTTAAGAACATTTTTAACAGACTATGAACATGAATAAGAAACATTTACATATATCAGATCACTTATTGGCAAAGTTTTTAGACGGAAAAACGGATGCTGCTGAAACCGAACAAGTTTTAGCTTATTTGAATGAAAATAACGAAAATCTTGAAGATTTTATGAATATCCGTTCTGCTACTCAAGTAGAAACAGAATGTCCGATAAAAATTGATCTTACAGAGCGTTTGAATGTTGTAAAACAGCATATTGCATCTTCGAATAAAAAACCTAACCGAAATAAATTTTATCTCATAACCTCATTGGCTGTTGCCGCAATAGTGGTTGGTATTCTTTCTATCCTTTATTTTAATATTATTAATAAAGATTATCAGCCTGTTGCACAACAAGATAGTTCTAAAGAGATTATTATGCCGGGTGAAATAATGGAAAAAACATTTCCTACAAATCTGAATGATAAAGAATTAGCAAGTAATGAAACAGAGAAAAATAGCACGTCTCATACAACTTCAAAGCCGGTAGATAAGGAAGAAGAGACCGAGATTCAAGTACAGGTTCAACATAAAAATACGGCTGAAAAATCGGAGGAAAATCTATTTGAAATGAAAAAACCTGCCAAAACACCTTATGTTGTATTGTGTAAAAATTTGGATAGAACATTTGATTTTCAATGGAATACAAATGCAGGAAAAACGGAGATTATCTTAAAAGATAAAAATGGAAAAACTATTTTAAACCAAGAAGTTACGCAAAATGTATTTCATATTAAATATGCGGATTATATTAAATATGAGGATATTCAATGGGAATTGAAGGCAATTTTTGAAGATGGTAAAACAGAGGTAAGGCGCGGCGTTTTGCAATTGATACAAGAATAAAATTCAATCACCAATGATAGATTTTGAAATCTGAAAACCTATATGTTAGTAAATAGCAAAAAATAACAAACAATTACAAACCTTAAAAAATTTAACATTATGAAAAAAGCAATCAAAATTTTAGGAATTATCTTAATGGTAAGCATCGCATTTAACTTAAATGCACAAACAAAACAAGAGAAACAAGAAATCAAAGCTCAACAAAAACAACAAAAAGAAGTAAAGAGCGATTTGAACAAAAAAGCAAGCAAAAATGCACAAAAAGAAACTAAAAGACTTCAAAAAGAAGGTTGGAAAACTATGGGATTACCTATAGATAAACAATTAGAAACCGCTTGGATGAAACAATATGAAATGGATCCTTCCGGATTTCCACGCTATATCGTAGTAACAAACCAAGTAGTTGCCAATACAGTTTCTGCTGCGCAAATGCAAGCCGAAAATTTAGCTAAGGTAAGAATTGCCGGCGCTATTCAAACGAATGTAGCTTCGTTGGTAGATATGGCAGTAGCCAATCAGGAAATATCTCAAACAGAAGCAGCTTCTATTACAAAAGCAGTTGAAAATTCAAAAAATATTGTTTCTCAAAAATTGGGACGCGTGGTTAAAGTATTTGAAATATACAGACCTAAGCCAAACAACAATGTAGAATTAAGAATGACGATGGTATATGATATGAAAGCAGCGATGAGTTTGGCACGACAAATTGTTTTAGATGAACTTAAAAATGATTTGGAAATTAACAAGGCACAATTGGAAAAAATGATGGGTATGGATAGAATGATGGAAAATTCCAAGAAAATAGTTCCCGATGAAATTGCCGATTAATTAATAATGAATAAAAAGCGGGATTGTACAAATACAATCTCGCTTTTTTGTCTTTGTTCAATAATTTTATTTTAAAAATCTGCGTTAATCCTGATAATCTGCGTCATCTGCGTGCTAAAAAACAAATTATGAAAAGAATAATTCTCCTCCTTTGCATCTTATTACCGGTTTACTTACAAGCCCAAAACAATCAAAACTTTGATAAATCTTTTGAAGAGTTTCAAAAATCTATTAATCAGCAATTTAATACATTTCAAGATTCTATAAATGCTGCTTTTGCAAAAACATTGGAGCAACAGTGGCAAGAGTTTCAGGTTTTTGCAAAAATTCCTGCGCCGGTAAAGCCTAATCCGCCTGCGCCACCGGTAGCAGATACGCCAAAAGAAGAATTGCCGCCGCCGGTAGAAATTCCGGTTAAAGAAATAGAACCACCACAGGAAGAAAAGCCACAAGAGAAAAAAACGGAACCGCAAGAGCCAAGACTGGATGATAAGAAACCGGAGCTTCCAAAAATTGAAGAAGAAACCAAGCCGGTTGCGCCTGTTTTCCCGGATGTAACCCCTTCGGTTCCTTATCATAAAACGATTAACCTATGGAACTCTGCCTTTAAAATACCGCACGATTTAGCGCTCGAAAATCTATTTTTAACAAACACACAAGAAAAAACGGTTGCTGACTTTTGGCGCTCCCTCAGCCGAACAAATTATCAACCTGCTGTGAATGCCATTGTCGAAATGAAGAATAAACACGCTTTAAATCAGTACGGGTTAGCGCTTTTGTGTCAAGAGTATGCAAAATCGGTTTGGGCAAATAAGCCGCAGAATGAAACCGCCGTATTTTTGGTTTTTTTGTTAAACCAATTGGGATTGGATGCTAAAATTGTACGCACATCGAACAGGTTAGAGCCGGTAATACATTCGCCGCAAAATGTTTATGCAACATCTTATTTGGAAATGGATCGTAAGCCTTATTATTTTTTATTTTCTACCCTTGAACCAACCTCAATTTTTACTTACAAAACCAATTTTTCCGATAAAATTACCGGTTTAGATTTTAATGTTTATAAGCCTGTGAATCTCAACGCCATTTTAATTGACAAAGAATTATGGGTAAAGAAATTAAATCAAACCGTCACATTAACTTATTCTCAAAGCGCTATAGATTATTATAGAAATTATCCGCAAGTTGATGCTGATGTTAATGCAAATGCAGCTGTTAATGAGCATTTTATAAACTCTGTCATTCGTCAATTTAAACCGTTACTTGCAGGAAAAACAGAGGAAGAAGCCGTGAATATTTTGTTGAATTTTATGCACTATGCGTTTGAATATATGGATGATATCGCGCATTATGGATACGAAAAATGGAATTTCTGCGAAGAAAACTTATACTACCCCTATAACGACTGCGACGACCGCGCCATTATGTTTTCCTATTTGGTACGCTTATTGCTGGATCTGGATGTTGTTTTGGTGCTCTATTCCGACCACATGTCGGCGGCGGTGCACTTCAATACGCCTGTTTCCGGTAATTACTTTACTATTGGCGGAAAAAAATACGTAATATGCGATCCTACTTACATTGGCTCAACTGCAGGAATGAATCCTCCAAAATATAAAAACGAAGAAGTTGAAATTGTTAGAACTAAAAGATTATAATCATAAAAAACAGAATTGTATGAGAAAAATGTACAAGCTATTCATTTTAGGAATTTTATTATTTGTTTCACATTCTCTTTTTGCACAAACTAAAACCGTAGAAGCTGAAGGGATGTGGCAAATTGCCAATATTACGCCTGAAAAAGCCAGAATGTTAGCTATGGAGCGAGCAAAAGCTAAAGCTTTGGAAGAAGCCGGTATAGAAACTTTTGTATCTTCTTCCACTTCAACAGTTTCGGATTTGGTGGAAAATTTTATAAATTTTAGCAATTCGGAAATTATAGGAGAGTTTACCGATATTAAAATTTTAGAAGACAGGCCGGTAGTTATTGATGACATCGTTTTTTACAAAGTACGCATTAGGGCTAAAGTAAAAACCAATAACGTGAAATATGATCCCGGATTTGACGCTCAGGTTAGCGGGTTTGCAGTGGCGTATAATGAAGGCGATAATTTGCAATTCTCCGTAACCCCCACAAAAGATTGCTACGTGCAAATATTTTGGTTTGATGACACCGGTAACGGAGGCATATTATATCCTAATGAAATGGAAAAAACACAACCTTTAAAAGCCAAAACCGAAAAAACATTTCCTCAGTCTGACCAGCTTGAATACACGTTATACAAAGAAACCAAAGAAGATATGGAAGGCAATAGTTTCGTTTTTGTATTTACCAAAAAAGAACGCCCGTATTCAAAAGCCACAAAAGATGGTAGTACCACTTTAGATGATTTGTATCAATGGATTATAAAAATTCCTTCAGATCAAAGAGTAACGAAGCAGGAGGCGATTTTTATTGGGAGGAAAGGGAGGTAACAGTATGCCCTTATTAGAAATTTAACATAAAAAATAAAACATGAAAAAGATACTTTTTTTTACACTCTTCGCATTCATCACAACAACAACCTTCACCCAAACCACCGCCGACCGCACAGCCGCCGAAAAAGGAAATGCCAACGCGCAATTCAATTTAGGCTGGAGTTATTATAACGGCGAAGGCGTAGAAGCAGACCCAATCTTAGCATTGTACTGGTTCAAAAAAGCCTTGTCCAACGAAAAACCGCTTAGCTACGATCTTGTGGCATACGCCGAAGCGCGAGTAAAAGAAAGCGAAATCTGCCTTCCTGATCAATTCAGCATTTTTGCCAAAGATTTTGTGCAAACGAAAATTAACGAATGGCAACAAAAGGGAGAATATGAAAAAACGGAAGATTGGCAGAAACGTATCAGTGAGAATGCTCGAAACGAGAAAATTAATATGCTCACCAAAGAAGCGGAAGATGTATTCTTAACGTTAAAATATGAAGAAGTTGAATTAACATTGGAAAAATATGATCCGGATAATGAAGTGTATTTGATAACGAGCGACTTGTATGGCAATTTACTTGTACCTGTTCCGCATAATGAAGCACAAACTTTTAGAAATAATTGGAACAGCTACACAAAAAAACCAAAATATTTTATCGAAAATGACGGATTGGCGCTTGCGGAAGTCGTATTCTCCGCCCAAGGTAGTAAATCGTACAAATATAGCAATCAAGCTTCATTAAACTACATCATTGCGCATATTGATTATAATTTCGCGCCGGTGGATATTTCCGGAAATCCAAATTCACAAAGAGGCAATCAAAATATTAATACTGTAAATCTTAACATCGGAAAATCGGATGTGGATATTAATATCCCGGTAACAGATTTTAAAAATGATAAAACTTTTGTGGTGATTATCGCCAATGAAAACTACCACGATGTGTCGAAAGTAGATTTTGCCATCAGCGATGGAATAACATTTAGGGAGTATTGCATTAAAACACTGGGTATTCCTGCACAAAATATCAGTTTTAAAACCAATGCCACGCTGAATAATATGCGTGCCGAGATAAATTGGATACGACAAGTAGCTGAACAATACAAAGGAGAAGCCAATATCATCTTCTATTACGCCGGACACGGCATTCCCGACGAAAATTCAAGAAGTTCTTATTTGTTGCCGGTAGATGGTTACGGTACAGATGTTACAACAGGTTATAAATTAGACGATTTGTATAAAATATTAGGTGATTTGCCGGCACAGTCCGTAACCGTATTTATGGATGCCTGTTTCAGCGGCGCCGGTCGCGATGGACAAATGCTGGCGCAAGCACGCGGCGTGAGAATTACTGCTAAAAGCGGCGTACCCACAGGCAATATGGTGGTGTTTTCTTCTTCGCAAGGCGATGAAACGTCCTTCCCTTACAAAGAAAAAGGACACGGCTTGTTTACTTATTTTCTCCTCAAAAAATTACAAGAAACCAAAGGCGATGTTACGCTTGGCGAGCTGAGTGATTACCTTACTATTCAAGTGGGTCAACAATCTATCTTAGTAAACCGCAAAAGCCAAACGCCCACAGTTACAGCATCCGCAACGATGGGTAATAACTGGAAAGAACTGAAATTGAAATAAAAAATTTAATCTGCCTCATCTGTTTAATCCGTGTCATCTGTGTGCTAAAAATCTAAAAAACCGTCTCCACAACCTTCCCAAAAACAGAAATCCCATTAAAAGGCGTATTCTTCGATTTAGACATCATAGTCGAAGTATCAATCGCATATTCCTGTTGAAGCTCAGCAATGGCAAATTCTGCCCTCATCCCTTCTACAATTTTCCCTTTGTTAAGTCTCATTAACTCAGATGGATTGGTGGCCATCAATTTTACCAACTGCGAAAGAGTTATAAAACCGCCTTTCACCAACTTTGTGTAACACAATGGAAAAGCTAACTCCAAGCCAATCATTCCGGGAGCGCCTTTTTCTTTGTCTTCAGCGGAATGTGGAGCATGATCGGTAGCAATGGCAAATACATTGCCGGCTTGCATCGCTTTTATTAATGCATCAATATCCTCTTGCGTTCTTAAAGGCGGATTTACGCGGTAATGATTCGCACTTTCGCCGGTAGCAAAAATATGATGCGGCGCCACTTCGCACGTAACATTTAAACCTTTTTCTTGCGCATGGGCAATCATTTCAATCGCCTCTTTCGTGCTCACATGACAAAAATGCAAATGCCCGCTATTCCCTTCTCCTTTCTCCCTTCTCTCTTCTCCGCTTATAGATTCGAACAGCCGCAAATCCCTCGCCGTCATCTCATTCTCTGCTTTCCGCATATCGGTGGCGCTGTATTTCGAGTCTTCGGCATGAGATAAAACAGTGATATTTTTTTCTTTACAAATCTCAAAAATCTGCTTCATAGTCGCATCATCTTGCACGCCTTTACCATCATCTGTAATAAAAAGTATTTCATTTTTTTTCAATGATTTCAGGTGTTCGATGTCGAAACCTTCTAAATCTTTTGTCATACTTAAAGTTTGGTTTACTGTAATTCCGCAAATTTTTTTGGCTCGTTTTTCAATTTCGCGCGCTTGTTTTATGGAGCTGCATACCGGACAAGTATTTGGCATTAAATTTACTGCGGTGTAACCTCCTTTGATGGCGGCTTCGCAACCGGTTTGCAAATCTTCCTTATAAGTAAAACCCGGATCGCGAAAATGAGCGTGCAAATCGGTGAAAGCGGGCATAATTACTACATCTTCACCGGTAAAATCGCGCACAATCAAGTTACTGTTATAAAGACCATAGGCGCCCAGAATTTCAAAAGCGGGCTCATCAATAGTTTCGGCTACTTGGGTAATGATGCCGTCTTCTACAAGAATACAACCCATAAAATCTTGGGTATCATCTACAATGCGAATGTTTTTATAAAGAGTTTGCATAATAAAAGTTTTGGCGAAGGTATATGAAATTTTGAAAAATTGGCACGCAGATGACGCAGATTTAACAGATAGACACAGATTTTAATTAAAAAATCGTGTTTCTTTGCGGAAAAATATAAATATTATGCAAGAAAATACGATTTATGGTTTTCGTCCTATTCTGGAAGCGATTGAAAGTGAGAAAACGATTGACAAAGTATTGATTCAAAAAGGTCTGCAAGGCGATTTATTCAAAGATTTGTTTATCAAAGTTCGACATCATAAAATACCGTTTCAATATGTTCCGGTAGAAAAATTAAACAAAATCACGCGAGGCAACCACCAAGGCGTGATTGCGTTTTTATCAGCCATTGAGTATCAAAGTATTTTTGATATTGTGCCCACTATTTTTGAAGAAGGGCGTAATCCTTTTATCGTTATTTTGGATAAAATTACTGACGTGCGCAACATTGGCGCCATTGCCCGTTCAGCAGAATGCGCCGGTGTTGACGCAATTGTTTTACCCTTGAAAGGAGGCGCCCAATTGAACGACGATGCCGTAAAAAGCTCCTGCGGTGCACTGCTAAAGTTGCCTATTTGTAGGCACTCTAATTTAGTGGAAGTGATAAATTTTCTAAAAGAATCCGGTATAGAAATAATTGGCGTATATGAAAAAGCTAAGAAAAAGTACTATGATAAAGAATTTACCCAACCGGTATGTATTATCATGGGTAATGAGTATGAAGGCATTGCATGGGATTATTTGCGCGAGTGCAACGATTCGATAAAAATTCCGATGGTGGGGACGATTGATTCGCTTAACGTTTCCGTGGCTACAGGGATTGTGTTGTTTGAGGTGGTGAAACAGAGGATAAAGGATTGATTTTTGCAAAAAAAAACTATCAAAAACATGGAGAATTCATTTTTTTCTATATCTTTGCGGATATGTTAACCCCTAAAAAATAAAAAAATGATGAAAATGGTGAAATTTTTTATCCCGGTTATTGCTCTTGCAGTTTTAGTATCATGTGGCGAGAACCAGACAAAAATCGAAAAACACAGCAAAGTGCTTTCAAAAGAAGAACAAGCAAACTTGACGCCTGATATGGTGATCGAGATTCTTAAGAAAGGCAACGAAGAGTTCGTGCACAACGAGCTTACTGTTAGAAACAATCCCGAGCTCATACGCGATGCTGCTAACGGACAATATCCGATGGCTGTAATTTTATCGTGCCTTGATTCTCGCGTTCCGGTAGAAGATGTCTTCCACCGTGCTATTGGCGACATTTTTGTTGCCCGCGTTGCCGGTAATATTGTAAATACCGATATTTTGGGAAGTATGGAGTTTGCATGCAAAGCATCCGGCGCTAAGTTGATAATGGTGTTGGGACATGGTGCATGCGGCGCTGTAAAGTCAGCTATTAGTAATGTAGAGCTTGGAAACATTACTGAAATGTTAAGTAAAATTAAACCGGCTGTAAGCGAAAGCAGAGCAGAGTTTACCGGTGATGCAACAGCAAGTAACGCAGAGTTTGTGGATATTGTTGGCATAAACAACGTAGCATTAGCGGTTCAAGAAATTCGCGATAGAAGTCCGATTTTGAAAGAAATGGAAGACAAAGGCGAAATTAAAATCATTGGTGGATACTATGATATGCACACCGGAAAGGTTGAATTTTTCGAAAATATGTAAAAAAAATAGTTAGCAACAGCTGAGTCTCATAATCTCATAACGGAGGTTATGAGACTTTTTTATATAATTTAAGCAAACATGCTATACACCAATCTCTCTGCCTTAAAAAGAAGAATAAACCAACTGAGCACCGATGCACAACCTTTTTTCTTTGTGATAAATTACGAACAAACAGAAGGTTACCTTGTTGAAAATCCGTTGAATCAGTTTGAAATTTTTTTTAAGTTTCCAAGGGTGACGCATAAGCCTTTCTTGTTCTCTCCAACCCGCACACCGCACACCGCTCACCGCACACCAATGGCTTCAAATGAAATTATCTTCAACGTCATTCCAAGCAAGTTTGAAACATACAAAAGTAAATTTGACAGATTACAAGAATATTTCAAAAGCCAAGAGATATCATTAGCAAATTTAACGGAACGAACTGAAATAGAAACAAATTTGTCGTTAGAAAGCATATTTGCTTTAAGCGAATCATTGTATCAAATTTATATTCCCAACAAATTTGTATGCTTTTCTCCTGAGAGATTTGTGAAAATTACTGACGGAATAATTTTTGCCAACCCCATGAAAGGAACAATAGATGCCAATATTCCTAATGCAGAGCAAATTATATTGGAAGATCAAAAAGAAATTGATGAGCACAACAGAACCGTGAGCCTTTTAAGTGAGGAGCTAAGCGTAATTGCCAAAAATGTTCATACTGCACGATTTAGGTACATAGACAGATTAAAAACAAATAGAAAAGATTTGTTACAAGTTAGTTCGGAGATAATTGGTGAACTTCCTCCTGATTACACACAACATTTGGGAGACATTATTTTTTCTCTTTTACCCGCAGGCTCTATTACCGGAACACCAAAACAAAAAGCATTGGAAATATTGCATAAAATAGAAGGCATAGAAAGAAATTATTACTGCGGAATTGCCGGTTATTTTGATGGCAAAGAATTGGATTCAGCCGTTTTAATTCGTTTTATTGAGCAGGATTCCAATAAATTATATTTTAGAAGCGGCGGCGGAACTACGATTAACAGTATTTGTGAAAAAGAATATCAAGAAGTATTAAACAAAGTGTATTTGCCTTTTATATGAAAAAGCCTGTTTTTGTTGAAACATTAAGAATTGAAAACGGAATTATTTATAACCTTGATATTCACCAAGAAAGAATGTATAAAACCGCTTTCTTTCATTATGGAACGAAGCCGGAATTAAAGATAGATATGGCTGAAATCCCTTCACATTTACAAAAAGAAAGAATAAAATGCAGAGTTTTATACGCTGATAATGTGATAGCTACAGAATATCACGCTTATCAAATAAAAAAAATCTGTTCCTTACAAATTGTAGAGGATAATAACATCGAATACAATCATAAATTTGTGGATAGAAATGCTCTAAATAACTTGTTTGAACAAAGAAATGGCACTGATGACATAATTATTGTAAAAAACGGCAACATAACCGATACCTCATTTGCGAATCTTGTATTTGAATCTTTAGAAGGCGAGTTGTTTACACCCAAAACCTATTTGCTTGAAGGAACCAAACGAAAGCTCTTATTAAAAACGGGCATTATTAAAGAAAAAACGATTACGGTAGATGACATGGCGTTATACAAAAAGATTTATTTGATAAATGCGATGGTTGATATTGGGGATGGAGTTTCGGTGGGAGTGACTTCGGTTGGGTTGTAGTTTGAATGCCGTAACGAAAAAAGTGTACTTTTGCAAGTTACTTTTTACTAAAATGGAACTAAAAACAGACTTATTTTTGGGAGACTGCCGGAAAGAATTAAAGAAAATTCCCGATAATTCTGTAGATCTAATTGTAACATCACCACCTTACGCAGACCAACGACAATCAACATACGGAGGTGTAAGCGTTGATGAATACGTTAAATGGTTTTTACCCATTTCTAAAGAACTTCTTCGAGTACTCAAACCTACAGGAACGTTCATTTTAAATATAAAAGAAAAAGTAGTTGATGGAGAACGAAGCACGTATGTAATGGAACTTATATTAGAAATGAGGAAACAAGGTTGGCTTTGGACAGAAGAATTTATTTGGCATAAAAAAAATTGTTTCCCCGGAAAATGGTCAAACCGTTTTCGCGATGCTTGGGAAAGGCTTTTGCAGTTCAATAAAAGTCGGAAATTTAACATGTATCAAGATGCTGTAAAAGTGCCGATTGGGAATTGGGCAAAAGGCAGGTTGAAAAACTTAAGCGAAACAGATAAGATTCGTGATAATTCAAGAAATGGTAGCGGCTTTGGGAAGAATATTTCTAATTGGGTTGGAAAAGAAACCGTATATCCAACAAATGTAATTCATTTAGCTACAGAATGTAGCAATAAAAACCACAGTGCTGTTTTTCCGAGAGAATTACCTGAATGGTTTATAAAATTGTTCACACAAGAATACGATACCGTATTAGATCCGTTTATGGGTTCAGGAACAACAATAGAAGTTGCTAATCGAATGAAAAGACACTCAATAGGAATAGAAATTATTTCTGAATATCATGATGAAGTAAAACAACAATTTGCCCCAGTAGAATATTTTTTAATGGAATCCGAAATAAAATATGGAACAAATTAGTATAACAGAAGTTACAGATTATGTAGAAGCCAATATAGGCATATTTCATGAAAAACGTATAAAAAGCTTAGACAATTTGAAGTTGAGTAAAGTGCTAAAACGTAAAAACCCTTACTTGTTCAAAGCTAAATATACAACAACTTCAGAACAAATTATCAAAAGTATTGTTGATGCTCATATTTCTTCTAACGAAGAGACAATTTTTGGTAATTGGTTGGAAGGATTAGCAATTTTCATCAATGAAAAAGTATATGGCGGAAGAAAATCAGGGATTCCGAATATTGATCTTGAGTTTGACAAAGATAATATGAGATATATCATCACAATAAAATCAGGGCCAAACTGGGGGAATAGCCGTCAAATTGCAAAAATGATTTCAGATTTTAAAACCGCCAAAAAAACATTGAGAACAAGTAATTCCCAACTCAATGTAGTAGCTATAAACGGTTGTTGTTACGGAACAGATAACAATCCTGATAAAGGAGATTATTTTAAATATTGTGGCCAAGAATTTTGGTCATTTATTTCAGGAAACGAAAATCTTTATATTGACATCATTGAACCGTTAGGGCATAGGGCAAGAGAACGTAACGAAGAATTTTTAATCTCATATACGCAGATTATTAATAAATTTACTAGACAGTTTTCCAATGATTACTGTAATGATAACGGAGAAATAAATTGGAGAAAAATTGTACAATTTAATTCAGAAATGACAAAAAGATAATAATGCCAACACCCTTTTCCGAAGACCACCTCCGCATCGCCGGCGCACGAGAAAACAACCTGAAAAACATTTCTCTATCACTGCCGCAACAAAAATTAATTGTAATTACCGGCTTGAGTGGTAGCGGCAAGTCTTCTTTAGCATTCGATACGATTTATGCCGAAGGGCAACGACGTTACATGGAGACTTTTTCTGCGTATGCCCGCCAGTTTATCGGCAATTTAGAACATCCTGATGTGGATAAAATTACAGGATTAAATCCGGTGATTGCCATCGAACAGAAAACGGTGAACAAAAACCCGCGCTCTACAGTGGGAACGATTACCGAAATTTACGATTTCTTGCGATTGTTGTATGCGCGATGTGCGACTGCGTATTCGTACGTAACCGGCGAAAAAATGGTCAGTTACCACGAACGAGAATTGTTGGATATTATCTCGAATAATTATAAAGGCAAAACTATTGCCATTCTTGCGCCGGTGGTACGCGGGCGCAAAGGACATTACAAAGAATGGTTTGAAAATATTAGAAAAAAAGGATTTACTAAAGCACGCGTTGATGGCGAAATTGTATCGCTGTCGTTTAATCTTCAATTAGATAGATATAAAATTCATGATATTGATATTGTAATTGATCAATTTGAGGTGAAGGATTCCGCATTGCCTCGTTTAACCAACAGTTTGCGTTTGGGATTGCAACACGGCAAAGGAACCATTGTGGTGTTAGATACAGCTACGGGCGAAACGCGAAATTTGAGTCGACATTTGATTTGCCCAACTTCCGGCGTTTCGTACCAAGAGCCGGAGCCTAACACGTTCTCTTTCAACTCACCTTATGGCGCGTGCAACAAATGCAGCGGCTTGGGCTACATCACCGAAATGGATTTGGAAAAGATTATTCCGGATAAAAAACTCTCTATAAATGCAGGCGGTATTGCGTTATTGGGAAGCGCCAAGTCATCTTCCATGTTTAAACAGCTGAATGCTTTAGCTGAAAAATTCAACTTCTCGTTAAACGACCCGATTGGCGATTTGAGCGAGGAAATTTTGGACATTATTTTATACGGAACAAACGAACCTATTTATATAAAATCTGAGTTTACAGGACTTTCGCCGCAAAAAATTAATTTTGAAGGGATTGTCAATTTTATGAATAATTTTGATTTTGATTCGGCTCCGGCATCTTTAAAAAAGTGGATCAATCAGTTTATTAATGCTATTGAATGTCCAACTTGCCAGGGCGCGCGGCTGAAAAAAGAGTCGCTATGTTTTAAAGTCGGCGATAAGACGATTTCCGATTTGGCAATGATGGATATTTCCGATTTGGCGTTGTGGATCGCTTCTTGTCGTCAATATTTTGATGATAAACAACAAATTATTGCACATGAAATTGTGCGTGAAATTGCAATGCGTGTTCAATTTTTAACCGATGTGGGCATTTCATATCTATCGTTAAATCGCTCGGCAAAATCGTTATCAGGTGGCGAGGCACAACGCATCCGGTTGGCAACACAAATCAGTTCGCAATTGGTGAATGTGTTGTACATTTTAGATGAACCCAGCATTGGATTACATCAGCGCGATAATCATCGCTTGATAGAATCGTTGCAACATTTGCGTGATGCCGAAAATTCGATTATTGTGGTGGAACACGATGAAGAGATGATGCGTGCCGCAGATTTTATTGTGGATGTAGGACCTTTTGCCGGCGAACACGGCGGAGAGATTGTCGCACAAGGAACCTTTGATGATATATTGAAATCCAACTCATTAACTGCAGAATATTTAACCGGAAAAAAACAGATTGTTGTACCGGAAACACGGCGCGCCGGAAACGGTAACCTTATCACTTTAGTAAACGCTACCGGCAATAATTTAAAAAATGTAACGGTTGATTTCCCATTAGGCAAACTCATCTGTGTTACAGGTGTTTCGGGAAGCGGAAAATCCTCGTTAATCAATGAAACATTATATCCCATTTTAAACCGTCATATTTATAGAAGCGAAAAAAAACCCTTGCCTTACGAAGAGATTATTGGTTTAGAGTACATCGATAAAGTTATTGAAATAAACCAACAACCTATTGGAAAAACACCACGCTCCAATCCGGCAACATATATCGGTGTATTTGATGATATCCGGCAACTTTTCGCACAACTACCCGAATCGAAAATTCGTGGCTACAAACCCGGGCGTTTTTCATTTAATGTTACCGGTGGACGCTGCGAAGAGTGTGGCGGTGCAGGTGTAAGAGCTATTGAAATGAATTTCCTACCGGATGTTTATGTTACTTGCGAAAAATGCAACGGCAGGCGTTACAATGCCGAAACGCTCGAAATTCGCTACAAAGGCAAATCTATTAACGATGTGCTGGAAATGGACATTGACACCGCGCTCGCGTTTTTTGAAGGCATCCCGTTTATTGTGCAAAAATTGCAAACGCTCGCGGAGGTAGGATTAGGCTATATTCGTTTGGGGCAGCCTTCTACCACACTTTCCGGTGGCGAAGCGCAACGCGTGAAGTTAGCCGCCGAACTCTCGAAAAAGGACACCGGAAGCACGTTTTACATTTTAGATGAACCCACTACCGGCTTGCATTTCCACGACATCGCCATTTTATTGGATTTGCTCAACCGTTTTGTAGAAAAAGGGAACACCGTTTTAGTCATCGAACACAACATGGACGTTATAAAAATGGCGGACCACATCATTGACATGGGACCCGAAGGCGGTCGTTACGGTGGCGAAATTATTACTACCGGAACACCGGAAGAGATTGTAGCACAGCGGAAAGGGTTTACTTGGGAGTATTTGCAACAAAAAAGCTAACCAAACAAAGAACAACATGAAACACAAATTATAATAATACGAAGATGAAAAAAACAACCCTTAATCTTATACTCTTAGTTCTATTCATTCCTGTTTGTTTTCTATGCAACAGCTGTAAATTAACTACTAAAAACACAGAGTTAATAACAGAAAACAGTCAGAACCTTGAGCAAGAAAACCCGTATAAAGATGCTGAAATCACCGCAGTGATTATTCCATCGGAAGAAAACACCTTTGGTTACGATATTTATGTGTATGGCACCATTCTAATTCATCAACCATCGCGTCCGGGGCTTTCAGGCAACAAAGGTTTTGCTACTGAAGAAGATGCACTGATAGTGACAGAGCTTGTTATCAAAAAAATGCGCAATAATGAAATGCCGCCAACGGTAACCACACAGGAATTACAGGAGTTGGGAGTATTGTAGTTATTGCGTGTGTCATAAAATCTCTCTTTTTTTATATTTTAGCAGATATTTTTTATATTATGTATATATCAGGAATTCAACAAATTGGAATCGGAACAGCAAATCTTTACGAATCTTGGAAATGGTATGCCAACATTTTTGGCATGAACATTCGTATTTTGGAAGACGACACCGTTGCAAAGCAAATGCTACGCTATACCGGAAATGAACCTCAAAAACGGCATGCCGCCATTGCCATAAACATGCAAGGCGGCGGCGGGTTTGAAATTTGGCAATACTCGGAAAGAAAACCTAAATCTCTTGATTTTGAATTACAAATCGCAGATTTGGGCGTTTATTGTGCAAAGGTAAAAAGTAGAAACGTAAGATTGTTTCATGAAGAAGTACAAAAAAAATATGCGCAAATTAGCCCAATTTATGTGACTCCCGATGGCGCGCCCACATTTTATATTTTAGATCCGTTTGGAAACTATTTCCAAGTGGTGGAAGATGCATACATTTTTGTGGATTGCAAGCAAAATAATGGAGGTTGCATTGGCGCACAAATAGGCGTAACCGATATTGAAAAAGCATTGACTTTATACTGCGATGTTTTTGGATATGATATTGTTGTGTATGACAAATCGGGTGTTTTTGAAGATTTCGCTTTTATGCACGGCGGTGATCAAAAATATCGCAGAGTGTTATTAAAATATTCTGAAAAAAGAGGAGGCGCTTTCTCCGAACTATTTGGTTCCGACCAATTAGAATTAGTAGTTGCTTTAGATAGAACGCCGAAAAAATTATACGAAGGACGATATTGGGGCGACCCCGGCTTCATTCAAATTTGCTTTGATATTATTGATATGAAAGCCTTTAAACAATTATGTGCAGAAAAAGGATTTCCTTTTACGGTAGACAGTTGTCCAAGCGGCGAAACCTTCGATATGGGCGATGCGGCAGGACATTTTGCTTACACGGAAGACCCTGACGGCACACTCATTGAGTTTGTGGAAACCCACAAAATACCGGTGCTAAAAAAATTAAACTGGTATATTAACCTTCAAAAAAGGAACAAAAGGAAACCGTTACCTAAATTGCTACTCAGGGCTTTATCTTTCAATAAAGTAAAATTTTAACTGTTACAAAAAAATCATAGTTTTGCGCATTGATTTATAAAATGTATAAAGTTAAGTTTTTTTTCATCTTAATAATTTATGCTTTACTTGTTTTTTCATGTAAAAAGCCTGAAAACCATGGAAGCATTGAATTTTTTTTTACACATACGATAGATGAACAACCCATTCAATTCAATCAACTGATATACACAAACAAAGCCGGAAATCAATATCAGGTAAACGAAGTGAAATATTTTATTTCAAGAATGTTTCTTATTGATGCTGAAGGTAGATCTGTTGAAGTAAAACAAAACAATGGCATTCATTATGTGGATTGCAGTTTGGAAAGCACTTTGCGTTGGAAAATTAATGAGATTCCGCAAAAACACTATGCTGCTATTTCGTTTGTTTTTGGATTAGATGAAAATGATAACATAAGCAATCGTTTTGTAAACCCGCCGGAGTGCAATTTTGCTTGGCCCGATAATTTGGGTGGCGGCTACCATTACATGCAAATCAATGGCAAATTTTTAAATGCAGATTCTGTTTTACAAAACATGAACATTCACACCGGAAAAGTGCATGACACACACAATTATTTTACTGTAAAATTACTTATTAACTTTTCTGTTTATGAAAATAATACCTTACCCCTCACATTAAACATGGAAATTCAACGTTGGTTTGATACGCCGAATTTGTACAATTTTAATGAATTTGGTACCGGTATTATGCAGAACCAGCGGGCGCAGGAGTTGTTGAAGGAAAATGGGTGGAATGTATTTGGTTTTATGAACTAAAAAATTATATTATAATGAAACTGAAAGCAAAAAATCAAAAATTAAAAATTATTTGGAATCGCATATCGTATGCTGAATGTTTAATTATCTTTTTACTTTCCGCCTTCTGCATTTTGCCTTGCTCAGCGCAAAGCACCATATATAGCAATGATTTTAATAACTGGACAGCCGGAATGCCCGATGGCTGGAATATTTTTACGCCAACTGCAGATCTTACAGTAACGCAATATACGCCGGCTTATACCGGTTTTTATTCTTGCAAAGTTGAAAATACGCAAGGGCAAAGTTATATAACGATGACTACTACCGAAACTTTCTCGATTTATCGAGATAAAAAGTACGTGGTGTCATTTGCAGCATTGTTGATTTATGGAAATACCGGTATGGAGCTTTCTCTTATTGATCCGAATACCGGTGAAATAAGTCATCACATGTCAGGATGGGTAACAACAGTACCGGGTATTTGGAAAAATTATGAATTGGAATTTACAACGAGTTTTGCTCTTGCGGTAGACAGCTGTATAGAAAGGGCGCTATCAGTTCGTATATTGGGCACCGGAGGAAGAGTTGAATTTATAATTGATCATGTTAAACTTGTTGCAATAGATCGCACTGTAGAGTTCGATTATTTGGAGGCTAATAATATTAAAGCCTACATACATCCCATTATTCCTTTTCTCAATACAGATGGTATTAATTATTTTGAAGCGCCCAAACATAGTGGAAAGTCTACAATTTTTGCATCTAATCTTTGGTTAGGTGGGATTGATATAGCCGAACAATTACATGTTGCCGCACAAAAATATTGTCAAACTGGTAGGGATTTTTACTTGGGACCCACTACTAGTCAGTATAATGGAGAAACACTTTTTGCTGAGGAATATATACAAAAATACTATCACACGTGGAAAGTAACCAAAGAAGAAATAGAGTATCACAAAGCACATTATGCAAATTCGGATTACGTAATGCCCTGGGGAATTGCCAATTGGCCTGCGCATGGCAGAACCGAATATAAAGAAAGTGCGAACTTAGCGCCTTATAAAAACGTATCAGGAAGCAATTATTACACTCCTTGGTTGGGGGACTATCCGGAAATTCGTGGCGATGAAGCAATCTATTTTATTATCAGTGACATTGGACCACACACAGAATCGGGCAGCAATTTTAGATTTAGATTGGAAATTTTGGGGATGGCATATTCTTACAATAGTCCTGATCCGGCATTGCAAAATACCGTCTTTATTTCATACGTGCTGCGAAACAAATCGGAAGTTAAGACCTATTATAATTTTTATTTTGGTTTTTGGCTCGATTTCGATATTGGGCATCCAGAGGATGATTATGTAGGCTGTGCCCCATTATTAAATTTGGCTTATGGATATAATGGAGCAGAAATAGATGGACAGGGACAGGCTTGGGCTTATGGAGCACATCCGCCTGCACAAGGCGCTATGTTTCTCAATCAAAAAATGAGTGCTTTTGTGGCACATCAAAATATACCAGGACCTACCGGAGACCCACAAATAGCCAATGACTATTATAATTATTTGCAAGCCAAATGGAAAGATGGTTCACCTGTTACCTATGGAGGAAACGGGTACGGTGGTTCAATACCGACAAAATTTATGTATGATGGCGATCCTGTTACAAAAACCAATTGGACGGAACTTACCCCAAATGGACCCGGCTCTACTCCAAACACTCCCGGAGACAGGCGCGCCTTGATGAGTGCCGGTCCATTTACGTTACATATAAATGAAAGTATATGTGTGGACATTGCATTACCTTTTGCAAGAGATTATGAAGGAGATCATATTAGCTCGGTGGCATTATTAAAGCAATATGCTCAAGCCATTCAACAATTTTATGATCAACAAAATTTTGAAAATAATTGTTCTAATACAATTGGTATTAAGGAAAATACGATATATAAAGACAAGCTCTTAATTTACCCAAATCCTTCCAATGGTCAATTTACTGCAACTTGTGAAAAGGTAATAGAAAGCATTGAATTGTACGATGTGCTGGGTAAAAAAGTGTTTGCAGATACTCCGAAAGCGCAAACTATCCGGATAAATACCAATTTAACCAAAGGGTTGTATATTTACCGTGTGCTGCTACAAGATAACTCCACATGTTCAGGTAAAATTGTGATACAATAACTAAAAATAATTAATAAACATGAGCGAAGAACTACACACAACCGAAACGAACGATCTTGACAAAACCTTAGACTTAACCAAAGTAAAGCCCTACGGAGACACTATGAACGACGGCAAGATGCAACTCAGTTTTACGTTGCCCGTGCCCGCATCCGATGAAGCTGTAGAAGCGGCAAAACAGTTGTTAAAAAAATTAGGCTTTGAAAACCCTCAAGTAGTTTTTTACAAAGAACTTACGGAAGGATTTACTTTCTTCAACTGCTACGGGAATTGTTCCCAAAGCGTGGATTATTCTACCATACATGTTCCTAAAGTAGAGTCGAATAAAATGGATATGAATGAAACCGACGATTTTATTCGTCAACATGTCGGCAGAAAGATTGTGGTAATTGGCGCCAGCACCGGCACCGATGCCCACACCGTAGGCATTGACGCCATTATGAACATGAAAGGCTACGCCGGTCATTACGGCTTGGAGCGCTACGAAATGATTGATGCCTATAATTTGGGGAGTCAAATTCCGAACGATGAGTTTATTGCAAAAGCGATTGAACTAAAAGCCGATGCACTATTGGTTTCGCAAACCGTAACCCAAAAAGATGTGCACATCGGAAATTTGGTAGAGTTAATTGAAATGTTGGAAGCGGAAGGGTTGCGCGATAAATTGCTGGTAATTTGCGGTGGTCCGCGCATTACTCATGAATTAGCTAAGGAATTGGGCTATGACGCTGGTTTCGGAATGAACTCCTACGCCGATGATGTTGCCTCTTTTATTGCCACTCAAATTGCCAAACGAAACGAATAATTAATTCCTATTTCTGGTAAAAAGCGCATCATTCATCACCAAACGAATGCCTGCCATGTAGTTGAAACCCATAGCGGTATTGAAATTGGGCAAGTTTTGGCTATTTCCAAAACTGGCAACCGAAAGTTGAAACACAGGATCTATGGATACCAAATGATTAAAGGCAATTTTCAATCCTACGGTAAGTGAGCCGCCATATCCCGGTCCTGCCCAATCTCTATAATTCGGCATTTCCATTCCTCCGGGTATCCAATCCGGATATCTTGCAATGCTCATTAAATCAAAAGGTTTATCTTCAATAACTGCAAGAAATCTATTGATACGAACGTAAGTAAACATACCGCCTACAGAGATAAATGGCTTTACAATATTATGTGCTTGAAATATGTAGCCTACGGAAAAATCAATATAATGACGATCTTCTTTGGCTACTAAACCTTGCGGTCTGCTATAATTTTTATTGTATGGATGCTCAATGTTACCGGCCGGCACGCCCGGAAAATCAAAAATAAAGAAATTCGACACGGTTAGTCTTCTAAAAGAATAGCTTAGTTCTAAATACCAATTTCTATCAATCCGGTATTTTGCCCCTAATGCAATATCCATGGCTATATCATAGGTGGAGTTATAGTTATAATCTTCTCTTAACTTGATATCACCAATATAAGGATACGCCCTTCTCATAATTACAAGCACATCTTCTCTGTGATATTTATTGTTAAGAAGCAAATTAAGATTGATGTTGTTCTCCGGAGCGCCGTTATAATAATTTGCCGTTTTCTTACCGCCAAAATAGATACCACCCCCGATGAAAAGCTCAAAACCACTTCGTTTCCATGTCTTATCCCGCTTTTTCCATTCACTTTCATCATAAGAGCCATCGTAGTAATGTCCTTTCGGCTCTTTTTCTTGCTCCGATTTTCCCTTTTGCGCTTGAGCAACGATTATGCAACCACACAAGAGAAATAAAAAAACAATATTCTTCATGTTATTATATTTTAATTTTATGTATCCGTCAGCTAAAATTGACGGCAAGTTGAATTTTATTGCGGTATTCGGATGAGATTCAGTTTTTCAAAATGCTCCGTTTCGGGAATGGTATAATAACGATCGCCTATCTCTAAAAAGTACGCATCGTTCCAAAAAACAACATTTATATGGTCTATTTCCATTCCTTTAACCTTTATCATGCTTTGGTTTCTATAATAGGTTATTCTGTTTTTAATGGGCGTACTCCATTGCTGTATTTCAAAAAAATGGATCGCATTTTCCGGTAGTTTCTCTTGTTTTT
Organism: Bacteroidota bacterium; assembly: GCA_009786185.1. Lineage (GTDB taxonomy): Bacteria > Bacteroidota > Bacteroidia > Bacteroidales > WCHB1-69 > WRNX01. Next base: position 53,564 of record WQTS01000143.1, read on the forward strand.
CCTGGGAAAGCAGTTTTACTTTTACGGTTCTTGTTCGCAGCAACCGAGCAGAGAAAACGTCATCTTCATCTCTTCCATCAAAAGAAAACTCTGCATGATAAATAGAAGCAGAATCTTCTATTTGTTCTATTTCATCAGCGCTTTCTTCTACAACAGGCTTGTCTAATTCACTTTCAATATTTTGCTTCCTGGGCTTTTGCGGCACTTCAACATAAACGGTATCATATTGAACGATGACTTCTTTTTTCTCATTAACAGGATAAAAAGATTTAAATAGCTTAACATCAAAATAATAAAGTAAAGCACAAATCATTATGCCTACCAATAAACCCAAGAAAAACAATATGCTTTTATTCATTTTGTAAAGTGATTCCAAAATTTGCAATTCCCTTTAAATCATCGGTTCTCATAGCTTGTTGTGCTGAAAATATATAGGTACCGGTTTGCGGGAAACGTACTTTCGGTTTTAAAACAAACCTGTTTTGTTTAATTTTTCCGGAGCCTCTTCCCGTCCAACGACCATGCGCATCAGATAAAATACAATTTAAAGTATCGGTAAACATCGTGCTATCAGGAAATTGCGTGGTAAAGAAAAGATATAAGTTTTGATACGGATAATCGGTGGTATTTCTTACATCAATGTAAAAATTATAATATTGTAACGAATCTGAAATGGTAAATTCGTAAGTCAGTGTGGTGTCTATATTCCATGTTTCGTTAGGCAGATGATCCATTTTTTGGTAAAATGTTTTTTGCTTACAAGAAATGAACAGGCAGAAAAGCACAAGAAGGGTAAGCGGTAAGCGGTAAGCGGTATGTGGAAAATGAAATTTCATTGCTTATAAAAACTTAAGTGTGCAAAATAACATAAAATCTTTCAATATTAATTAGATTTTTTTATGAATATTTGCAGTCTTAAAAAAACTCAATTCAATTACAAAAAAAAGAAAAATTAATTAATTAAAAATCACAATATTATGAAGAGATTTGATCCGGCGAGCGCCATTCAGGATTTGCGCCAATTTGGCGAATTTGGAGACGTGAACCCCTCCGTTACCGATTCTGCAACCTACACTTTTATGGAAGCACGAACCATGACCGACACTTTTAATGGCGAAACGGAAGGATGTTACCTGTATTCGCGCCATTGGAATCCGAGCAATAAATATTTAGCCGACGCATTAGCCGCGATGGAAAACACAGAAGCTGCTTGGGTTACCGCCTCAGGAATGGCGGCAATTACATGTACCATTTTGCAAATTTGCAGCTCGGGCGACCATATCGTTTCCAGCATTACCACGTATGGCGGTACTTTCGCTTTCTTCGAAAATTATCTGAAAAAATTCAATATTGAAGTTACTTTTGTCAATATTTCCGATTTAAACGCGGTGAAAAAAGCGATGCGCCCCAATACGAAAATGATCTATACGGAAACGATGACCAATCCGTTGCTTCAAATTTCCAATTTGCCCGAATTGGCGAAAATTGCCCACGCACAAAATGCCAAATTGGTATGCGACAATACATTTACTCCGTTAATGGTTACTCCGGCACACCACGGGGTTGATGTGGTAGTTTATAGTATGACCAAATTTATTAACGGTAAAAACGATTGTGTAGCCGGCGCCATTTGCTCTACTTTAGATTTTATTAACAGTTTGGCAGATGTGAACAGCGGTACTGCCATGCTATTAGGGCCTGTTTTAGATCCGAAACTATCTGCTGCTATCCTAAAGAATTTGCACACTTTGCACGTTAGAATGATGCAACACAGCAAAAATGCGATGTTCTTGGCAGAACGCTTTAAAGAGTTGGGGCTTAAATTTAACTATCCGGGCTTGTCTTGCCATCCAGACCATCAACTGTTAAAATCCATGATGAATGATGGATACGGATTTGGTGGAATGATTGCTATTGATATGGGAACAGCAGAAAAAGCAAACGCCATTATGGAAAAAATGCAAGACGCCGACGTGGGTTATTTGGCGGTAAGTTTGGGATATTTCAAAACGTTATTCAGTAATTCCGGAAAATCTACCTCTTCCGAAGTTCCCGAAGATATTCAGCGAGAAATGGGAATGTCGGAAGGCTTAATTCGTTTTTCGGTGGGCTTAGACATGAATATTGAACGTACTTATGAAAAGATAAAAACTTGTATTCAAGCAGTAAATTAGTTGTTTCCCTAAAAATATTTAGCGATGAAAAAAATATTAGTCTTACTGATTTCGTGCATCTTGCTGATTTCATGTACAAAAACAGACATACGGATACAGGGTTTTGTAACCTACAATGGACATTGGATTCAAGACGTCAGTATTTCTATTCAGAAATCCAACAAAACTTTTGAAACAATTACTGACCGTGGAGGTTACTATAAGTTTGATAATGTACCTGTTGGCACTTGGACACTCACGGTAGAAATGGAAGGTTGTGAAACACAAACCGAAACGTTTTCCGTAAGTGGCTGGAGTAGCGAAAATATTTATCAAAAAAACTTTGAGTTGAAATTAGCACCTAAACCGGAATAAATTACATGCTATACCCATTAAAATTTACACCTATTCTAAAAGAACGTATTTGGGGCGGCAATGTGCTTGCCAAACAATATGGCAAAACCGATGATATTCAAACCAAGTTTGGAGAAAGTTGGGAAATTTCCGATTTGGATGAAAATATCTCAATGGTTACCAACGGCTTTTTGGCAGAAAACGATCTGCGGGAACTTATAGAAACTTACATGGGAGAATTAGTAGGTGATACTGTTTTTGAGAAAAACGGATTGGGTTTCCCATTGCTGATTAAAATAATTGATGCTCAGGATGATTTATCGGTGCAAGTGCACCCCGACGATACGTTGGCACAGCAAAGATATGAGCAAAATGGCAAAACCGAAATTTGGTACATCGTTCATGCCGAAGAAGATGCAGGTATTTATGTGGGGTTTAATAAACCTGTTGAAAAACAAGAGTATGTTGATGCCGTACAAAACAATGAGGTGGCTTCTTTGCTTCAATTTTATCCGGTAAAAAAAGGCGATCTGTTCTTCATTCCCGCCGGAACCGTGCATGCCTTGGGAAAAGGAGTCGGCATAATAGAAGTACAGCAACCTTCCGACATTACGTATCGCATTTTCGATTGGAACAGAGTAGAGGTCTCCGGATTGCCGAGAACATTGCACGTTGCCGAAGCGTTAGACGCGATTCACTTTAATGAAAAGGAGGTCTATAAAATAGAATACGAAGAAAAATTTAATGCCACTTCTACTTTATTTCGCTCGGAGTTTTTTAATATAAATACTGTTACTTTCGACAAACCGCTTCAAAAAAACTATTCCACTATCGATTCTTTTGTGGTTTATATTTGCGTGGAAGGCGAGGTGCATTTATTCGGAAATAATTTTCACGAAGTGTTGCTTGCCGGCGAAACGACGCTAATTCCTGCTGCCATTCCGGAAATCAACTTGGTGCCTAATTCCAAATCACAGCTGTTGGAGATTTACGTTTAACATCTGAACCATGATTTTATTAAGATTTTTAAGATTATCAGGATTCTAATCTCATCTTATAAATCCTGTTAATCTTGTTAAAATCATGGTTCAAGACAAAAAAAATCACCTTCCCCCTTGACAAACGCCCTTTCGATGTGTATATTTGCGGCGTATTAACCAAAATGCACAGAGATGAAACAATTATCTGAAATTCAGCCTGAAACAATAGAAAGTTTGTGGGCATTTTTTCAGAATTCTATAAAAGAATCTGAGAAAAGATGGAAAAAATAGATGAAACCATGGAGTCTTGGTCTAATAACCACGGTTTTTTTGCGGAAGAGTATTTCATAAACTCTTTTGAAAACGGTAAACAAAATTTTTTTGGCGAAAAATTCGAAGAAATGATAGATCATGTCAAAGGGATTAAAAAAGGATTTGAAGATGAGTATGATATTTTGCTCATTAATGGAAAATCTATAGGAATTGTAGAAATAAAATTTAAAGCTCACGAAAATGATGTACCTAAAATTTTAAGAAAGGCCCAAACTTTTAGAGTTAATTTTCCCGAATATAAAAATCATCAGGTCTATTTAAGATTAGCCACTATGGCATTTTATCCCGAATTAGAGCAAGAGTGTACAAAGGAAGGTATTGCAATAGTTAAGCAAGTAGGAGACACGATCGCAATTAATGACAAACATTTAAAGTGTTTTAAAGATGAACTAATAAACGTAAAAAAACGTAACCCAAAATTCACAAATAAACTTCTTATCCTATAATTATTCTATTATTTTTGCCAAAGATTTTTTTCCATAGTATTACAAATTAAAACAATTTAAATCATTTATTTATGAGAACGTTTACAACTTTAAAAACTATTTTAATGAGCGCTTTGCTGCTCTTTTTATTTGCTAATGTTTCCTTCGCTCAATGTGCCCTTTTCGAAGACTTTGAAAATATGAGTCAAAACTCTGCTTATGCAGGTAGAATTGTTACTACGTCAAGTGGCAGCTGGATGATTTTGGGATATTCTCAAATGGACGTCAACGATAGATATTTTGGCGAGCGCTCTATTCGATTAAGAGCAAACAATTCTGACCCTGCTTCCGGTGCCATGACCATACCGGGAGAAAATACCGAAGGTGCCAACGTTATTCAGATGCAATTCGATAAAACTAAAGGCATAGGCACCGTGAGTTTTTATTACGGTTCTTACAGCGGGCACAGCGGCGGCATAGTATCTGTTGAATACTCAACCGATGGAGGTGTTACTTGGATTAAACCGGACAACAACTCCGTAACCTCTCCGTTGTGGACAAGCGTAAACGCTATGCAAGAGTTTACTGTGACTGTTAATGTACAAGGAAATGCAAGGATTAGAGTTATCAAATACAAACAATCTGGTACCCAAAATTCTGTTAATGTTGATGATATATGTGTAACTGACTATATTCCTGAAGGCTATGTTCAAGCTCCTTCTTTTAACCCTCCGAGCGGTACAACATTTATTAATCCAATTGAGGTAACGATAACATCTGAAACTCCTGGCGCTGTTATAAGATACACAACAAACGGAAGTGATCCAACCGAATCTTCGCCATTATACTCAAATCCTGTACCGATTTCTGTAACCACCACCCTAAAAGCCAAAGCATGGAAAGAGGGTGAAGAACCCAGTACTGTAAGTACAGCAGTTTATACTTCGTTAACAATAAATTCATTAGCTGAATTGCGTGCATTGGCGCCCGCATATACCGGAGGGCAAAGCCACGGCTCTATGGTTTATAAATATACCGGAAATGCTGTGGTTACTCATATACAAGAGTTTAACAATGTGAAATATATTCAAGACGGAAGCGCTGCGATTATGATTTTTGACAGAGATGGAATCATACAGGGAGGTATAGTTGCCGGCGATCAGCTTTCGAATATTATGGGCACGCTCTCCAATTACTTTGGTATGCTACAAATTATTCCTACTCAAACATGCAGTGTAACAGGTTGGTGGCAAACCGTTCCTTACACCCTTATTACGGTGAATCAGTTAGATGATGACCATAATAATCCGGTTCAAGCCAAAGTAATCAGACTTGAGAATGTAATGTTTACGCAAACCGGAAATTGGGATCGCGGCAAATATTACAATCTTAAACAAAATGGTATGGAGTATGACTCTGTAGTTTATACCGATAAATTTGAAGCCACTTATATTGGAACTCCACTTCCTACTATAGCTGTAGGCATTACCGGAGTTTGTAACTTTAAAGGCGCCACAGGTATTCAAACTAAAAACCGTATTGTGCCCATGGACGATGTGAGTGCTGTGAAAATTACGGATATTAACAAGTCTGCAATTAAATTAGCGCCTAATCCTGCAAACAGTTTTGTAAATATTATGATTGGCTCACCTATGAGGTTGGAAATGTATAGCTTGCTTGGAACGCTCATCACTACTGAAACTTTGAGCGAAGGCAGTAATACAATCTCTGTATCTAATTATCCGTCCGGTGTGTATATGATGAAATTGATTGATACGAATACGGGGCAATCATTTATACAAAAATTGGTGGTTAAATAACACAATAATTGTAGGGGTCGAAAATTTTCGACCCCTACATTATATTATGAAACCGATTATCACCATTTTAGGCCCAACCGCCACCGGAAAAACGCGCATTGCCGCATTGTTGGCAAAACAAATCGGTGCAGAAATCGTCAGTGCCGATTCTCGCCAAATTTATAGACGAATGGACATTGGCACCGGAAAAGATCTGAAGGATTATGCGATAGAGGGTGTAGAAATTCCGTATCATCTTATAGATGTGGAAGAACCGGGCGAGGTAAATACGGTGTTTAAATACCAAAAATTAGCTCAAGAGGCGATTCAGGATATTCAACAACGCAACAAACCGGTAATTTTGTGTGGCGGAAGCGGCATGTACATCGAAGCGTTGTTGCAAGGTTATCAGTCCACGCCCATTCCTTCTATTATTTTTGGAATAAAAGGCGATAGAGACGAAGTGCGGAGGCGCATTACCAAACGATTGAAAGAACGACTTGAAGATGGGATGATTGAAGAAGTGCAAGAGCTCATCAACGAAGGAGTATCCACCGAACAATTATATAAATACGGATTGGAATACCGCTATGTAATGCTGTACTTAACTCAGCATTTGGATTATAACACGATGTTTCAGAAGTTGAACACTGCCATACACCAATTTTCAAAACGCCAAATGACATGGTTTAGAAAGATGGAGCGTGCAGGCTTCGTAATTCACTGGTTGGACTTGGCTTGGAATGAAGAGGAAAAGATGCAGTATCTTTTTCTTAATATTCCTTAATTTTTCTATTTTCGCCAATCTAAATTAAATAGCGCCATGTTTAAAACTCCTATTTTATTAGTATTGTATAATCGTGTGGAAGATACACACAATTTGTTTCAAATTATACGAAAAATAAAGCCGGAAAAACTTTATGTTGCCGCCGATGGCGCCAATAGAGCAATTCCGCTCGATTATCAACTGTGCTTGAAAACACGCTCGGTGATTATGCCGGAATGGAAATGTGAAACAAAATTTTTGTTTCACGATGAACATATCGGAAAATCGAAAAATGTGCATCAAGCTATCTCTTGGATGTTTGAACATGAAGAGGAAGGCATTGTTTTATTTGACGATACGATGCCCAACCTTGACTTCTTTCATTATTGCGAGCAATTATTGGAAAAATATCGCGATGTTCCTGAAGTTATGCATATTGGCGCTAATTATTTACGAAGAAAGAAAAAATACCTGAAAGATTCTTATCATTATTCGGCATATTCGTTCATTTGGGGCTTTGCTACATGGCGCAATACATGGCAAGGGTTTAACTTAGAGATGAAAAAAGCTCCCGAAGAGGTGTTCAAAGTAATTGATCAATATGTAAGCAACCCTATCGAAAAATTATATTGTCATCGTATTTATAATACGTTGCGCAAGCATAACTTAGACTATTGGGAGTACCAGTACAACTTCCACATTTGGCATAACAATGGTTTGTGTGTTTCGCCTAATGTGAACTTGGTAACCAACGTGGGATTCAAAAAAAGAAAACGCCGTATCAGAAAATTAATGAAGGAAACAGCGCCCATATTGCCGATTCAACATCCGGGAACTATTGAAAGAAACAAAAGAGCAGATAATTACATATTTAAAAAAGTGTACCTCAGAAGTTTATCAAGGGTTTTTGCCGATTGGTTCAATGAGGTAATTTTAAGACAAGAAAAAAAATTGTAACATCATGATAAACTTTGGCTTCCAAATCAATCAGGGACGTACTATTAATTTAGACATTGATCGTGTAGTATTAAAACAATTGGAGGAAGCAGTGGCATCGTTCCGGCGCTGCATTCGTTGCGGAACTTGCACGGCAACTTGTTCGGCAGCACAATTTACCGATTTCAATATTCGTAAAATTCACACCACGTTTCGCTCCGGAATGTACAAAGAGTTGGCAGATGCGCTAAAACCTTGTATGCTTTGCGGAAAATGTACATTAGTTTGCCCCCGTGACGTAAATCTTCGATCTTTGGTGGTTAATATGCGTAAAATTTTAAACGAAAACGATTTATAAGATTATGCCACAGTATTTCAATCCGTTTATTATTCCGTTTTGTATTGGCGTTATCCTCTTATTTGGCATTTGTCTCTTCAAATGGATCAGATGGATAAAAAATTTTGATCGCTTACAACGCGCCATTCTGTTTAAAAATATCATCTCATGGAAATTCATTCCGGCAATATGGGAAATGATTACCGAAGCGCTTTTCCATCGGAAAGTTTTCAAACACAGATTTTTGTTAGGATATATGCACACCAGCATTGCGTTAGGCTGGTTTCTGCTTATTGTAGTGGGCGCTATTGAAACGAGTTTTGCCATAGGAGGAAAACACCCATTGTGGGTGCCCATATTTTTTAGATATTTTGGGAAAGAACTCCCTCATTTTGAAGGAGAAATGTTCTTCAATAATCTTATGGATTTGTTGCTTTGCATTGTACTATCCGGCGTCTTAATCGCTCTGTTCAAACGCATTTATTCCCGAATTGTGGGTATGAAAAAAGCAGCCAAGCATGTTATTTTTGACAAATTCGCCATGATTTCACTTTGGCTTATTTTTCCATTACGTCTTATTGCAGAGAGTGTTACTGCAAGCAGATACCATAATGGCGGCTTTCTTACGAATAGTTTTGGAGAACTCATAAATTACGTTTTTCCGACGGTAAGCAACAATACATTTTGGTATCTAGAAACCACTTGGTGGCTTTTTTACTCTTTGGCGCTCGCCGTTTTCTTTGTTTCGCTGCCGTTTTCCCGCTATATGCACATCCTTACCGAACCACTTTTAATCTATTTCAGAAAATTAGGCTTGCATGAAAATGATAAACCCACCGGTTTTACCAAATTTGAGCTGAGTGCATGCTCGCGCTGCGGAATTTGTATTGACAATTGTCCATTAAATAAAGAATTGAAACTTCCTGATGTGCAATCTATTTACTTGCTTCGCGACCTCCGTTACAAAAGATTAAAAGAAGAAATTGCAAATAATTGTTTGCTGTGCGACAGATGTGTAACGGACTGCCCCGTTGGATTGGAGCTAACCAAAATTCGCCGGCAAACGCGCTATAAAAATGAACTAGATACGCAAGGAAATTATAAGTATGTAGATGCTATTCAGCCTTTTAATGCCATTGGAAGGGTGGCTTATTTTTCCGGATGTATGACACATTTAACGCCGGGAATTATAGAAGCCATAAAAAATATTTTTGAGGCTGCCGGACAAAAATACTGGCATATTGATGCCGAAAAAACGATATGTTGCGGACGCCCATTGTTACAGCAAGGATTTGAACAGCAGGCCACAGAATTGCGTCGTAAAAACACTGCGTTAATTCGCGAATCGAATGCTACACTTTTAGTAACCTCATGTCCAATATGTTATCAATCGTTCAAAAAAGAGTATAAACTTAACATTCCGGTGGTTCATCATACCGAATATATTGAACAATGTATTAAAGAGAATAAACTTTTCATAAAAAAACAAGATCTAAAGGTTGTTTATCATGACCCGTGTGAATTGGGCAGAGGTTGTAAAATATACAAAGCGCCGCGCAACGTATTAAAAAAGGTAGCGAACCTGATTTCCGGACGAAACGAAAAACAAAAAAGCTTCTGTTGCGGTTTTAATTTGGGGAACCTCGCTATTGATAGTGAAGCCCAAAAGAAAATAAGAGATGCCGCATTGCACAATCTTTTGGAAAATAAACCTGACCTCATTGTCACCGCCTGCCCGATGTGCAAAAAAGCATTTGCGTATAGTTCTGATTTTCAGGTAAAAGATGTGGCGGAAATTATTAACGAAAGTTTGGAAAATTAATTTTATATTTTTGCATCTGATTTTATTAACGAAAATTTATTGCGTATGACATGAACATAATGTGCTAACAAGCATAATACATATTAATATAGCGTTGCTATGTTCTTGCTTTCAGAAACTCGACATTTCAGAAACATTTTTTTTACAAGAATAAGCAGTAACGCTCGCAATTTTGTGGGCTTATTTCTTGTAAAAAAGGTAGTCGAGAACCTCTGAAAGCGGATTTAAGTCCGCTTTTCTTATTTTATTAGATTTTAAAAATAACCAAAATATTTTATCCACCTAAAACAATTTTTATGATTAGAAAATTTATTTTTTTACTATATTTCAGTTTGCCATTGTTTTGTATGGCACAAAACCCCTCACCTCGCGAATATTCTTATGATAATGCGGGCAACCGCACTTCTCGCACAGTGCTACCAATGCAAACGCCTCCATTAGCACCTCTACCGCCGGCAGAACCGGAGTATACGGCACTGAGCCACTAGAAGCAGAGGAAGAGTTAGCGTCTCTAATGCTCCTACCGTCCCCAGATTTTGCATCCACAGAGCCACAAGAAGCGGAGTATTTTATAGAAAAAATAGGCAAAATGGTAATAAAAATCTATCCTAATCCCACTACCGAAAAAATAACCCTACAGATTTCCAACATGGAAAATTTGCAAACGGGAATATTTAAGCTATTCTCTCTTACCGGGCAACTATTACAAGAACAACCGGTACATTCAACAACTACCGTTGTTTCTTTAGCAGGGCTTTCTAAAGGAAGTTATATTTTGAAAGTGCATATTAATGGTGTAACGGAGGATTGGAAAATAATTAAAAATTAAGAATTCAGAATTAAAAATTAAAATATTATGATTAGATTATTTAATAACAGGTTTCGATGTGCTTTAATAATAGTATTTTTGCACATTATTTTTACAAATATTATCATGCTTCAGGCACAAAGCACGAGACTTCCTGTAGGCGCCATCCCCGGTGTTATTGATGTATCGCCCATGGGAGCTGCTACTTATACCATTCCTATTGAGGTAGTGCCGGGCACCATGGGCATGCAGCCTAATTTGTCTATTGTTTATAATAGTTTTGGAGGCATGGGGTTGTTGGGCATGAAATGGAACTTGGCGGGATTGTCGGCGATTACGCGATGTGGACAAGTTCCTTATTATGACAATGATATAACGGCAATTAATTTTGGAACGGACGGTAGATTTACTTTAGATGGCGAACGGTTAATTAACCTTAGTGGTGCCTACGGCCTACCTGCAACAGAATTCGCCACAGAAATGGAAAACTTTACACGTGTTTTTTCATACGGCAGAACACCCGGACACTTTGAAGCTTATACCGATGATGGTAGTGTTGTAGAATACGGGATCACAAACGATTCAAAGCATATATTAGAAAATGTTACATTAAGTTGGTATGTAAACAAAATAACCGATGCCAACGGTAATTATATGACTTTTGAATATATAAAATATGGCAGTGAAATACTGATTGATAAGATTCATTATACGGGTAATGGCTTTCAACCTTATGCTAAGGTAGAGTTTACTTATACTGATAATACTTTAAATCCCAATACTTATTTTGTTGGAGACCTTGGTCGTCCGCTTGGAGGTTTTAATATTCCGCAAACCAAATTGCTAAAAGCAATTACAGTAAGTTATGGGAGTACTCCTGTACGCAAGTATCAATTCAATTACGTACATGAAGAAAATACATCAGGCGAGCATACCGTACACTTGAAAGAGATTGTTTTAAGTGATGGAAATGGAACCCAGCTTAATGCAACTACCATTGAGTGGGGAGAACAAAATAATAATCTCGAAGATAAAATAGTTACTTTGTCCGGTTTACCCCAAGGGTGCATTATTGCAGGAGATTTTAATGGAGATGGCTATACAGACTATGTAATTTATGGCCAAGGAGCTAGAAAAAATATTTGGAAATTATATACCGGATCTGAAACAGGAGTTTTTACACCTACAGGAATTGAGGGCACACACAGGAGGCTTGATACCTTAGGTTATGAACAAGCGTGTTTATTCTATCGTGCAGATATTACCGGAGATGGTTGCGATAATTTGATTATTGCAGAACTAGGTGGCTTGATCACTCCATTTCGAATATTATCAATAAAAGATGGAGTGAAAGAGGTTGCTACTAAGCAAATTGAAGATTTTCATCAGATATTTTTTGGTGATTTTGATGGCAGCGGTACAACAGATATTTTATTCACAAGCCTTGCTCTTATCCATTTTCCAGAGCCATGTAGATTTTACATTCAATTTTATAGTTATTCGGGATTAAACGGAAATAGTCTCACGTTATCCAGTAGTGGTATTGATAATTGCTTTCCATCATTATGCGTAGGAGATTTTAATGGAGATGGGAAAAGCGATATTTTAGTACAATATAGAAATAAAGACTTCTACATTTATTCCTACGATCTAATACAGAAAAAGTTTGTCCATTCTGGTGCCAATCATAATTTTTCCAATTTTATTCCAAATTTTTACACAGGAGATTTTAACGGTGATGGCATCACTGATATTTTAACTTTTGATAAAAATGGTGCTTGGCAAGTTCGTTTTGGGGGCTCTGACTTCAATTTTACAAAGATTCCAGAGTTTGAAACAGTGTACCTAACTCCATATCATGAAGTTCCACGATACAGGGTTATCATAGCTGACATTAATGGCGATGGTAAAGACGACATTATTCAAGTCTTTGAAGAGGGGTACTGGGGAGATGCAGACTTAAGGATTCTTTATTCTAAAGGTTGCGTTAACGGCAAATATGAGTATGAATATAAACTAGAAACAATAGATCTAGACGAATCCTATTCCTTTTCACTAAACGCTAATATAGCCGATTTTAACAATGACGGTATCTTAGATATTGTAATTCAAGATAATAAAAAATTGTCTGAACCAATGGTTGTTTACCTACATAAAAATAAAGATTACGAATTTGTCAAAGAAATTAAAGATGGGTTAGGGAAAAGAGTTCAATTGAATTACAAACATAAATACTATTTAGCAAAAAGCTCATTTTATAACGTTGCTTATCCCGAACGTGAAAAAAAATATTTTCTTACTACAGTAGATGCTCTAAAAATATCGAATGGAATAGGCAGTGATTTCAATACATTACAATATAGATACCATAATGCGGTATATAGTTTGCCAAGAAGAACATTTTTAGGATTCGAAAAGTTTACTTACATAAATAGCCAAACAAATATAAAAGATTCTTGCAGTTTTCTAGTTGATTATTCAAAAAAGATATTAAAACCTGTGAAGCAAATGAGTTTTTACGGCAGCGAAAGAATAAGCGAAAAGAATTATACTACTGAATGGCAAAATTTATCCAATGGTCGTTTAGCACACTATTCCAATGCAACAACAGAATACAACATTCTTTCCAATAGCACTACTGTAGTCGCAAATCTTTTTAGTCCACAAGGGCGTTTAACAGAAAACTCTACTCGAATTCATAATGGAGTTGGTGATCCACATTCCAATAATTGGATGCATAAGGAAACAAAAACGTATTCTTATGAACCCATAACACTTGGTGACAAACAGAGAAAAACAGTTCCTAAAAGCATCCTTACCAAACAAGAATACAGGAATAGCAGCAATCAAATTATTGAAGTAATTGATACGCTCAACTACGGTTATTACACTGCAAACGAAGATTCTAAGAGGCGTTTACATTGGATGCGAAAAGGGAATATGCACGGCTCCATTACTACTTCTTATGAAACTTACCAACCTACCGGTGTTTACGGAAAAAAATAGTTTCGACGCCAAATTGCGAACCTCGAACACAAACATACGGATACGATAATATGCAACGCTTTGTAACACAAATTACGAACCCTGTGGGACACTCGGCAAGCATGAGTTACGACCTCAAAACAGGGAATAAACAATCGGAAACAGATGCAAACGGATTAACCACTACTTACAATTACGATGCTTTTGGAAACCTTACGCGGATTAACTATCCTGATGGCACACAAACGAATATTTCAATACAATGGCACACCACTTCTTATCCGCCAAATGCCCGCTATTACACCAAAACCACTTCTACGGGAAAGCCGATTTTAGAAGTTTATTATGATATTTTGGGATGGGAAGTGTGCCGTTTGGATGATGGCAACTACATTGAGACCGAATATAACAACAAAGGGCAAGTAAAAAGAATTTCTTATCCCTTCAACCCTACTAATGCACAGGAAAAATTTTGGCATGAATATACCTACGATAATTATGGAAGAAAACTTACTGAAGAGGCGCCTTATACCGATTTGTCTTATGCTTATGATAAGGTTAATAGAAAAGTAACCGTTACCAATAACTTACGCGGTAATACATTTTCATCTAAAACTTACGATGCCTTAGGAAGAGTAATTCATGCTACCGACAACGGAGGGAGCATTACATACACCTATGATATTACTGCAGATAAAAAGCATAAAACCACTATAGTTGCTAATGGCGCCACCACTACAATTGAGTCCGATTTATGGGGTAACCGCCTTTCTATTAAAGAACCCAATGCGGGAGAGATTACTTCTAAGTACAACGGCTTTAATGAATTGATAGAACAGAAAGATGCAAATAACAACATTACCAAATATGAATACGACAAATTAGGGCGGGTAACTCAAAAGCAATATATAACCTCCGGCACAATCCACAGAACGCTTACGTACGAATACGATAATTTTACCGATACCCATAAAGAAAGAGGAAAGTTGCATCAAATAAAAATTGGCAATATGAGATCGGAAACTTTTACTTACGACAATTTAAGTCGCTTATACCAACACACAAAAGTAGTTAGCGGCGCTCATTACACGCACACCTATGCTTATACTGCAACAGGGCAATTGGATACGCTTACCTACCCAAGCTCTTTTGCCGTAATTTACAACTATACGCCTACCGGAAAATTAAACGAAATTCGGCGTAGCGATGATAACAGCCTCATCTATAAGGTGAATGCAAGAAATATGTACCATGCCCCCACCCGTTGTGAATACGGCAACGGCGTAGCCACCCACTATACCTACGATGTACACGGTTTGCTCACCCGCATTCAAACCGGCAATAAGATAGCAACTATTCCCATTGGCGACATAGAAAGAGGAAAAGTTATTAATGAACAGGCATATACGTTGGACAGCACCATTCTAAACTATCGTTATGCTTATGATACTAAAGGTTTAATGATTTCACGCTCCGAAAGCGTATTAAAACGCCGGGAAGCATACGAATACGATAATTTAGACAGGCTTACTAAGATTGAATCTGGCGCCATAGGACAACCGGGAACAATGCAAGAGTTATTCTACAGCGACAACGGTAACATTGAAAGTAACTCTAATGTAGGAAGCTATATCTATGAAACCAAACCACATGCCGTAACCGAAATAGTCCCGGTAAACCATGGGGTTATCTCTGCCAGTGATTGCAATGTAGAATACAATTACTTTAACCAACCCACCCAAATTATTGAGGGAAGCTACAAACTTGAACTCTCTTACGATGCAAACCAGCAGCGCAACAGGATGACTAAAATAAAAGGGACAGCTACTGAGAATGTTCTTTTTTATATTAACAAATATTACGAACGAGAGATGGATTACACTACCGGCACCGTTCGCAACTATCATTACATTTATGGCGATAACGGTGTGGTGGCATTGTATATTGCTAATAGGCACCACAGTACCGATACTATTGGCGATGACTTGCCGGACTTTTCTCCAGATTATACTGTCGCTTTCACCGATAGCATGTACTACATCCACACCGACCACTTGGGCAGTTATTGTGCCATTACCAATGTCAATAAGCAAGTGAAGCAGCGTAACTATTTTGACCCTTGGGGTAATTTCCGACGGATAGTTCGCGATAGAAACGGCTTTGGCATCGATGAAGTATACCAACCTGATTCATTGCAAATAGGAACGGTACCTTTCATGAACTTTACGCTTACCAGCCGCGGGTTTACCGGCCACGAACATTATTCGGAATTAAAGATTATTAACATGAATGGGCGGTTGTATGATCCTGTAATCGCAAGATTCTTCTCGCCGGATAAGTATGTGGCGAATAGTAGTTTTACGCAGGATTTTAATCGTTATACCTATTGCAGAAACAATCCATTACACTATGTTGATCCGAGCGGGCAGTTGTTTTCTTTACCTCACTGGCAAATGTATCTTTTTGGGATCGGGGGTGTCTCGCCTACAATGTTAAACACTGTTACGTGTAGCACTACTGCTCCTATTAACTTCGCCGGGGCATTTAATACATTTATGTTTAACGGTATGGCGCAGCAAAATATTGGCTCTGGCAGTAATGGTGCATTTAGTAATCCCGGAAGAACCCGAAGGATGCATAATACTCACTTTAAGAATACCGGTATGTATCAATGGGATAATAATAGCTCTAATGCTCAATATACTCCATCACCAGCCCAGCAAGCTGAGCTTGCCTCGCAGGCTGCTTTTGGAAGTCAAATGCCTGTATTGGGTGGTGGCTTACCTATTAGATCTAATATTTTTGGCGAATTTAAATTGGAAGTGAGCCAAACAAACGGAACGTTTGGTACTACATATGGAGGATCCGCAGCTTTTAGTGGGGTAACCGAGGGAAACTTTACAAATTTTCTTGGACATGTAGAATTTGGCTATAATATGGCAGTAGATGGAAGCCTTAGAGCTTCCCCTTTTGCAAAAGGTTTTGGTACAACATTGACAGGTTTAAACATTTTTGTAGAGGGGATGCAACTACATAGCCAATACAAAAATACAGGACGTGTTAATCCTGTTACGGCAATCGGTGTAGGTGCTAATTTTACTGGTTTACTATCCAAATTTATGTCAAAATATGCTCTTGGAGGAAGAGTAATGCCTTTCATTGGAAGAGCAGCCGGATTTGTCGGAATGGCAATTACTACTGCTGAATCGTGGTGGATGATATATCAATCAATGGATAATTTAAGATTTTCTCCCTTATCCCTTGATAGAGCAACCGGAGAGCCCTATTGGGGTGATCTTGAATACTATTTTAAATCATTTGAAGAAAGGTGGTAAACTATGAATATATATTACAAAATTTGGGTGGATAATATTTTAAGATTAAGATCACAAAAACAAAATAAAGATACTTGGCAAGAATGGAGTATGATAATAATGACTGCAGCCATGACGGCTAACTTTATGCTTTTTATGGCAATTTTTGAAAGGCATATATTAGGTTTTTCTTTTTATGAATTTAATATAGTTTCCCCTAATGTAGTTCCCATAGAAGGAGCAAATGATTTTTTAAATACTTTGGTTTTATTTGTATTACCGTGTTTTGTTATAAATTATTTACTGATATTCCGAAAGAAAAGATTAAAAAAATTAATACGAAAATATAAATATCCTAACTATCATGGAAAACTTGCTGCCACATACGTGTTAATATCATTTCTTTTGCCGCTTGTTTTGATATTTGGAAATATAATTATCTATCAAGATGTAACGTTTTGGGATTTTTTTGGCAGGTAAGTAAATAACAATAACAAAATATGATAAGGCAAATATTATTAACAATTGGATTATTAGTGATTACAATTTGTGTTTTCAGTCAGAGCAAATTGACTCCCAAACAAATTGCTAAAAGAAACTATCAAGAAGTGGTAGCCGACAGAATTATTTATCGAGATACAATTGAACCTGACAAATATCTGACGTATCTTTTAAGAGATAGAATTGCTTTTATAGATACAATTGTGCCTGACAAATTTCCAATGTACCCCGGTGGCGTACAAGGAATTCTTGATGATCTATCGAAAAACATGTTTTACCCTCAAGATGCTGCATCTTTAGGGATTGAAGGAACAGTAATTTTACAATTTGTAGTAGAAGAAGATGGAACGATCAGGGAAATTGAAATTCTAAAGGGTGTTGACCCGAAGTTGGATGCAGAAGCGATTCGTGTAATAAAAAAATTAGATATTTGGGTTCCGGGACACCTCAATGGAAAACCAGTGCGACTATCCTATGTACAGCCTATTATTTTTCACGTATTAAGAGAAACATCCGGCTTAGCGCTTAATTTTAAATCTGCAAGAAGTAAGATTACCTGGGTGGGAGAAAATAATGAGCATCTGAATATCTCAAATAAAACCGCTTCTCTGCAAAAAGGAATGAATTTTCAACAATTTAAAGTGGTTAAATATGCAAAAAATAATCATATTATTCTTTCACAAACACAGCATGGCGCGAAGTTTAAGCAGAAGTATAATATTGTGCACGCAACAAAGGATACCCTAATATTAGCTCCCGAAGGAGAAGATATTTTCGTATTGGGCGAAACGAATGAACATAACCAATATGTTTTTGTGAATAGTATGCTCACTTATAATTTTGTGGAACTTTATTATGAAGCCTTGTTCCATCATAATAATTTCGTTAGCCCTAAAGTTAGCTTAAAAGTGATTCTTTATATTGATTCGGCGAAAAACTCGCAGGTAGTTGTTCAAAATGAAATTTCTAATGAAATCAACACATACACGACACCCCTATCCAAAGTAGAATATAAAAGATTGATGCAAATATTGTCAAGTTGTGATATTGGTTGTTTTCAGAATGAAGACAGAATGATTGATGAAAAAACCTCTTATTCAATTTTAGAAATCAAATATAATGATCAAATAAAAACATTTAATGGTTTTACGCATTTACCTCTTAATTTTGCTGATGAATTAGCAGATTTTATCTGCGATTACATTGAATCAAGAGCAAACATAGCTGCACGATGGGGATGGCGTATTTGGATACGCCGCCGATAACCTCTCTGTTCGTCTAAGGTTGCAATGCTGCTGTTCGGCGGCTGTAAGTATCCCCAAAATCCTACATTTAAAAATGTACTAATAGATGTAACATAATGTTAAATCAGCCTTAAATAACCACTTCCTTTGGTATGCAAAATATAAACGTTTAATAGTCGTTACTAACGATAAAAACAATACTTTTGCCAAACATTTTTTAACCCATTAATATAACCTTAAAAAAATCAAATTTATGGATCTTAACAAATTAATTGCTGAGTTAGAGGAGAAGAACCCCGCTCAACCTTTGTACATTCAGGCTGCAAAAGAAGTACTCGAAACGATTGTTGATTTCGTAAACGAAAACCCAAAGTACGATAAATACTCTATCGTAGAAAGAATTTTGGAACCCGAAAGAATAATCCAATTCAAGGTTACTTGGGTGGATGATAGCGGAAAAATTCACGTAAACCGCGCTTACCGCGTGCAACACAACATGGCAATTGGACCTTATAAAGGTGGTTGTCGCTTCCACAAAAGCGTGAATCAGGATTCAATGAAATTCTTGGCATTTGAACAAACTTTCAAAAACTCACTCACTACACTTCCTATGGGTGGTGGTAAAGGTGGCTCTGATTTCGATCCAACCGGAAAATCGGAAGGCGAAATGATGCGTTTCTGCCAAGCGTTTATGACCGAACTTCAAAAATATCTCGGACCTGAAACAGACGTTCCTGCCGGCGACATTGGTGTGGGCGGACGTGAAGTAGCTTGGATGTTTGGACAATACAAGAGAATTAGAGGTGAGCACGTAGGTGTTCTTACCGGAAAAACTTTAAACTTGGGTGGTTCGCTCATCCGTCCTGAAGCTACAGGATTTGGTGCTATCTATTTCTTACAAGGAATGTTAGCTGCTAAAGGTGACACTATTGTAGGTAAAAGAGTTGCGGTATCAGGTTTCGGAAACGTAGCTTGGGGTGCTGCTTTAAAATGTCAAGAACTTGGCGCGAAAGTAGTTTGTATCTCCGGTCCTGATGGGTATATTCTTGATGAAGAAGGAATTTCGGGAGAAAAAATCGTTTATATGACCGAGTTGTTGGGTACACGTAACAACGTAGTAGCTCCTTATGCAACGAAATATCCTAACGCTAAATTCTTTGCAGGCAAAAAGCCTTGGGAAGCGAAAGTTGACGTTGCCATTCCTTGTGCTATCCAAAACGAGTTGAATAAAGAAGATGCGGAAACATTAGCTGCCAATGGTTGCCAATATGTGGTTGAAGCATCTAACATGGGCTGTACTGCTGAGGCGATGCATGTGCTACAAACCAAGAAAATTTCTTTTGCACCGGGTAAAGCTGCCAATGCCGGCGGTGTAGCTACTTCCGGCTTGGAAATGACACAAAACTCCATGAAGTTAGCTTGGACGCGCGAAGAAGTAGATGAAAAATTGAAAGCTATTATGAGCAACATCCATGCAAATTGCGTGAAATATGGAACTGAAAAAGACGGTTACATTAACTACGTAAAAGGTGCTAACATTGCCGGCTTCATCAAGGTTGCCGATGCAATGATTGACCAAGGTGTTATCTAATATTTATATTTTTATGGTTGTGTAAACCATAAAGTATAACTTTTTCTCTGTATATGAAGGCTCCTAAAAGGGAGCCTTTTTTTTGAATTTAATTAGTCTAACGTTTTTTTTATTAATTCGCACCTGAATTCCACATCGTTACCCTACAAATTTAAAAAAGTAAGTCATGAAACACCTTATCATTGGCGGTGTTGCCGGTGGCGCCACTGCCGCAGCCCGTATCCGTAGATCGGATGAATTTGCCGAAATTGTTATGCTCGAAAAAGGCAAGTATATTTCTTATGCCAATTGCGGACTTCCGTATTATATTGGTGGAACAATTACTGACCGCGACGAGTTGTTTGTGTATGATCCGACCTCTTTCGGCGATAAATTTAATGCCGATGTAAGAGTTGAAAATGAGGCTATCGCTATTAATACGGAAACTAAAAGTGTAGATATTCGCCGTGCGGACGGCTCTGTTTATACCGAAAACTATGATAAATTATTGTTAGCTCCCGGTGCATTTCCTGTTAAACCTCCTTTGGAAGGAATTGATACTGAAGGAATTTTTACACTGAGAAATGTAGAGGATACAGATCACATCAAAACGTATATCACGTCACATAAAATTGAAAATGCTGTGATCGTAGGTGCAGGGTTTATTGGTATGGAAATGGCTGAAAATCTACATTATGCAGGAGCCAAAATTTCAATTGTTGAAATAAATAATCAGCTAACAGGTCCGCTGGACTTTTCAATGGCTGCACATGTACATAAATATCTTTTGGAAAAGGGCGTGCAATTATATTTAGAGCAAACTGTGGAACGGTTTGAAAAAGATGGCGAAAAAATCAAAGTATTTCTTAAAAGCGGCAATGTTATTGTAACAGACGTGGTTATAGTATCTGTCGGTGTTCGTCCGGAAACCACATTAGCAAAAGCCGCCGGATTGAAAATTGGCGAAGCAGGCGGAATTTGGGTGGATGAATACTTGCAAACCTCCGCAAAAGATGTGTATGCAGTGGGCGACGCTATTGAGTTCCCCCATCCGTTAACCGGCAAGCCATGGCTCAATTATTTAGCAAATCCCGCTAATCGACAAGGACGTATAGTGGCTGATAATATGGTGTTTGGCAATAATATAGAATATGAAGGAGCCATCGGCACGGCTATCGTCAAGATATTTGATATGGCGGCGGCTTTTACAGGTTTAACAGCCAAACGATTACAACAGATGAATATGGAATATACCAGTTCAACTATTTTTACATCATCACATGCAGGTTATTACCCTGATGCTTTATCTCTTATCATTAAAATAACGTTTGATCCTAAAACCGGAAAACTCTATGGCGGACAAGCGGTTGGTTATGACGGTGTAGACAAACGGATTGACCAAATTGCACTGTTGATTAAAAACGGCGGTACGGTTTACGACTTGACGAAGGTTGAACACGCTTATGCACCGCCTTTCTCCTCGGTAAGAGACCCCATTACCGTTGCAGGCTATGTGGCAAGCAACATTGTTTGCGGTGCGATGCCGGTGGTTACATGGCGCCAAATACAGAAAGCAGATCGCAATAACATACTGCTGCTTGATGTACGTACTGCAGAAGAAAATAGCCTGGGGACAGTGCCGGGTGCCGTAAATATCCCGCTTAATGAACTTCGTCTTCGCATAGATGAGTTGCCGGAAGATAAAACCAAGGGAATTTATGTTTTTTGCGCTTCCGGTCAAAGAGCTTATCATGCGCTTAAAATACTTACCGGTAATGGATTTAAAAATGTTAAAAATCTTTCAGGAGGATATAAAACCTATGAAACCGCTACCGAACCTATTGTAAATAAAGAAATAACGACTTCAACCGAAAATAAAACCAATGCTAACTCCCAACATATGGAAACACAAACTACTACCATAAAAGTTGACGCCAGCGGCTTGCCATGTCCGGGCCCTATTATTAAGATGAAACAAACAATAGATACTATCGGAGAGGGCGAGCGAGTGGAAATGACTGCCACTGACCCCGGTTTTCATAGCGATGTTGAGGCATGGTGCAATACCACCGGCAACTTGCTGATTTCAAATACCGAAGAAAAAGGAAAATATACTGCCGTTGTTGAAAAAAGCGCTCCGAAAGATCCCAAAGTCATAACCTCGCACGACGGCAAGGCAAAAACATTTATCGTGTTCAGTGATGATTTGGATAAAGCGTTGGCAGCTTTTGTACTAGCAAACGGTGCTGCCGCCACCGGGCAAAAAGTATCTATGTTCTTCACTTTTTGGGGATTAAATGTGATTAAGAAAGTAGCAAAACCCAAAGTAAAAAAGGATATTTTCGGAAAAGTGTTCGGAATGATGTTGCCGTCAAACTCGCTTAAATTACATCTATCCAAAATGAGCATATTCGGCATCGGCGATAAAATGATGCGATATACGATGAAACAAAAAAACATTTACTCATTGGAAGAACTCCGGCAACAAGCTTTGGAGCAAGGTGTTGAATTTATCTCCTGCCAAATGTCTATGGACGTGATGGGCGTGAAGCGCGAAGAACTTTTGGATGAAGTGACTGTAGGTGGTGTGGCTACTTATATGGAGCGTGCAGAAGGAGCGAATGTGAATTTGTTTATTTAGCCCACTACTATTTAAAATTCTATTTTTAATTGTGATTTCATTTGAAACGATTTTCGATGATACGGTGTTTTGCCAAATTTTAATAATGCTTCCTGATGCGCTTTTGTAGGGTAACCCTTGTTTTGCTTCCAACCATACATAGAAAATTCGGCATCTAAATCTTCCATGAAATCATCACGAAAAGTTTTGGCAAGTATAGAGGCTGCTGCAATAGCCAAATATTTCGCATCGCCTTTTATAATGCACTGATATGGAATTGCTGTTTCATTCTTAAAACGGTTTCCGTCAATTAACAAAAGCTCCGGTTGTACTTTTAATCCTTTTACAGCCAGATTCATTCCTCTGAATGAAGCGTTTAAGATGTTAATTTCATCAATAACCGCTTCGGAAACAGAAGCTATCGAATAAGCGACGGCATCTTTCATAATGATTTTCCGAAGTGTTTCTCTTTGTGCTTTATTGAGTTGCTTTGAGTCGTTCAGTTGCTCATTAACATAATTGAAAGGAAAAATTACGGCAGCAGCAAAAAGCGGACCGGCTAAACAACCTCTTCCGGCTTCATCACAACCGGCTTCTATCAAAGCATATTCCGAAAACTGAGATTTTAAAGCCATAAAAGAAATAATGTAAGAATTGTAATTATCTCATTGATAAAAAGCGGATTTTTTTCTTGTGCTAATATTGCTAAATAGATGGATATTGGCACAGAAAGGTACCCTAAAATGTAGGGATAGGCAGAATTTGAAATAAACAAACAGGCAAGCATTAAAATAGCACACGTATTGAAAGTAACCACTTTTTTGCGTTGTGTTACTACTTTAGACTCGTTTATTAATCTAGTTCTAATAATGAAATACATATATATGACGCCCAAAACGATTAGAGAGATTAGTATAGAGGTACGGGTTAAGATCTCCCCATCCAATATGCCTAAAATTTTAATTTGTTGAAATTCTAATATCCAGTCACAGTAGCTGTTAGTGAAAAAAAAGTATGAAAAAAAGTAAAAATATACCAATGCAACTCCAAATAATAAAATGCCTATCTCTTTTATTTTGAAAAACTGATTAATAATGAGTGTTGCCATCACTAAAATGAGCAAGATGAAGCTACTTAGATCAAAACATGTACCCAGTGCAATTAAAATCCCTATCCAAAACGCGTTGATCTTTAGCTTTGCCGATGAAGTAGCATAGTTTATAGAGATAGTGATTAAGAGAAAAAGCAAAGTGAAAAACGAAGGTGATATTGTGATTAATGATTTTGTTAACAATAATATAGAAAGATAAAAACAAGCCGGAAGTAAAGAGTTTTTAGCTGTAAATTCATTCTTCGTAAAATAATATTGCAACAATACAACTTGGAGTAATAAAACAGCTATGATGATTCCTTTTCCAAAAAACTCGTATTGTGAAAAAAAATGAGCAAAATTTTTATATAAAAAAACAGTGCCTTGTTCGTTTGATAATTGAGCTTGTGTAATAACAACATACACAGAAAGTGTAAGTAAGCCTAATAACAACATCCATTGAAAAGCAATCTTTCTATTGATAAACTTTAGCATGGTTAATTTTTTTGCGAAATAATATTTTTTTCCGAAAGACTTACTTCTTAAACTTAGAAACTACATATACAACAGGATTCAACACCGAAAAAACAATATCAAAAACCAAAATATAAGGAATCAATCTCTTTTCATTGAGTTTAGTTGCAGCAAATCCAAAACACACATATTGAGTGATATACTTAATTATTAATATGCTCAATGCAATGAGCAAATAAAGGAGGTTATTCAAGGTAACATAAATGACAAACCCAAGTGCAATGTAGGAAAATGTCATGAGGAAATGGTAGAAATTCAGTAAGAAACGGTCAGGTTTGGGGTATAACTTGCGGGTTTTTCTGCGAAATGTCCTAAGTAAAAACCAATTGTGGAAATTAGAACCGGAGCGCGAAATGGTGTGCGCCTCTTTTTCATATTCAATGGCACAATTACGGGCGTTTGCTACTTGGTTGATAAACAAGTCATCATCGCCAAATTGCAAATGGTTTTGAGAGGCAAAACCTTTGTTATTAAAGAAAATAGTTTTGGTGTAGGCTAAATTTTGCCCCACGCCCATAAAAGGATTTTTTGCCAAACAATAGGAAAAATACTGAATGGCTTGATGCAATTTATCGAAACGAATTAATGCATTAAAGAATCCTAATTTTTTACGTATATTGCTGTATCCCAAAACAATTTTTGTAGTATCATTAAAATGTCTTGCCATTAATTTTATCCATTGATTTGAGGCAGGCAAACAATCGACATCGGTTAATAAAACATGCTCATAAGTAGCTGCTTTGATGCCCAGCGAAAGTGGAAACTTTTTGCCTTTGATATTGGTAACAGAAGATTCTAAGTGCACCAATTTTAAATTGGGGAAACGATTTTGAAAATCTGTCACCAACTGCGGCGTTTCGTCGTTGGAATTATCGTTTACAACCACTACTTCAAATTGCGGATAAACTTGCGTTAACAGTTCCGGTAGTGTTTTGATGAGCAAGTGTGCGTCGTTTTTAGCTGTTAACACAATAGAAACCGGTACATTTTGCGATACGATTGTTTTTTGTTTACGAAATGAGAATCTGGAAAATATCACTACATAATACAAAATTTGGCACAAAACTACAATTCCGAAAACAACAATTAATATTTCAGGAAGATAGAGTGAGATGAAATCAATGTTCATAATGCAATCTGTTGTCTTTTTCTTTAATGCTTTCGCGTTTGTCGTACTTTTTCTTTCCACGCGCTAATGCAACGTCTAATTTGGCATAGCCGTTTTCATTGATATATAACAGTGTAGGGATGATAGTTAATCCACGTTCATTCAGTTTAACAAGCAATTTTTTAAGTTCGCGTTTGTTAAGCAATAATTTTCTATCGCGCTTGGTTTCGTGGTTGTTGTAACTGCCATTGGCATATTCGCTAATGTGCATGTTGTGTACCCACAATTCACTGTTTACAAAAGAACAATATGCGTCTTGAACATTGGCTTTTCCGGCGCGTATAGATTTGATTTCAGTGCCGGTAAGCACCAATCCGGCGGTGTATTTGGTAAGCAAAAAATACTCAAATTCCGCTTTACGATTTTTGATAGAAATGTTGGTCCCTGCTTTTCCTTTCGACATTATTTTTTGTCAATATCAATCAATTTGTATCTTTTAGTCCCCATGCCCAATTGTTCGGCATAGTCGATTTGATGTTTTCCACTTACTGAATTAACGCTCATGAACGCGTCGTCGCATTGGTGCGCTTTGTCCACTAAATCGTGGGCAGCCGCTTCAATCGCCACAATATCGGTAGATGCCAAAATACCGATGTCGCTGATGAAAGGTTCTCTTGGGTTGGAAGCGCAGTCGCAGCTTGGCGAAACGGTCATGATGATGTTGAAATACACGGAATTAACAAGCTCTACAGCCGGTTTTGCATATTCCACTAATTTTTCGAGAAAAATTCTCGTTTTTTCATCATCTGCCGGGCGCACAATGGCTCTTCTCGGGCAAGCGGTAATACACATGCCGCAGCCGCTACATTTATTTAAATTAATTTCAAGTGGCTCTAATGTAATGGCATCCTCGGGACAATCTCTCACGCAAAGTCCGCAATCATTACAATTTTTCGGTTTGGTTTGTGGGAAATCGTTTTTATGCATGAGGCGTTTGCCAAGTGGCGTTGCCATTCCCATGGAAGCGTTTTTAATACAACCTCCAAAACCGGAGCCGCCATGACCTTTAAAATGAGTGAAATAAACTATCGTAGAATAGTTTTCAAGATTTTTTCCAAGTAAAGCGGTTTGAAAGTGTCTTCCGCCCACCACAGGAACTTCCAATGTGCCACCATCGCATAAGATATCGATAGGCGCAAATGTAAAGCCGTGATCTCTTGCTAATTGAATATGGGTTTCCGTGTTGTCGCGGCGTCCTTTGTATGCCACATTGGTTTCTACTAACGTAGCATTCAACGCTGCACAAAGCGGCTCAATCATAGTGGCAGGCACAAAATAGGTGTTGCCGTCTTCTCCAAAATGTACTTTAATTCCGATATTATCGCCTTGTACATTGTCTTTTATGTATTCAAAAAGTCTCATTACTCCTTCAGGGGAGATGTCAGAGGTGAAATAAACGTTTGCTGGTTCGTCAGTAGTTGTTTTGTTGTTTGAGCAATTAAAAAATAGAAAGGCGGTGATTACCAATAGGATAAGTGTTGCTTTTTTCATAAATTGATATGAGTTAGTTTAACGGCAAAAATAGCAAAAAGTCTGAACCATGATTTTATTAAGATTTTCAAGATTTCCAAAATTAATTTTACCCAAATAAATTAAGTATAATCCTATAACTCCTATCAATCTTAATAAAATCATAGTTCAGATTAATAAAATCATGGTTCATACTTAAACTTTTTATTAAACAATCTTTTAAACTGCAAACTTTTAGCCCCAAAATTTATTAATAATCCTGTTTGCAAATTATATGCTTCCAAGTAATTAATAGCTTGAGCCAAATGCACATCTTCTAAATTTACAATTGCTTTTATTTCAACAGATATTTCATTTGCCACTAAAAAATCAACTCGCCTTTGCCCCACATCAATACCTTTGTAAAATAAAGGCATTCCAAATTCGCGTTGATGTTCAATAGTTTGTAACCTCATTTCTATAGACAATGCCCGTTGATAAACCACTTCCTGAAATCCATTTCCCAAAGTACTATGAACTTCCATTGCACAGCCAATTATTTTGTGAGTTATTGCATCTTGTTCTCTTTTTATCATATTTCTATCTTGTAGCTCTTGATAATCTTATTAAAATCATGGTTCATGGTTCAAAATCATGATTCAACCTATCGCCCCCAATTATCCCTATCCAAACTCCTAAAATTAATCGCCTCCGACAAATGCTCAATCTCAATATTCATCGAATTATCCAAATCTGCTATCGTCCTCGCTACTTTTAAGATGCGATCGTAAGCACGTGCAGAAAGTCCTAATTTTTCCATAGCTAATTTTAAACGTTCCTCGCCTTCTTTAGAAATGGCGCAGTAAGCACGCACCATTTTGCTACTCATTTGCGCATTACAGAACACATTTTGAATATGTTCAAAACGCTTGCGTTGCAATGTACGTGCCGTTATTACACGTTCGCGAATTTTTGCGCTTGCCTCCACCGGTTTGGTAGAAGCCAATTCTTCATGCGATACCGGCACCACTTCTACATGAATATCAATTCTATCCATTAAAGGACCGGACACTTTATTTAAGTAGCGTTGCACAATGCCTTGCCCGCAAGTACAAGGCGTTTTAGGATTATTGTAGTTTCCGCAAGGACAAGGATTCATGGCGGCTACAAACATGAAAGAAGCGGGAAACTCAACGGTATATTTTGAACGCGAAATGGTAACGTACCTGTCTTCCAATGGTTGGCGCATTACTTCCAGCACAGTTCTTTTAAATTCGGGAAGTTCGTCTAAGAAAAGAACGCCGTTGTGCGCTAATGAAATTTCTCCGGGTTGCGGATGTTGTCCGCCGCCCACCAATGCCACATCAGAGATGGTGTGATGTGGAGAACGAAACGGGCGCACCGAAACCAACGAAGCATACCGGCTCATTTTTCCGGCAACGGAATGAATTTTAGTAGTTTCCAATGCTTCGTTTAAGGTTAACGGAGGTAAAATGGAAGGCAGTCGTTTTGCCAACATCGTTTTTCCCGAGCCGGGCGATCCGATGAGGATGACGTTGTGACCGCCGGCAGCCGCAATTTCCAACGCACGTTTAATGTTTTCCTGCCCTTTAACATCTGAAAAATCAAATTCATATTCATTTAAACTACGTTGAAACTCGTTGTGTATATTTATTTTAACAGGTTCAATCGGAACATCTTTATTAAAAAAATCAATTACTTGTTTAATATTTTCAACGCCAAGTACTTCAATATCGCCGACGATGGCAGCTTCGCGGGCATTTTGAATGGGTAAGATGATCCCTCTTTTGCCTCGTTTGCGCGCTTCTATGGCAACGGGCAGCGCGCCGCGGATCGGTTGTAGCGTCCCGTCAAGTGATAGTTCGCCCATAATGTAGTAATCTTCCACTTTTTCAGTGCCTTGTATTTGCTCCGAAGCAAGGAGAATGCCAACGGCAAGCGTTAAATCGTAAGCCGAGCCTTCTTTCCGAATATCAGCAGGCGCCATGTTGATTACAATTCTTTTATTAGGTATTTTGAAGCCGTGGCAATGTAACGCCGTATCAATGCGTTGCTGGCTTTCTTTCACGGCGCTATCGGGCAAGCCAACTAACAGGAAGTTGACTCCGAGTTCAATACTGACTTCAATACTGATGGGGATGGCGGCGACACCCATTAGGGCGCAACTGTAGGTTTTTATGAGCATGGTTTTAGTGGTTAGTGATTAATAGTTAATGATCTTGAACTGGGATTTTAGCAAGACTTACAAGATTACTAGGATTTTTAGATTAATTTAATCTTGCGAATCTTGTAAATCTTAATAAAATCATGGTTCAGATAATTGCCGCAAAAATAAATTATTTCATATACCAAACATCGAAAAAATATTTTTATTTATTTGAATATCAGATGATTGAAAGATGCAAAATGAGGGAAAAAGTGTGTGTATTTTGAAGAAATGTACAAAAAGAATGAGAAAGTGTGAAGAAAAAGTTTGAAGTGCTATTTTTGATTAAGTTTTATTTCACAGTGCTATTTTTTTAGCTCTTGACATTTGTTCGAGATTCCTCGCTGCGCTCGGAATGACAGCCATTCGTTCAAAGGAGAGAAGAAGCGGCGGCGGCGCAACACAACTGTGCAAGTTTCAGACTTTTGCCGCCGTCGCTTCTGTTATTCCTGCCGACATTGTCATTCCGAGCGAGTGTAGCGAGCGAGGAATCTCGAACAAAAAATAAAAATAGCAACTTAAACCTTTAAGTTTTATTTAATTTAAAATCCAAAGAAATTACAGATATTTGCAGCCAACTTTTAACCAAAAGTTCTAATGAAAAAATACTTTTTACATCCTCTTGCCATTGCATTACTGTTAATAGTAACCATGGCAGCCTGTAAAGTAGTCAACGTATCCACAGAAGGCGTAGTTACTGCAAAAACCAAAAGTGTAGCTACAATTACCGCTACTACTCAAGAAGGCAACTATACGGCTACTTGTGCTGTGGAAGTAATTGATGTAGAAAATGATGAGGGCGTAATTATTAATGGAGTAAAATGGGCAACCCGCAACTTAGCTTCCCATGGCAAATTTGTACTCAAAACTGAAGATATCGGCGCACTTTTTCAATGGGGGCGTGCAGGCGATGGGCATGAGCAACGCACAAGCCCAAATTATCCAACTAACAACAATAGTAGCGAAAATGGCGTAGTAAGTGGCTTTCAAAATTTTGATGCCCATGGACAAATTGTAAACACACACGCTGCTTACGGCAAATTTATAAAACAAAGTGACGAACCTTATGATTGGCGCGCTCCTCAAAACGGTATGCTTTGGAATTCGGGCAGTGAAACTGTTCCGAAAAAAACGGCAAACGACCCTTGTCCTGACGGTTGGCGTCTGCCCACACAAACCGAACTTGCCAGCCTTGGCAATGGCGTATGGGTATGGGCAAATACTCCTGTTGCCGGTCGTCGTTTTGTTGATGGAAGTAATACTCTCTTCCTGCCCGCCGCTGGGTACCGCGATGCCAGTGGCACGCTCAGTAACGTGGGTACGCGCGGGCTCTACTGGAGTAGTAGTATTAGTGGTGCCAATGCTTTCGCTTTCATTTTGGCCTTCAACAGCAATGGCTTTTACATGTACAGCAACTACCACGTTGTCGGCTTTTCAGTCCGTTGTGTTGCAGAACACTAGTTCGTTTTTTGCTATTCGATTACTTGGCGGATTTTTGGGGTGTAATCAAACGAATTTTGTGTAACAATTCATTGCCGTTGACTTCAGCCAACGGGCAAAAAAAAAATTAGTTTCGGAAAAGAAGTAGTATTTGAATGGTAACAGAAATCTTATTTTTCAAAGTTCGCTGAGTAGTCTATGTGATTCCGTCCAAATTTTTTTCCTGATTCCCTGATTTGACTATGAATCAGGGAATCAGGGAATCAGGGAAATGATTTGTGGGGACATTTTGTTTGCTACTCAGGGGGCCTGAAAAGATAAGGGTTTGGTTTTTTTGTCATTTATGCTCGTTTGCTCTTTACCCCTCATTCGTCATCGCCAACTTCCGCTGCGATTTCATTAAATTACGCGATTGAAGAATCAGTGTGCGAGTTTCGGTAATGATATGCAAAAACAGCATCGTATTGCGCGTGCCGCTTTCGTTAGCTTTGGCGCGTTTTATTTGATGTTTTGTGGAACTGTAATAGACATCGTTTAGAATTTCCCGCTTTTTCATTAAAGCATCAAAATTTGAATAATCTTTTGTATCCAACATCGTTAAAAACTCTGTATAAATAGCATTTACTGTGTCTAAAATCAATTGCAAATCTTCAATTTGTTCTTGTGTAAATCCTTCGTGATTGTTATCAATATACTCATAACTTTCGCGGGTAATATGGAGCAATGATTTTGCTACTTCATAATTATAATCAACTACCTGAATGTAATAGAAGGTTAAATCGGGGTGATCGCCGCCTAAGCGTTCTAAATTAGGAAGTACTTCATATTTGCGCTTGTTTTTTGCTTTTCTGTAGATCTTTTCTGCTTCTTCGCGAATATTTTTTAATTCACGGTGATTTTCAGTAAATAATGCGTCTAAAGTTCGTGTGTAAATCTCGCTCGTTTGTGTAATAGATTTTTTGATGCCTTTATTTCCATAATCATACACCGCTTTTTCGCCGGTAAGTTCTTCAATATCTTCTACTACTTCTTCTGTTTTACTGCGAAATTCCTTGCTGGTCATTACACGGAACATTGCCAATATGCCAAATCCAATAACAACAATAATTCCTAATGTATGGCTATAGCCTGTGGCAAACATTAATATACATGCCACAATGCCTGCTGCTGTAAATGCTATCAATGCCGTAAGAAACCAGCCTGCAATAACAGTAATTACGCCTGTAATTCTGTACACTGCACTTTCTCTTCCCCACGCTCTGTCTGCCAAAGAGGTTCCCATGGCAATCATAAATGTCACATAAGTTGTTGACAATGGCAATTTTAAAGAGGTCGCCAATGAAATTAATAAAGTGGCAACGGTTAAATTAACGGAAGCTCGAATAAAATCGAAAGAAGGTTTTTCTTCATTTGTGGGAGCTAATGGTTTAAAACGGCTGTCAATAAATTTAGCCACTCTTTTTGGCAATCTTCTATCTATTGATTTGCTGAAATTTACAGTGCCTCTCACAATTGATCTTGATAGTTGTATAGAACCAAATTGCTCAACTCCGGCTACTTGACGAGAAAGATTCACACCGGTATCAATCACTTTTCTTGCTTTTTTCGAGAACCATATCGTTAAAACCATAATGGCTCCGGCAACGGAAAGAATTCGCCAATCGGCTTTAACAGGTGCTTTTAGTTCTTCCATAGTAAGCGTGCCTACATCAATTCCATTGGCAAGTGCGGCGCTGGCAATTTCGTAAGATTGGTATCCCGCCATAGGCACTCCGATAAAATTAACCAAGTCGTTGCCGGCAAATGCCAAAGCAATGGATGCCGTACCAATTAATATGGTGATTTTCAAAATATCAATTTTGAATAAATGTTGCATTATGGCATAAAGCGCTGAACTGCAAGCAAAAATAATGAATAAAATTTGTGTGGTTTGACTTTTTAAAGCATCTAAAGTTTCATTAGAAACCAAAGTAGTGCTTTTTAATCCTTTAAAAATAGCAAAGTAAGTGATTGCCGTAAACGCCAATCCGCACCAAATTGCGCCTACAAATTTTAAGTTTCTTTCGTAATTAAAAGTAAATATTAAGCGTGTGATATACATTACAATAGAGCCGCAGACCAACGCAATGACTACCGAGCTGAAAATTGCCGAGAGTATTGTGAGTGCCCTTGATGAATTAATATAATCGGAAAGGCTTGAAGACATGGCGTTTGGATCTTTTGCGATAACATACAAACCCACAACCACGGCAGCACCCAAAAGCTCAAACACCAAAGATACGGTGGTTGAGGTAGGTAAACCCAAAGAATTGTAAACGTCTAATATGATAATATCTGCAATTAAAACTGCCAAGAATAAGATCATCACATCGTGAAAATGGAACATATTAGGGTGAAAAACACCACTTTTGGCGATTTCCATCATACCACTGCCAAAAAAAGTACCAATAAAAATCCCGATAGAAGCTACCGACAGGATCACCCATCGGGAAGCTACCCTGGAACCTACGGCAGAGTTTAGAAAGTTAGCGGCGTCATTAGCAACGCCTACTACTAAATCGGATACTGCGAGTACCACTAAAATTACGACAATAATCAAGTACAAATTATCCATAAAATCTTACTTTTTGTGGCGACAAAAATATATTGTTTACAATACGAGATTCCGTTTTGGTGTTACAAAATTGTTACAAAACAAGTTGTCGTTGTAATATTGCAGAAACGCAATGCATTGCGTCTTTACGTCTCGTTCGTCATCGCTAATTTTCGTTGCGATTTCATTAAATTGCGAGATTGAAGAATCAAGGTACGTGTTTCGTTAATGATATTCAAAAACAGTATCGTATTTCGTGTTCCGCTTGCATTTGCTTTGGCACGCCTTACTTGATGCTCTGTAGAAGTAAAATATACATCGTTTAGAATTTCCCGTTTTTTCATTAATTCGTCAAAATGTGAATAATCTTTGGTGTCTAACATCATCAAAAATTCTGTATAGATATCATTTACAGTATCTAAAATAAATCTTAAATCTTTTATTTGGTCTTGAGAAAAACCTTCGTGGTTATTGTCAATATATTCAAAACTGTCGCGGGTGATGTGCAACAACGACTTTGACACTTCGTAGTTATAATCAACCACTTGGATATAATAGAAAGTTAAATTAGGATTATCGCCTCCCATGCGTTCCAAATTGGGAAGCACTTCATATTTCCGCTTGTTTTTTGCTTTTCTATAGATTTTTTCTGCTTCATCGCGAATTTGTTTCAAGTCGCGGCGGTTTTCGGTAAATAATGCATCTAAAGTACGGGTATATATGTCGTTCGTTTGGGTAATTGATTTTTTAATACCTTTATTTCCGTAATCGTACACCGCTTTCTCTCCGGTAAGCTCTTCAATATCTTCTTCAACTTCTTTTGTTTTGCTGCTAAATTCTTTGCTCGTTAATAAACGGAGAATGGCTAATGCACCAAATCCAATAACTACGGTAATTGCAAGCGTTTGGTTGCCACCTTTTGTAGCAAACATTAATGCAAGTGCAATAAGTCCGGCGGTTGTAAATGTAATCACTGCCGTAAGAAACCAGCTGGCAATAACGGTGATTACGCCTGTAATTCTGTACACTGCGCTCTCTCTTCCCCAAGCTCTATCTGCCAACGAAGTTCCCATAGCTACCATAAATGTTACGTAAGTTGTTGACAATGGAAGCTTCAACGATGTTGCCAGTGAAATTAACAAAGTAGCAATAGTTAAATTCACCGAAGCGCGAATAAAGTCAAATGAAGCTTTTTCGTCCTCAGAGGGAGCCAGCGGCTTAAACCTGCTGTCAATAAAATTGAGCACCGCTTTTGGCGTCATTCTATCAATTGCTTTGCTGAAACTGATAGAACCTCTTACAATTGATCTTGACAATTGCATAGAACCGAATTGCTCAACACCACTATTTTGACTTGATAGATTTACTTCTGTGGCGGTAACTTTTCGTGCTTTTTTAGAAAACCACAATGCCAACACCATCACCACGCCTGCTGCAACAAGAATACGCCAATCGGCTTTCACAGGCTCACGCAATCCTTCCATGGTAAGTGTACTGATGTCAACTCCGGTGGCGTGTGCGGCAGTCGCAATTTCGTAAGAATGATAGCCCGCCATAGGAACTCCGATAAAATTCACCAAGTCATTGCCTGCAAATGCCAATGCTAATGAGGCAGTACCAATCAATATTGTAACTTTTAAAATATTGATTTTGAAGAGATGTTGCATAATGGCGTAAAGTGCGCTGCTGCAAGCAAAAACAATAAGAAGTATGTACACAGTATTGGCTTGTAAATATACCAATGTTTCTTTTGAAACCAAAGAGGTGCTTTTTAATCCTTTAAATATTGCAAAGTGGACAGTCGCCATAAATGCCAACCCACACCAAATGGCGCCTACATATCTAAAGTATTTTCCATAATGAAAAGTGAACAACAAGCGAGATAGATACATTATTACGGATCCGCACACCAAAGAGATGATTACGGAACTTAAAATTGCCGAAATAATACCCAGCGCTTTGGCCGAATTAATATAGTCTGAAAGACTTAATGAAGTGGCATTCGGATCTTTATAAATAACAAACAAACTTACTACTACCGCAGCACCCAAAAGTTCAAATATCAAAGATACAGTGGTTGATGTAGGAAGTCCTAAGGCATTATACATATCCAAAACGATGATATCCGCAACCATCACCGCCAGAAACAGAATCATAATGTCGTGAAAATGAAACATATTGGGATGTATCACGCCTGTTCGGGCAATTTCCATCATGCCGGTGCCAAAAAAAGTACCAATAAAAATACCGAGCGATGCGACCGACAAAATGACCCACCGGGAAGCCACTCTTGAACCTATGGCAGAATTAAGAAAATTAACAGCATCGTTTGCAACGCCTACCACCAAATCGGATACCGCGAGCATTGCCAAAATTACAACAATAATTAAATACAAATTATCCATAACAATATTAAAATTTATTCGGCGGCAAATAAATAATCTTTTTATTACGGCTATGTTTTTTTTTAGTTACGAAAATATTACGAAATTTTTGAAGAGGATTTACTTAGCTAAGTGTCTCTGTATTTGTTAACATAGGTACAAAAACAAAATCCCCGAACTCTTCTTTGGTTAAAGTATTTTCTCCTGTTTTTGTGATGCGAATCATTTTCTGAGTGCCATCGCCTACCGGTATTACCATGAATCCGTTTATTTTTAATTGATTGGTTAATGATAACGGAACATTAGGTGCGCCACAGGTAACAATAATTTTGTCATAAGGCGCGTATTGCGGAATCCCGTTGAAACCATCTCCAAAAAATGTAAATATTTTATGATCAATCTCTTCGAGTAATTTTCGGGTATCTCTAAAAAGTCCTTCTTGTCGCTCTATGGTATAGACTTTTGCGCCCATTGCGCTCAATATGGCAGCTTGGTAGCCTGAGCCTGTGCCAATTTCCAACACTTTATCTCCTTTTTGTATTTGCAATAATTGACTTTGAAATGCTACAGTAAACGGCTGCGATATGGTTTGTCCGAATTTTATAGGTAACGGTCTGTCTAAATAGGCTTTTTCCCACATAAAAGATTCGATGAACTTGTGGCGATCTACTTTTTCAACAGCTGCCAATACGTTTTCATCGACAATCCCTTTTTCGCGAAGGATTGAAATTAATCTTTGTTTTGCACCTTTTAAAATGTAGCTCATAATTTAAGTAGAAAATCGTATTGGAAATTATAGTGCGAAAATATAGTTTTTTGAACAATATTTTTCTATTTTTGTGCACTTGTTACAAGTGAAATTATTATGTATGATTAGTTACATTAAGAAAACTCTGCTAAAACGTTGTTTAGAAAAACATAAAACTTCTCGAGAAAAAAAAATAATTTCTTTAGAGAAGGCGCGAACCATAGGCATTCTTTGCCAAATAACCGATGAAGAGTCTTACAAAGAGGTTCACACTTTATTTTCAAAACTTCAGTCTCATAATAGAACTGCGTGGCTGATGGCGTATATTGATAAAAAAGAAGTGCCCTATTATTGCTTGCCGCAATTGTCTGCCGATTATTTTTCCAGAAAAAATTTGAATTGGTACGGCAAACCCGAATTTGTGCAATTAAATGATTTCTTGGACAAAGATTTTGATATACTCATAGATTTCTCTCGAAAAGATATACCTCCTTTGCGGTATATTCTCTCTACTTCAAAAGCTAAACTTTTAGTGGGGGCTAACGAATATGCGCAAGATTTATACGATGTTTTTATTAAAGATGAAACGGAGCCGGATTGTCTTAAACTTTTAAAAATCATTCACAATTATTTACTCAAATTAACCGGAACATGCACAGCATAAATCAATATAAAGGTTTGGGAGTAGCCATGGTTACCCCTTTTTTACAAACCGGAGAGGTGGATTATCCCAATTTAGAACAATTGGTAAATCACCTCATTATTAGTGGAGTAGACTATTTGGTGGCACTGGGAACCACCGGAGAAACACCTACACTTACCGACGAAGAAAAGCACAAAATTTTGCGCACCATTGTTGAGACAACCCAAAACCGAGTGCCCGTGATTGTGGGAATGGGAGGTCCCTCCACACATCATATTCTTCAACAGTTTAAAACCTTCGATTTTTCGGGAATCAGCGCCATCTTATCGGTTACGCCTTACTACAATAAACCTACGCAAACCGGTCTTATTGAGCACTATCAGGAATTGGCGTACCATGCGCCATTGCCTATGATTTTGTACAATGTAGGAGGTCGCACCGGCTGCAACATGGAAGCCGAAACCACGCTGAAATTGGCGGAAAACGAGAAAATCATCGGTATAAAAGAGGCTTCGGGAATGATGAACCAAATTATGTATCTTGCAAAACACAAACCTGAAAACTTCCTGATTATTTCGGGCGATGATGCCATTACTTTGCCGCTTATGGCAGTGGGTGCAGATGGGCTTATCTCTGTGGTAAGCAATGCTTTTCCTGCGGAAATGGCACAAATGATGCATCTTGCCCAAGAAGGAAATTTTAAAGAAGCGGCAGTTTTTCACAATCAAATGTTGGACATTATTCAAGCATGCTTTAAAGAGGGTAGCCCCGCCGGTGTTAAAGCGTTTTTAGCTGTACAAAACAGATTGGAATATTATCTGCGTCTGCCGCTTACAAGAGTGTCGAAAGAGCACCAGGAGCGGATAAAGAATTTAGTTTAGAGGTCGGAACCCCAAACCATCTTTTTACTCCTCTAATAAACATGAACAAAATAGAACAAAACCTCCTACTTCTTGCACAAAAAACAAATCCCAAATTTTCTCGTATAGAAATACTGCCGCAATCGGGCTCAAATCGGCAATATTTCAGAATTTTTGCAGAAAATGATACCATTATTGGCGTTACAACAGCTTCCACTGTTACAACTTTCCGGGAAAAATGGATTGGATTTTTCCGTGTGCTACCCTCGAAGTACGTTTGATAAACAGTCAATGTTGTGGGATTTAAACTATTTTAAGTACTACTTTGTAAAATTGGTGAATATTCCTTTTGATGAACAACTTTTAGAGGATGATTTTCACCGTTTTATAGATTTTTTATTAGAAGCAGACCACGATTATTTTATGTTTCGCGATTTTCAATCCCGAAATATTATGATATATAATGGTGAGCCCTATTTCATAGATTATCAGGGAGGAAGAAAAGGGGCACTGCAATACGACTTGGCTTCTTTGTTGAATGACGGCAAAGCAGACCTGCCTCACGAATTCAGAGCAGAATTGTTACAATATTATTTGGAACAATTATCAAAATATACTGACATAAATAAAGAAGTTTTTTGCCAATATTTTCACGGATTTGTGCTGATTCGTATTCTGCAAGCACTTGGAACATACTGGTTTAGAGGTTATTATGAAAAAAATCACATTTTTTGTTAAGCATTCCTTTTGCCATAAAAAATTTAAAGTATTTGTTGCCTAAAATAGAGTTTTCTGCAAAGATTCCGACATTAATCAACGTAATTCAAAAAATTTGCGAATCGGATTTCGTGGCAGCCTGTGCGCTTCCCGAAAATAGTCTAACAGTTACGATTACCAGTTTCTCCTATAAAAAAGGTATTCCGCAAGATCTGACCTCCAATGGGGGCGGTTTTGTGTTTGATTGCCGCGCACTGCCAAACCCGGGACGTTTTCCTGAATTTAAAAATGCCACAGGAAAAGAGCAAAGCGTCATTGAATATTTAGAAAAATATAATGAGATTCAGCGTTTTAAAGAATTAACCACCCAACTCGTTTTGCAATCGGTGGAGAATTATTTGGAGCGAAAGTTTTCTCATCTTATGGTCAATTTTGGGTGCACCGGCGGACAGCACCGCTCCGTTTACTTTGCAGAAAAATTGACAGCATATCTCAAAAAAGAGTACCCAAAAATAAACGTGGCACTCTCTCACAAGAATGCCAACATCTAAATTAAAACATGTTCTTATTCCTTAAGGTATAACACTCCAAGTGTGGCTGATTATGCTTCCTTGTCCCACATTACTTACGGCGTAAACTTCAAAAACATGAGTACCTACCGACAAATTATTAAATGTTACGGGTGGAGTACACACAGTAAATGGGGCACCGTCCAAACGGTAGTAAAATACGACGGGCAGATCCACACCGTTAGCAGGAGCAAATTGAAAGGTGGCAGAGGTGCTTGTGGTGCCGGATATAGGAGGTGGTCCTGTCCATATCACATCGGGCGGATAAACAAGCCATGTGCGAGTAGCAATGTTACTTTTAAGACCCTCCGCATTTTCTGCATAAACCTTGAATGTCTGTATGCCGGCTTGAAGATCAGAATAAAGCCAGGGAGAACTACACGGTACATAAGCACCGTTGTTCAGGCTGCAATATGTTGTCAAATTACTCCCGCCGTTTGCCGTGAAGTGTAGAGTGGCCTTTGAAGCGTAACCATGCGAGGGGTAGGGTGGTTCAATGCTGATTGTAGGATAGATGGGGTCGGTGGAACTTTTCACACACCTTACGCTCACCGCATCGGTTTTCTTTATATCTACCAATTCAATGTAGGGACAATTATGACGTGTACAGACTCCCGGAGCGGTGGCTGTGCTTATGGAGATATCGGAACTCCAATAGAAGGCATAACCCAACAACGATTCAAAACGTTCTATGGCGCTGTTGTAAAAACCCGCACCACAACAACCAAATCCCGCACTGTTGGTGTTTGAATTTGGAGTTAACCAGTAGGCAGGGTCTCTGAGTTCGTTCATGTCATATATGTTCAATGACAACCACTCTTCTGTGGTGGGAAGACGCCAGCCGGCAGGACATAACTGCCCGCCTGTTGCCGATGCATAATCATACAACAATCCAAACTCTATTTTATTCTGTTC
Source organism: Bacteroidota bacterium (assembly GCA_009786185.1). Taxonomy (GTDB): domain Bacteria; phylum Bacteroidota; class Bacteroidia; order Bacteroidales; family WCHB1-69; genus WRNX01. Next base: position 93,848 of record WQTS01000143.1, read on the forward strand.
AGAATTGGGATAGTATGGGTGATAATATGGTTTGGCGAAAGGAATCTCCGTGTCATTCTGATACAAGGTGGCACGCACGTTTTCCGTGCACCAGCATTGCCCTGCCAATTCAATCACATCATACGAAATGGCGTTCACAAGGTCTTCCATTTTTGGAGGACACTCTACTTTGAAACTCGCATTTACCGTTGCCATTGCGCCATTGCTGCCGGTGATGGTAATCGTTTCGTTGTAAACTCCTACCGGCAAGCCTGCTTTCGGCTGAACGGTAAAAGTTGCAGTTGCTCCGGTTGAAGCGAGGGTTGTGGTGGAGAGCACGCCAATCACATAGTTGGCAGAAACAGGCTGCATGAGCGTTACCGAGCCGGTGCCGGCGTTGGTTATGGTTACGGTTTGCGCCGCCGGTTGCGTGTAGGGGATTT
>WQTS01000144.1 GCA_009786185.1 Bacteroidota bacterium
TTTATATCAGTATTTAAGTATTAACCTGTAAACTTTTTTTAGGACGGGTCAGGTTTGCTACTAAGGTTGTTTTATTGTTTGATAAGGTGAAAATAAGGTTTCACTCCTTTCTGCCTTCTCCTTTCTCCCTTTTACCCCTCGCTTCTAACCAAATGCTCCCACCTCATATACGCCGTTTTGCTGATATTGAAAAGCATGTTGTAAAATATGCGCGCCCAATAAGATTTGATGTTAAATCCGCTGGGAGATTCCACAAATTTTTCACAAAATACCAATTCTTTAGTATCATTTTTGAGCACAACCACCCAAACTGAGCCTTTTTTTATAATATTGTCGAATGATTCTACCATAAAAAAAAGAGAATATTTTGAATGGACAGGGAAAGTTGCCTGCCGAATATAATGCACAATAATATCTTCATTTAAAAGGTTTTCCATACGCACAAACTCTCGAATGGGCATATCTCCTTTATACAGTTTGTTCTGCTTTTTTACAAAAGATAAATCAAAATGAACCACCGGTTTTCTAAAAGCCACGCGAATATCATATTTTTTCTGGTCGGAAATAATCAACGCATTCCATTCATTAAAATAGAGTTGCAACACATCGTTGGGCATGTCAAAACCTTTCTTCGTAAAGGTAGCTTTTGAGAAATCTATGCCTAACCATGTTACCTCTCGTTCTTTGAGAAAATCCGGAAAAAGTTCCTTGTTTATATACACTTACGCAATGCTTGATCTAAATCTGCTATAATATCGTTTACGTCTTCAATACCTACTGCAAAACGCACCAATCCGTCGGTAATGCCGCCTGTTAAGCGCGCTTCTTTCGTCATTTTGGAATGGGTCATGGAAGCAGGGTGCGACATCAACGACTCTACGCCACCTAATGACACAGCTAATAATATCAATCGAATATTATTCATCAACGTTTCTCCGGCTTCAACGCCGCCTTTCAATTCAAAACTGATGAGCGAGCCGGGACCATCCATCTGCTTTTTTCCTAATTCATATTGAGGATGCGAAGGTAATCCGGGATAAGCCACTGAGGCTACGGCAGGATGTTTTTCTAACCACTCGGCAATGATTTGCGCATTTTCCTGTTGTTTTTTTACACGCAAAGACAATGTTTTTACCCCGCGAATCACCATATAGGCTTGCGTTGGATCCATGTTACATCCCATATTAATCATGGTGGGGCGTATAATTTTATCTAACGCTTCTGTTTTCGACATAATGGCGCCGGCAACAATATCGGCGTGCCCGTTAATGAATTTTGTCATGGAATGGAGCACTACATCCGCGCCCAAATCCAACGGACGTTGCAACACAGGTGTGCAAAAAGTATTGTCCACTACAAGTAAAATATTGTGTTGGTGTGCAATTTCAGCCGCTGCTTTTAAATCCGTAATTGCAATGGTTGGGTTGGTAGGAGTCTCAATATAAAGCATTTTCGTATTGGGACGAATCGCTTTTTTAATATTCTCAATATTTGTAGTATCAATGTAGGTGTATTCTACGCCAAAGCGCGCCCAATATTTTTCGATCACCACGCGCGAAGGTCCGTAAACGGCATCGGTAGAAACGATGTGGTCTCCTGCACTTAAAAATGCCATGTAAACAGTGTTTACGGCAGCCATTCCGCTGGAGGTTACCACGCATTTGGCAGCATTTTCTAATTGTGCCAACGTTTTTTCTAAAGCGTTAATCGTTGGGTTGTTAATACGTGTGTAAATAAATCCGGGATCTTCGCCGGCAAAACAGGCTGCTCCGTGCGCCGCATTTCTAAATTTGAATGTACTTGCTTGATAAATAGGCGTAACTGCCGCACCAAAAGGCTCCTGCACATCAGAACCGTGAATTAAAATCGTGTCTAAGTGTAAATTTTCTGTCATTATGTTACAATTGAATTTAAGTTTAAGATTTTTTTATATTATTTAAATAACATATTTCTTTCGTTCTTATTGTTAATGGGTGAAGAAAAATGGGAAATCTCTTGTATCTCCATTCTCTAGTCTGTGATTTCGTTTCCTAAAAATAATTTTTCTTTATTTTGCCGTTTGTTATTTTGAAAAACTTATATCCCTTAAAAAACGATTTTTATAATGTATTAAAAAATATGCACCATGTTAAAAAAAACTCTTCTTATCTTTCTTTTTCCTCTTGTAGTTGTTTCCGCACAACATTATTCTCCCAATGCATCTCACAGGGATGAAAGGATTGCCAATTATCAACAACTTTCATCGCAACAGCTCCTTGATACTGCCAATTATTATTTTAACAAAAATTTATTTGAAACAGCTTTGGTTTGTTATAACTTGCTTATCAACACCCATACAAAATCTTCCGATTTGGAACATCAGAAAAGAATCGTTGAGGCATTGCATAAATCAGCTGGAATCCATTATTTTATGTGTGACTACCGCACCGCTTATGAACTTTACATTAAAGCATTGCTGCTGTGTGAAAAAATCGAATATAAACCCTACGAAACAAGAATCTATAATAACATCGGTAATATATATTATCGTTTCAATAAATTTGATATTGCAAAATACTATTATACAAAAGCATTATCGTTGTGTCAGGATAGCACGGTTTTGCTTATCATATTAAATAATTTGGGGTCTGTTGAATTGGAAAACAATGAAATTGACAGCGCTTTCCATTTTCTAAATAAAGCATTGCGAATCTGCAACCAATATCCGGATGCATATTCACACGACATACTGCGTAATATTGCAACATGTTACCAAAAAAGAAAACTTTACGATTCTGCATATCATTACTATCATTTATCTTTGGAAGAATTAAAAAGAATTAAAATACCGGGCAAAGAAAGTGAAGCTGAAAACTTATCAGATCTAGGAAAATTGTTTTTCGAAATCAATAAACCCGATTCTGCTTTACATTATATCGGTTTGTCGAATATTATTGCAGAAGAAAATAATTTTTCAAGAATTTTAGCGGATAATTATCTTACGCTATCAAAAAAAGAAGAGACTAAAGGAAATATAAAGAAAGCCTTTGAGTATTATAAGGTATATGCCAATCTGAAAAATTCGATATTCAGCAACGACATATTCGGAGACATCAACCAATTACAGCGCATGTATGAGGTTGCGAAAACAAATCAAGAAATTGAACAGTTAGTTATTGAAAAGCAGATTAAAGAGCGTACCATTCATTTACATAGAATTATTGTATTTGTAATATTATGTATTTTGTTGTTGGTAACCGGTGGGCTGTTGTATATTTATTTTCAAAAGAGAAATCTAAATAAGGCTTACAAAATATTGGTTGAAAAGAACATGAAAATTATTGAACTTCAAGAAAAAGAGTCTGAAAAAAATACAAAAAGTGCGCTCCCCGATAATATACAAGATGAACTCTTGGACAAAATTTTAACTGTTATGGAAGATACCTCAATGATTTGCGATACGGAATTCTCATTAGATAAAATGGCAGAGTTGATACAGTCTAACCACGCTTATGTTTCTCAAGTTATTAACACTGCTTTAAAGAAAAATTTTCGTTCGTTTTTAAACAGTTACAGAATACAGGAAGCACAACGATTATTAGCCTCCGACGTCGCTCAAAAATATACCATTGAAACCATTGCGCTTAATGTAGGTTTTAAATCGCAGACTGCGTTTCGAGAAGCTTTTAAAGAACAGACAGGCGTAAATCCCTATTTCTACTTGAAATCAATGCGGGAGAAATTTGATACATAAAAATGTCATCTTCATAAAAAATGTCATTATTATAAATATGACAAAGAAGGAGGTTAGGTAGCCTCCTTCTTTATTTTAGCTTTTCTATTTTCGCCACGTTAATTCAATAACTAATTCAAAAAATTATACTTGTTATGAAAAAAAATTACACAAAATTTGTTTGGGGATTATTTGGTTTACTTTTTTTGGTAACCCCTTTTAATGTAAAAGCAGATGATGGTCCTACATTGGCAAGCACCATCAACACCTACGGCGCAGGTGGCGGCACAGGCGGCGCATTAAACGCAGTTTGGAATGCGGGAACATCTACCGTTACCGTAACCAATACAAGCGGAACGCCTATTACCGGCGCCACTCAAACACTAACGCTTAATATTGACGAGGGCGTTATAGTGCTTTGGACGGCATCGCTCACCGGAAGCACAAATCCCAATTCTTCCACAATAATAGCCATTACAGGAGGAGGCGCTTTTGAAATGACCGGCGGTTTAGTTAGTCAAACCGGCGAAGGCAGAGCCATAAATTTCGGTGGCACCGGCGCACTTAATATCTTTGGAGGAACAGTAAAAAGCAATACAGGAGTTGCTGTATGGCACGTTCAATGGGGGCTTACTACTGTTACTGAAGTTGACAAAGTAAACCATCCCTTACTGATTACTTCCGCCGCACAGGATGGATCTATTATGGTGGCCAATAACGGCACAGAAAACACGGTGCGCTTAGTTATTACAAGCGGCACCATAACCAATACGCAAGACGGCATGTTCCCTTCGGCTGTCAATAACAATTCGAATGGCATCGTAAATATAACCGGTGGCACAATTTCTACATTACGCGGCGCTGCCGTGAGAAGCAATAGAGATGGGCTTGTTCATATCTCTGAAGCCGACAAAATAAACAATCCTACGTTGATTTTCGCCAATGAGGCTTCTATGTGGGGAGGAGCTCTTTTTATTGAAGGAGGTAGTCAAGCCAACGTGCGAGCAATTATCACCGGAGGTACATTAGAAGAAAGATTTACTGGCAATAACAACGGATACGCAATACGCAATCAGTCTATAGGCAATATTGAAATTTCCGGCGGCACTATCAGAGGTTTGGGTGGCGGAGCAATATACAACGGACAGCGAGGTTGTATAATAATTTCCGAAACCGACAAAATAAACCAGCCTACCATCATTACTTCAGTGGGCAACGATGTATTCAGAGGAACCATTAGATTGAACAATTCAGGCTTTGAAACCGAACCCCGTTTGGTTATGACCGGCGGGCTCGTGGAAAACACCGCTGTTAATAATGCAAATGATGCCAATGCGATTGGTAATGCTTCGTGGGGTGCGGTGAATATTTCCGGAGGAACGGTGAAAGCCGCAGCAGGGTGTGCCATCCTAAACGACAGACAAGGCGTAGTTACCATTTCCGAACCTGATAAAAACAATCCTACCTTAATTACTTGCGCCAGCACACATGGAGACAGAGGAGCGATTCTTTTGGAAACTACCGGCAGTGAAACTGCTCCGAGATTAATTATCACGGGGGGGACTATTGTAAACGCAGCAAACAACACAAACGCCAGAGCCATTCGCAGTTTCTCTTACGGCGCGATAAATATTTTTGGGGGAACCATAAAAGCGACTTTGGGTTCGGCAATTGTAACTAATTCCAGAAGCACGATGACCATTTCCGAAACCGACCCCATAAACCAACCTTTACGCATTACTTCTGCGAATGAAGAAGGACACAGGGGAACCATCTTTTTAGATTGGGGATTCGGAACAGAAGCCGAAACCCCATTGACCCTCTTGGGCGGTATCGTAGAAAATACGTCTAGTAATGCAAACGGCAGAACCATTCAAAACTTTTCGGCAGGCAACATTAATATAAACGGAGGACTGGTGTATAATACTTTCGGTACAGGTATTGTAACTACCGATGCAAATTCAGTGGTAACGGTGGGCGGTACAGGAACCGTATTTGCATACGGAAATCAGCTCAGCGATGTAATCAGCAATAGCAGTTTTACCGCTCCTGTTGAAGACGGCGTGGTTTTAGCGTGGAATCAATCTGCCGGTAATACCGAATATATTTTTGGAAGCGATGAGGACATTTTCTCTCTACCGGTAGATATTGCAGAATGGTATCTGATAAACGACGCAAGTGGTATTTATTATACGAAAGGCGCTAACGAAAGATTTATTGAAATTGCAGGTGTAACGGTAGATGCTGCCGGAGTGCCGCCCACCATTCTCACCGCCACTTTGCCCAACGGAGTGGTAGGAATGCCATACAACGCAACATTAATTGTTACAGGGGATACGCCTATAGCTTGGTCGGTAGAAAGCGGTACTTTCCCTAACGGGCTAACTTTGTCCCCCGGAGGAGTTATTTCAGGCACACCAACTCAAGAAAACACATTCACTTTTACTCTAAAAGCAGAAAACAGCGCAGGCAGCGACACTAAGGCGCTTGCCATTGATGTTTTATTTAAAGTCCCACCAACGATTACAACAACTACACTCCCAAATGGATTGGCAGGAACGGAGTACAATGCAACTCTCACAGCCACGGGAGATGCGCCGATTGTGTGGTCGCTTGTTGCATCGTCTTTACCTAATGGGTTATCCCTTTCGGAAAATGGAGTTATTTCAGGCACGCCTACCGAAGGGGGAGTTTTCACACTCAACATAGAAGCAGAAAATGAAGGTGGTTCAGTCACAAAGGAATTGAACCTGATTGTTATTGATTGCGCCATTGGAGTTACTACCTTTCCGCTTCAAGAAGGATTTGAAAATAATGGACCCAATATTCCCGTATGCTGGTCACAGATACATGAAAGCGGGTATCCCGATTTCTGGACCATTCAAGCGCATGTAAACCCTGTGTTACCAAACGGGGGTACATTTAGAGCGCGCTATTGGGGAAATACCGGCATTACCAAATTAGTAACCCCGAAGTTAGATTTAAGTTCAATCGAATTTCCGCGTTTGAAATTTTGGCACTTAATGCCGGAATTCTTTTATCAGCAGCTAAATCAAGATGAACTGCATATATATTATAAAAACTCTTCCGGTGGGAATTGGATTTTATTAGAGTCATATACAACAAATGTTGAATTTTTTTGGATAGAACGTGAAATCCTGCTTCCTAATAAATCGAACGATTATTATATTGCCTTTGAAGCACATGGACATTTTGGGGGAGGAGTTTATTTAGATAACATTACTGTTGAGAATTTCGAACTTTACGGAGCCCCCGCGTCTGTTTCCAATTTAGCCATTTCATCTTCGGGAACCAATACGGCGAATATAAGCTGGACAAATCCAACTTTGAATCAGGGAGGAGAGTCGCTAACTCAGTTAACAAGTGTAAAAATTTATGTAAATAATGGAACTACTCCTATTTATACCAATAACGCTCCTGTAATAGGCGGCAACGACAGTTTCACGCATACCATCACAACGCAGGGAGTAGTGAATACATACACCGTTATTGCGGAGAACACAATCGGTGGCGGTCAGGTAAACAAATTTTATGTACACAACTTCCCATGGACGGAGGGGTTTAATGAGCCGACAGTTCCGGCATACTGGACTCAAGACATTGTTCATGGTAGAGATGTTTGGCAAATTGAAATGGGACATGTACGCTACTGGGGCGACGGAGGTATTGCAAAACTGATCACCCCTCAATTAAACGTTGGTTCATTAGAAAACCCTGCATTGAAATTCAAGTTTCAACAACAATTCTCCGGTTCCGGACAAAATGAAATGTATGTGTATTATAAAAACTCAATAAACGGAACATGGAATGTGCTTAGTTATTACGGGAACGTAGAAAATTGGACTGAGATGGTAATTCCGCTACCGGAAAAGTCTGACGATTACTACATCGCATTCGAAGCGCACGGGCACTTTGGCTGGTCAACCCGTTTAGATGATATTACCATTGAAAACTCTACACTTACTTTCGATCCGCCGGTAATAACGACAGAGAGTTTACCTGCCGGAATTGTGGGAGAAGTTTACAGTACAGCACTTACTGCCACCGGCTTTACACCGATAACATGGAGTATGGCAAGCGGTAGTTTGCCCTCCGGCCTGTCGTTGAATGCAACTACCGGAGTTATTTCAGGAATGGCTACCACCGTAAATACCTATAACTTTACGGTAAAGGCAACCAATGCTATAGGGAATGATACAAAAGCGCTCAGTATTACTGTGGGGTATAACCATCCTCCTGTGACAGATCCTATTACTGCAACAGATATGGGTGCAACGGCTAAGATAAACTGGGGCACTCCCGTTACGCCATCTGTAACTTTCCGTTTCGACAGCGGAACCGCGAACGGTCAATTGGGATTCAATGATCCTTACCCTAATGGTGTTATGGGCTCTTGCCATAGAGTGGATGCGGAATTGACAAAGATACAATGGTTTTTAACCGACAATGCGCAACCTGTTGCCGAACATGTTAACATCTTTATCTTTGCATTAAACGAAAGCGGAATGCCAACAAATACCGTTATCTATTCAAAAACAATGGTACCAACAACAAATATGGCATGGAACGAGTTTGAGTTCCCAAATCCGGTATCGGCTCCCAATGGATTTTTTATGGCGTTGAGTCGTCCTGTCGGTAACTTCTTATCACTTGGAACATCAAATCCGACCTCCGGCTGGCCTTTCCAACCGCAAACGCATTTTTACAGTTCAGACTACACACAATATGGTTATACTGCCGTGGATGGCAATTTTACTATAAATTTCATGCTTCGTGCGGTAGGTACTATTAATGGCAAAACCTCCCAATTCGGATATACTGTCGAAATGGGAACTGCCAATCCGGGCGAACAACCTGTGTTTACTAAATCAACGCCTTTTGTAACAGAAGAACCCGCCGGAGAAAGTTCTAAAAACGTGCTTAGTTATACGGTTTTCAGGCTCATTCAAGGGCAACCCGAAACAAACTGGACGATGCTTACAAGCAGTGAATCGGAACTTACTTATACGGATAACAATTGGAATACGCTGCCACCGGGCAATTATCAATGGGCGATAAAAGCAAACTATACCACCGGACAATCTGAGGCTAAATTAACGAATGCATTAAACAGATTGAGTATCAATGAAAATGATTTAACAAATCCTGTTCTTTATCCAAATCCGTTTACAAATGAAATCTATGTAAATAATCCGGAAACAGTGAAAACTGTTCAAATTTTTAGCGCTATGGGACAAAAAATAGAGCATGTAACCTTTAACGGTAAATCTATTAAGACGGATAACCTCAGTAGCGGTGTCTATTTTGTAACTATTGAAACATTGGTTGGTGATAAATTAACTCACAAGATGATAAAGAAATAAATTTTGGTTGATGAGAAAGGGGCTGTCTTAAAAGTAAAGGTAGCCCCTTTTTTTTATAGCTTAATAATATCGTTCATTGCAAGCAACGTCCGGACAAATCGAGAGGCAAAAAATAAAATACATCACAAAACAAAAACCTAATTTTCACCTAATCAAACACAAAAACACCTTAGTAGCAATGGGATGATACGCATAAATCTAACCTAATTACCTAATTTTTTTTTGTATTTGAATTGTCTGTTGATAAAATTTTAGAAATTGTTCCTGCTCTTGTTCGTAATCAGCAGATTGGTGATGTTCTTTTTGATTCATAATATATTTACAAACTTTTTCTACATCTCCTTTAGACACAGAAAATGCAGAACAATTAGGTTAGTTTATTAATCGTACTTTGTTGCTACTAAGGTGTTTTTGTGTTTGATTAGGTGAAAATTAGGTTTTTTATTGCGCCGCAAATATACATTTCAAAAAGCCGTTTGTCAAGGGCTAAACTGTTTTGTCTAAAATGGGCGTCTTTCGCACAAAACAGGAAAATTATTTATAATACTGCAAATAAATGTCATTATTATAAATATGGCAAAAAAGGAGATTGTTTTACTTCCTTTTTTATGTAACCTCTTCTATTTTTGCCCCGTTAATTCAATTAACGAATTCTAAAAAATCATGTTTCCCATTTTAAACATTAATCATTAATCAATTAAAAAGCTTATGTACAGAATTTTAACACTAATTATTTTTATCTCGATCCTTTCTTTTGAGACACAGGCGCAAAAAAATCAGGTAATTATCGGCAATGCCAGATTTACGCTCATCACACCGGAGTTGGTGCGGTTAGAATATGCCGAGAATGCCGCTTTTGTGGACGAGAAAACCCTTTTTGCGCAGCATAGGGATACAGACTTTAGAGATTTTACCGTAGAAGAGAAGCCGGATAACCGATATGTTATCACAACATCTCGAATGAGAATTGAGTATCACAACGATGGTTTTCCTTTTGGACAAATGAACCTGCGCGTGTACTACAATTTTGGTGAGGAAGAACAACACTGGCATATCGGCAGCATGATGGGCAACAACTTGGGAGGAACGCTCGTAACTTTGGACAGAATTATAAAAGCCGTGCCCACTATGGACGGATTGCTTAGCCGCGATGGCTGGTATGTTATCCACGATACAAATAAAGAACTTCTTGATAAGGATGGCTGGATTAAACCCCGCCACAAAGAACATATTCAAGATTTATACCTGTTTATTTACGGAACCGACTATAAAGCCGCGTTAAGCAGTCTTAAAGCGGTAAGCGGACCCGCTCCCATGCCCCGCAAGATTGTTCATGGTTCTTGGTATTGCAGATGGTGGGATTATACGGAAGATGAATACCGCCAAATTGTTCAAGAATATAAAGACCACGACTTCCCTTTAGACATCCTTGTTTTCGACATGGGATGGCACACGCAAACCGATGCTACTACAGGTACGGGATCAAGCAACAACAGAGGATGGACGGGATATACATGGAACAGAGAACTTATTCCGAATCCTGAGGGATTGATTAGCGATTTACTTAAAGAAAACATCTATGTTGTGCTTAACGAGCATCCCCACGATGGTATTCGCGCACACGAAGTGATGTATCCGGAATTTATGAAAGCTATGGGCGTAGATACTGCCGGTCGCAAAGAGATTCTTTTCGATGCCGGAAACAAAAAATACATGGACAACTTTATGAAATACGCACACAAAGAATCGGATGATATGGGCGTATCTTTTTGGTGGTTAGATTGGCAGCAAGATTTTATTTATCCGGTTGTTAGAGGAACAAATATGAAACACTTGCCGTGGCTCAACCATATTTATTACAATTACTCAACTCAAAACAATATGCGTGGCGCAGGCTTCAGCCGCTGGGGCGGATGGGGCAGTCACCGCTATCCTATCCAATTTTCCGGTGATGCGTATGCCAATTGGGATATGCTTGAGTTTGAAGTTGATTTGACTGCCACAAGCGGAAACGTGGGTTGTTTCTTCTGGGCGCACGATATTGGCGGCTTCTACGGCGGTACAGATCCCGAGCTTTATACAAGATGGACGCAGTTTGGTTTGCTCAACTCGTCTTTACGCATCCATTCTACTAAAAGACCGGAACTTGACCGTCGTATGTGGCTGTACGGAGAAGAAGCTACCAATGCCATGAGAGATGTATATCATTTGCGCGCACAATTTATGCCTTATATTTATTCTTCTGTTTGGCAATGCTACGATCAAATGGTGCCGCTCAACAGAGCCATGTATATTGACTATCCCGAGGCGCAAGAATCTTACGAAAATCCGCAACAGTTTATGTTTGGAGATTTGATACTTGGGGCACCAATCACATCTGCCGGAGAGGGACCCAATAAAATCGCCTCTCAAAAAGTGTGGTTCCCAAAAGGAGATACCTGGTATAATTTCTTTACCGGACAAAAATACGAAGGAGGTACAACCACAGAAGAAAAATGCGGATTATTTACATTCCCGCTTTACATAAAAGGCGGTTATCCATTCCCCATGCAACCGTACACACCGCGCATGGCTACCACACCGTTAACCGAATTGATGGTGCGCTGTTATCCGGGAGAAATTGGCGCAAACAACACATATACTCTTTACGAAGACGATGGATTTACACGCGACTATCAAATTGGAAAACAGGCGTTTACAAAAATGGAATATCAAAAAGACGCTAAAAACACTACCATTACCGTTCATCCGGTTGAAGGAAGTTACGATGGGCAGGTTAAAAAACGTAGCTATACGTTCCAGCTTCCGGAAATTAAAGAACCGATAAATCCTACGGTAAACGGGCGTAAAGCAAAAGCTACTCGCGATGAATCAATAAATGGATACATTGTAGAAGTGCCCGCACGAAGTATTAGTGAAAAAGTGGTGTTGCGTTGGTAGTAATTTAAAGCTAACAGAATGAATTTTTCTAACCTTGATTTAATTATCTTCATTGCCTATTGTGTGGTCATAATAGGCATTGGTCTTTGGATATCGCGCGAGAAAAAGGGGATAAAAAAAGATGCCAAAAACTATTTCCTTGCTTCTAAAGCGCTGCCATGGTGGGCAGTGGGCGCTTCGCTCATTTCATCAAATATCAGCGCAGAGCAATTTATCGGCATGTCCGGATCGGGGTTCAAAATAGGGCTTGCCATTGCCTCCTACGAGTGGATGGCGGCGCTTGCATTAATTGTTATTGCTGTTTTCTTTGTTCCTATTTATATTAAGCAGGGAATCTTTACCATGCCTCAGTTTTTGCAGCAACGCTTTGACAACCGCGTAAAAGTGGTGATGGCAATATTTTGGTTGGCCGTTTTCGTATTTATTAATTTGACCTCCATTTTGTACTTGGGAGCATTGGCAATGCAAAGCATGCTGGGTTGGAACTTACTGCCCAGTATCTTATTGTTAGCATTTGTGGCAGCGGCTTATTCCATTTACGGCGGTTTAAAAGCAGTGGCATGGACCGACGTAATACAAGTTGTATTATTGGTAATTGGCGGATTGCTTGTAACTTACACTGCACTCAACTTGCTGGGACACGGTAGTTTCTTTGGCGGAGTAAATACGCTATTTACAGAAGCCCCTGAAAAACTCAATATGATTTTAGATAAATCGCACAACTACTACAAAGATTTGCCCGGCTGGGGTGTTATTCTTGGTGGAATGTGGGTGGCAAATCTCTATTATTGGGGTTGTAATCAATATATTATACAACGCGCGTTGGGTGCTAAAAACGTATCTGAAGCCCAAAAAGGGGTTTTATTTGCCGGATTTCTAAAATTGTTGTTGCCGCTTATTGTAGTGGTTCCCGGAATTATAGCCTTTTTACTTTACGAAAAAGGAATGTTAAGCCCCGGAAACATGGAACTACTCTCAAGCGGTTCGGATAAGGCGTATCCTATACTTTTAACATTGCTCCCTCAAGGCATTCGCGGATTGGCATTTGCTGCATTAGTAGCTGCCATAGTGTCTTCATTAGCTTCTATGATGAATAGTATTTCAACCATCTTTACGATGGATATTTACAAATCTTATTTTAATAAAAATGCATCGGAAACCAATTTAGTGCTTACCGGACGAATTACTGCATTTGTTGCTATTTGTATCGCAGTTTGCGTGGCGCCGTTGTTAACCAATTTAGATCAGGCATTTCAATACATTCAAGAGTTTACGGGCTTTATCAGTCCGGGTGCATTGGCCATTTTCTTAGCAGGATTTTTCTATAAACGAGCCACTTCCAACGGAGCGCTGGCTGCTGCACTCTCCACATTTGTGTTTTCTTTACTCTTTAAGTTAATACTCCCCGAAATTCCATTTTTAGACAGAATGGGTTATGTCTTTTTAATTTGTTGTTTTGTGATTTGGTTTTTCGCCCTCATCGAAAACAAAAAAACAGATGTTAAAACTCTTGTTTTTGATAAAAATATGTTTAAAACAAGTACGGGATTTAAAATCGGAGCGTTAATCATTGTTGTTATTACCATAATTCTTTATACAATATTTAGATAGAAATGATTAGTTAAAAACATGAAAAAAATAGTCGTCTTATTATTTGCTTCCTTTCTTATTATTACAGATGCCGTTTTTGCTGCTCCGGCTATTCCAACCCCTGTTACTTTTACCCAACCCAACGGTGATACATTAACCGTTAGAATAAAAGGAGATGAACGCATCAATTGGTACGAATCGTTAGATGGCTACACATTATTATTTAATCAAGCCGGCTATTTGTCGTATTCACAATTAGACGAAGACGGAAACTTGCAACCCTCCGGTTTTATTGCAACAAATATTGAGGAAAGAAATATTGTTACACAATCTTTTTTAAATACAATTGAAAAAAATCTGTTTTACAGCGATGTCCAAAGACAGCTCATGTTACAGGTTTGGCAAATAGAAGATGAGTTTGCAATCAAAAGAGAATCAAATAGGGTGATTGGTCATTATAAAACCTTATGCGCTTTTGTACAATTTCCGGAAAAGGCGATGACAAAACCCATGAGCAACTTTGAAGGATTGATGAATCAGTTGGGTTACACAGCCAACGGTACGGGTAGTGTTCGCGATTTCTTTAAAGAAGCCTCTTATGGTCAGTTCGATTTAACTATCACTTTGTGTGGTATTTATACTGCTCCAAATAGCAGCGCTTACTATGCCGGAAATAACGGAAGCCAGAATTGTAGAGAGTTGGCAAGATGGTTAGCACAACAGGTAGCCATAGAACCGGATATAGATTTTAGCGAATATGATAGCGACAATGACGGGGTAGTGGATGGATTTCATTTCATTTTTGCGGGCATGGGACAGGAAGCCGGCGGAGGCTCAGGAGCAATCTGGTCGCATAAATGGCAGTTTTCCCCACCGGTTACACAAAATGGGAAATCAATCAGCATTTATTCGTGCTCGCCTGAACTCTTAGATGGTTCGATGACAACCATTGGAGTGATTTGCCATGAAATGACACATGCCTTTGGCGCTCCTGATTTTTACGATACCAATGGCGGAGTCGGCGGTCAATTTATAGGTACCGGAGATTGGGATTTAATGGGAGCCGGGATGTGGAATGGTTGGCCACAGGGAAACAGACCTGCGCATCCGAACATGTATACTAAAGTGCAGTTCGGTTGGGTAAAACCCAAAATTCTATTCACGCCGTTTACCATACAAAATATGCCTAACTCGGCAGAATATCCAGTAGCATATAGAATAAACACCACTACTCCTAACGAACATTTTCTATTGGAAAATCGCCAACAACTGAAATTTGACACCAACATTCCCGGAAACGGATTGCTTATTTATCGTGTGCATAGTAATGTGGGAACTTCCGGCATTAATGATACACACCCGCAGCGCATGTATCCCGTTTGTGCAAGTACTAACGTAGCTATCCCGACTTCAAGTCCTTCCAGCTATGGAAATATTAACAGTGCGGGTTGCCCTTTTCCCGGAACAAGTAATAAAACTTCTTTTACAGATGATACAGCGCCAAGTATGCTGTCGTTGGCAGGAAATAATACTAATAAACCTATAACCAATATCACGCATACAAACAGGCTAATCTCTTTCGACTTTATGGGTGGAGGAACCGAGCTTCTATACTGCATTGTTGCCACTTGCGATGAAAACGGCTCCATATCTCCCGAAGGTGAAACCATAGTAACTCCGGGATCCTCGCAAGCTTATGCTATTACTTCAAATGCCCATTTTGAAATAGAGACAGTCGTAGTAAACGGAGAAAATGACCTTAATGCTGTTAGTACAGGAGTTTACACTTTTACAGACATTGATTCCGATCATACTATCCATGCTACTTTTACTATTGCAACCTACACAATTACCTTTAATGCTAACGGTGGAGAAGGGGAGATGGAACCGCAACGTATTCTTTATGGCTTGGCACAAAATTTGACTCCTAACAGTTTTGAGAGAACAGATCATCTATTTAAAGACTGGAATACACATCCCGACGGTGAAGGAACAAGATACATGGATAAACAATATCATGCACCCACAGCAAATCTGACATTGTATGCACAGTGGGAAAAAGTTGCATCTGTTGCATCTATTGCTACCGGCAATAATTCCATACAAATTGTGCCTAATCCGGCGAGCAATTTCATAGAATTACGAATTACGAACTGCAGCCCCGATAGGGGCAAACCCAGCGAAGCTAATTACGAATTACGAATAGAAAAAATTGAATTTTATAACCTGCTTGGACAATTAGTAAAGAGTGTGTCCAATAATGGTGAAGTAGTTGGTAATGAAATGACTCAGCAAATTTCTATTGCAGATTTAAACAAAGGGGTTTATTTTGTAAAAGTGGGCGGTAACGTTGCGAAATTGGTGGTGCACTAAAACGTTATTGAAGAGTATTTCTTAATTAAAATACCAATGAAGCAGCTCCTAAAATGGCTGCTTCGTTTTCATTTAGCCGTGACATCAAAACAGGAATATCGTTCTTATAAATAAACAGTTTGTGTTTTGCAAATGACTCTCGTGTGGGTTTCAGCAAAATTTCTCCTGCTTTTGCAATACCTCCTGCAAGAAAAATGGCTTCGGGAGAGGAAAACACTACCGCATTGGCAAGGGCAATGCCCAACCACTCTCCTGTTTTTCTGTAGGTTTCTATAGCCACTGCATTGCCTTTGTCGGCGGCATCTGCAATAATTTTCGGACTAAGCAATTCTCTTGGAATTTTTGCCAATTCATTCTCTGGAAATTGCTCTAATAATTCAACACAAGTTTGTACAACTCCTCTAATTGAGGCGTACATTTCCAAACAACCTTTGCTGCCACAAGTGCATGTTCTATTACTTCCTGGCACTAAAATGCTATGTCCCAGTTCACCGGCAAACCCATCCGAACCGTATAGCAACTTTCCATCAATAATAATGCCGCCGCCCACGCCGGTTCCCAGCGTAAACATCACCACATCTTTCATTCCTTTGGCGCCGCCGTAAATCATTTCACCATACACCGCAGCATTGGCATCATTGGTTACTACAATCGGAACATGTAATTGTGTTTCTATCATTTTTTTTAGCGGTGTTTTTCCTCTAAAATTCAAATTCTTTGCATCATCAATGGTTCCTTCATAAAAATTCCCACAAGGCGCGCCAATTCCTATACCTGTAATTTTTTCTATATTATTTTCCGACATTAATTTACAAATAACACTTACAATATCGTTTACAAATAATTGCGCATCGAAATATTGTGTGGTTTTCAAGTTGTGGCGTGCATTTAAAATACCCTCATGGCTCACCAATCCGATGTCGGTATTGGTACCGCCAATATCAATCCCTATTGAAAAAAATGTATTGGAATTTCCATCTATACTGTCTCTTATCATAATCTTCATCCATTAAAATTTTTAACCCTAAACTTTTTTACTCTTAATTCCTAATTTGTTAAAAGTATCTACTAATGTAGCATAAATTTCTCCCTTCCCTGCATTGTGAGAAATCCAAAAAACATTACTTGTCTCGTTTCTGTCCAGATTTTAACACAAAAACCAATAATTTTCACTTGCAAATTATTGGTTTTTAGCGTCTTTCGGACAAAAGTCGGGATGGCAAGATTCGAACTTGCGACCTCCTGCTCCCAAAGCAGGCGCGATAACCGGACTACGCTACATCCCGAAAACGGCGGCAAAAATATATTTTTTTTGATGTGATTGTTGTAGGGGGCGAAAATTTTCGACCCCTACGTTAATTTTGTTGGTATGCTTTCAATGTATTTTTCAACAAACATGCCATGGTAACAGAGCCTACGCCGCCGGGCACAGGCGTTATCGCTTTGCATTTTTTCGATACTTCGTTAAATTTCACATCGCCGCAAATCCTATACCCTTTTTCAGTAGTTTTATCTTCCACGCGATGAATGCCTACATCAATCACCACTGCATCTTTTTGAACGTATTCAGCGGTAATAAATTCGGGTTTGCCAATAGCTACCAATAAAATATCGGCTTGGGCGCAAACCTCTTGCAAATTTTGGGTTTTGCTGTGGCAAATGGTAACGGTGGCATCGGCATAAGGGGAATTTTGCAATAGGAGTAATGCCAACGGCTTGCCCACAATATTGCTTCTTCCAACTACCACACAATTCTTCCCGATAGTTTCTATTTCATAACGTTTCAAAAGTTCCATTACCGCATGGGGCGTGGCAGGCAAGAAAGTGTCTTCTCCCAACACCAATTTCCCCATATTTTCCGGATGAAAGCAATCCACATCTTTTTTGGGATTTATTTTTTGAATAATTTTTTTCGTATCAATATGTTTAGGAAGCGGGAGTTGTATAATACATCCATCAACCTCATCATCCTGATTAATAAAATCAATCGCTTCTAAAAGTTCTTTTTCACTTATGGAAGCCGGAAATTGATATGCAGAACAAAGTATGCCCACTTCTTTCGTATTTTTCTTAATACTTTCCACATAAGTTAATGAAGCGCCGTCGTCGCCTACGATAACTAACGCTAAATGAGGCGGATTTTTGCCTTTATCAGTAAGAGATGACACCGTTGCGGTGATCTCGTTTTTCATTTCTTGTGCTAATAATTTGCCGTCAATTGGATACATAAATTTTATTTATTAAAAAATTTGAACTCTGATGACTCTGATTGAGCAGATTTTCTCTGATTTTTATTGATCAGGTTAATCATGCCTAATCAGAGTCATCAGAGTTCAAAAAATAAGAAACTCTAATAACAATGAATATTATTTATGCATTTTTTCAAATTCCTGCATGCAGTCCACCAATGCTTGTACGCTTTCTTTGGGACAAGCATTGTAAGTAGAGGCGCGGAAACCACCCACAGAGCGGTGTCCTTTAATACCCACCATGCCGCGTTCTTTTGCAAATTTCATAAAGTCGTCTTCTTTATCTTTATACTGCTCAGTCATTACAAAGCAAATATTCATTAACGAGCGGTCTTCTAAAGCGGCAGTACCCACAAACATTGGGTTTCTGTCGATTTCGTTGTAAAGAAGCGCTGCTTTTTCCTCATTATGTTTTTGCATTGCTTTTAAACCACCGAAGTTTTTTACCCATTTTAAGGTTTCTGTCATTACAAAAATTGGGAAAACGGGAGGCGTGTTGAACATCGAGCCTTCTGCAATATGTGTTCTGTAATCCAACATCGTAGGAATGTGGCGGGTTACTTTTCCAAGAAGGTCTTCGCGAACAATTACGAAAGTAACGCCGGCTGTACCTACATTCTTTTGTGCTCCACCGTAAATCAATCCATATTTCTTAACATCCATGGGGCGGCTCATGATATCGGAAGACATATCGGCAACTAAAGTTACAGGAGAATCCATATCGTGTTTAATTTCCGTACCATAAATAGTGTTGTTTGTGGTAATGTGGAAATAATCGGCATCTTTTGGAATTTCGTATCCTTTTGGGATGTAAGAATACACTTTGTCTTCAGAGGAGGCTACTTTTACTGCTTCTCCGAAACCTTTGGCTTCTTTGAATGCTTTTTTAGCCCAAACGCCTGTTTCTAAATAAGCTGCTTTTTTCTCCATGAGGTTAAAAGGCACCATACAGAACTGCATGCTTGCGCCACCACCCAAAAACAATACTTTGTAGTTTTCAGGAATATCCAATAATTCTCTCCACAATGCTTCGCACTCATTCATAACGGCTTCCCACTCTTTTGTGCGGTGAGAAACTTCGATAACCGACATTCCGGTTCCTGAAAATTCTTTTAATGCTTCAATAGATGCTGCAATGGCTTCTTTTGGCAATATGCAAGGTCCTGCATTAAAGTTGTGTACTTTTTTCATAAAAAAATGATTTAATAAGTTATTAAATGATGTCTAAATTTCGGGGGCAAATATACAACATTATTTGATTAATAAAGATTTTATGTTAATTTGCAACGTTCTTCAAAAAAGAAGACATGAAAACAATAATTGCCAAATAGTTTTAATAAAACACTTTTAAATTCTAACCTCATTTAGCCTTTTACTATTATGAATTTTATCGAAGAAATTATTGAAGAAGATTTGAAAAACGGTAAAAACTGCGCGCGCGTGCACACCCGTTTTCCGCCGGAGCCGAATGGCTATTTACATATCGGTCATGCCAAATCTATATGTTTGAATTTTGGATTGGCAAAGAAATATAACGGTTTATGTAACCTCCGGTTCGATGACACCAATCCGACAAAAGAGGACGTGGAGTATGTAGATTCGATTAAAGAAGATATTCAATGGTTGGGATTTCAATGGACATCAGAGCATTACGCTTCCGATTATTTTGAGCAATTATATGCATGGGCGGAATGGATGATTGAGCGTGGACTGGCATACGTGGATGATTCTACGCAAGAGGAGATCAGCTGTGAGCGTGGTGTGCCTACCCAGCCCGGAATTGAAAGTAAGTACCGCAATAGAAGCGTGGAAGAAAACTTAGACCTGTTTCGCCGGATGCGCGCAGGTGAGTTTCTCGAAGGTAGTCGTGTGTTGCGCGCCAAAGCCGACATGGCATCTCCTAACATGCACATGCGCGACCCGATTATGTATCGCATTCTTTTTGCCGAACATCACCGCACAGGAAATAAATGGTGCATTTATCCGATGTATGATTATGCACATGGACAAAGTGATTCTATAGAAGGTATTACGCATTCTTTATGTACATTAGAGTTTGAAATACATCGTCCGCTGTACGATTGGTTTTGTAAGGTTTTGGAAATTTACCATCCACAACAAATTGAGTTTGCTCGCTTGAATTTGAATTATACCATAATGAGTAAACGCAAGCTGTTGCAATTAGTTGAGGAAAAGTATGTAATGGGTTGGGACGATCCGCGTATGCCTACCATTTCGGGATTGCGTCGCCGTGGTTATTCGCCGGAAGCGATTCGTAATTTTTCGGAAACTATAGGAATAGCCAAACGGGAAAATGTAATTGATGTAAGTTTGCTGGAATTTTGCGTACGCGAACATCTCAATAAAGTAGCCATCAGAACAATGGCAGTATTAGATCCGGTGAAATTAATCATTGATAATTATCCGGAAAGCGAAACGGAAATGTTGCAAGCCATAAATAATCCCGAAGATCCGGAAGCCGGCGTTAGAGAGATTCCATTTGGCAAAGTATTATACATTGAACGCGCAGATTTTAAAGAAGATGCTGATAAAAACTTCTTCCGCTTAACCATCGACCGCGAAGTACGTTTGAAGTACGCTTACATTATTAAATGCACTCACGTTGTAAAAGATGATTCCGGCAACATTACCGAAATTCATTGCACGTACGATCCTGAAACAAAGAGCGGTATGGCACAAAGTAACCGCAAGGTTAAAGCCACCATCCATTGGATTTCGGAAAATTATACCCAACCGGCAGAGATTCGTTTGTTTGAGCGTTTGTTTACAGTTCCCGAACCTGATAACGCAGAAGAGGGTAAAACATTTTTAGATTATGTTAACCCAAATTCATTAACGGTTGCCCATGGCTTGATTGAAAGGGGCATTACGAAAGAGAACGCCGCTAAATATTATCAGTTTGAACGTACCGGTTATTTCTGCATGGATAAAGATGCTACGGATAATAAATTGGTGTTTAATAAAACGGTGGGCTTAAAGCAGTAAGAAAGAGGAATTTATTCACTTTCGTTTATACATGACAAACATGGTAAACAAACACAAAGCGAGAATGGCGCCAAAAACCGCCACGCTATTTTCATTGCTAAAATAAGTAACCGATGAAAAGATAAGCGTGCCGATAAGTATAAAAATGAAAGTCACAAAATTCATATAAGCAAGCATATCACCCAATTTTCTGCCGATATTTGCCTGTTGAATCATAGCTAAACAAGGCACTTCGAATAGACCGCCCGTGAGTGCCAAAAAAAAGATAAAAGCAGCAAACAAGTAAATGCCGGGGTTGAGTAGAATGATGAGCAATAAAAAGAGTGTCATTCCTGTTAACCCAATGAAAATCACGCGTGTACTTATGCCTTTTCCTGACAGTTTGCCTGCTAAACCGCACCCTACAGCAATTCCGGTAGCAGCAATTGCCATCACAATTCCGGTGACGGATGAAGAGACGCCTAATGTTTGTTTGCAATGGATAACCAAGTTCATTTGAATCAATCCGCCCATTAACCAAAACATGGCTACGCCAAAAACGCCTGTGTTGATGCTAGGATATTGCTTTGCAAAAAGATACGATTGTTTTAAGAAACGAATAGGGTTAACAGAGCTGTTTGCGTCTTGCTCTACAGGCAACTCTTTTACTTTAATACTTCGTGCAAAAAGGAAACCGCATATTGCAAAAACGAAAAGCAGTACACAGACAAAAAAGACGGAACTATAATCTGCCATGACAGCAGCGACTACCGTTCCTGCCAAGATTGCTAAAAATGCCATCATTTCAAAGATGCCGCTGCCGAACGAAACTTCTTTTTCGCCGCCAATGTCACGGATAAGTCCGTATTTTGAAGGAGAATACAAACAGCTTTGTATGCCCATAATGAATACGGATAAAAGACCTACCAATATCCACTGTTTCCAAAATGCGATGCAAGCGAGCAAAACAATAGGGAACTCTGCGATTTTACACCAACGGAAAACCGCTTGTTTGGAATATTTTACGGCAATTTTTCCGCTTAATGGAGAAAAAAACAGGAAGGGAATGACTAAGCCGGCAGCTACCAATGTGGTGAGTTGCGATAAATTGAGCCACGAAGGCATTGCCCATGTTATTCCTATGAAAACGATGCAGTTTTTGAGGAAATTGTCATTTAAAATACCAAAAAAATTAGCAGAAAATAAGTATGTCCAGTTTTGGTTTTTGCGATTCATGTTAAACGATCTTTCATATTGCATTTATAAAAACTCTCCTTGCAATTTCTGCGCACGCTTCCGCATCTGCCAAAGCGTTGTGGTGGCTTGTTAAATCGTATCCACAATACGCTGCAACGGTGGGCAGTTTGTGATTGGATACCAAATCGCCAAATACTCTTCGCGAGGCGTTGCAAGTGCAATGGAACTCATAATCGGGATAATCCATTTGATATACGCGAAACACTTCCTGCAAACAACTTTTGTCGAAAGAGGCGTTGTGCGCCACCAAAGGCAACCCTGTAATTTTCGGCGCAATTTGCTCCCACACAAAAGGAAACACTTTTTCGTTTTCCGTATCCTTTTTTTTCAATCCATGAATCCTTGTGTGGCAATATAAGTACCACTCCGGCTCAGGACGAATTAAACTATATATTCTATCTGCAATAATCCCATTGCGCACAATAACTACGCCCACACTACACACACTCGAGCGATGAGGATTAGCAGTTTCAAAATCAATAGCAGCAAAATCAAGCATAGAAGCGTTTATTCAAAAAACGCGCGAAATTACATGAATTATTAAGAATATAGCATAAAAACTCACTTTCTATCTTTTCTTTAAAACACTTTCACTTCTTTATCGTACACCACCAGTTTTTTGCCCACCGGACAAAGAGTAGCAATGCCGTTGCGGTGTAGTCTTTCTTTCACGCCTTTCCTAAAAATCATGGAAGCCACACCCAAATAGATGTTATGATTTTTGTACATCGGATAAAACTTTTTAAAAGTTTCAACTTGAGCAATAATTCTTCTTACTGAAATATAATACTGTGCAAAAAAGTAGTCTATCTCAATTATGGCAACGCTTTTGTCATTGAATAGTAGAATTCCTAATTCTGCTTCCTCATCGCCAACTGCAATTTTTTCGGTATGTTCTACCCAATCAAATTGCTCATTCGCAAAAACTCTGTCTTTTGCTAAAGCTTTGAAAAAATACTTTTCTGGCTGATCATAGTACTCGGCAATGAGTTCTGACGCTATTTGTTTTTTACTTCTCATAATAAAATTTTTAAATTATTAAACCATATCGCGAAAATATAAAAATATGGATTCTGTATTTTATTTTTCGCAATTATTTTTCTAATAATCAATGTGTTAAAAATAGTAAAAATGACGCATTTTTTAATGAGAATTGTACAATTTACATAGAAAAGGCGCTGAAAATTTCATTTTTTGTTAAAATTAATGTTACTTTGCAAAAAATATTAACCCATCAAAACAAAAAATTATGAAAAAACAATTTACTCTTTTTTTATGCTGTATAGCATTTGTATTTTCGGGCATGGCACAATATCCGATGCCAAGATTTTGCGAAAATCAAGAAAGAATAATACCTTTCGAAAAATTTGACAAAGAAGAAATTTTTGAACAAATTCTAAGAAATCTCAATCTTGAAGGAAGGAGCATATATTTATCTCAAACACCAAACCTTTACCCCAAAGGTATGGATTGGTATGAACCTGATACAGTTACTATATTTAGAAACGTAGGCAATAATGAACGTCTTATTTGTACGTACCATAACGGAAATCTCACAGGCAGAATATATCAAAATTGGAAATCTAATCAATGGGAGAGTTATAGGAAATATAATTATAAATACGATGTACAAAACAATTTGACGGAACAGTCATATCAAGTATGGCAATCGGGAGAATGGGTGAATGAATCTATAACTATGTATACCTATGATGCGCAAAAGAATCTGAAAGAAGAGTCAACCCATTTTTTTAATGCACCGGTTGAAAAAACGAGATGGACATATACCTACGATGAACGAAACAACGTAACAAATAGATTATTTCAAGTTAGTTATTCAAACAATCAATGGGATAGAATTTATGAATATACTAATACCTATGATATGAACAACAATCTAATTATTTGTGAATGTTTTGCTTTTATCGGAGATTTAATGGGCGATCGATGCGGTTGGAGAGAAACCTGTGTGTATGACGCACAAAATAATCTAGTAGAGTCGTTTTTTCAAGTGTTGCTTTGTGAAAATTGGCAATGGATAGATGCAAGTAAAAGTAACTATACTTATGATGAACAAAACAATCTGATAGAATTGTTAACTCAATCTCCTGTACCTTGGCAAGTGGAATGGGGAAAAAGCAGAAGTATTTATACCTATGATATTCAAAACAATAGAATTGAAGATCTATGGCAACAATGGGAATCAGATCAATGGTTGAATCTAAAAAAGCGTATTTATTCTTACGATGTAATTAGCAATCTTCAAGAAGACTTTCTCCAAGTTTGGGAATCAAACCAATGGAAGAATAATAGCAAAACTAATTATACGTATGATGAGAGAAATAATGGAAATATTGTCTTTTACCAACATTGGAAAAACAATACATGGGTTGATAGTCATGGCAATTTGGGATTTTATTACAACAATATGTTAAGTAGCTGTAATTATGGATTACTTGGTAGTCCATGCTATAGATTAGAGATCTCTTATACTAAAACAGGTAATGTTTCAATCCAAGAAAATCACATAGTTGAAAATTATGTTAAACTTTACCCTAATCCTATCTCCAATATTCTTTTTATAGAAACCGGCAACGCAAATATAATTTCTAAAATCAAAATCTACTCAATTGAAGGCATTTTGTTGATTAATACTCAAGGAAATCAAATAGATGTTTCTTCACTGTCGAGTGGAATTTACATTGCGGAGGTTGATGGGGTATGTCGAAAGATTGTAAAACAGTAGAGGGGAAAGTGAAGAAAAAAGCACGGTTCGCCAAAATGAAAGAGATCCCGAGCGTAGTGAGGAATCTCGAACAATAACACATCTAAAAACGACATTTATGAAACCCCTCGCCGAACTCCTCCGCCCCCAAACACTATCCCAATACATCGGTCAACAACATTTGGTTGGTGAAGGTGGCATTTTGCGTAATGCTATTGAAAACAACGCACTGCATTCCATGATTTTGTGGGGACCGCCAGGCGTGGGTAAAACAACGCTGGCGCTACTTATTGCACAGCTTACGAATGCACAATTTTACATGCTCAGCGCCATTAATTCAGGAGTTAAGGACATTAGAGAGATTATTGACAAAGCTAAAAATTCCGAAGAAAAATCTATTCTCTTTATAGATGAAATTCATAGGTTTAGCAAGTCACAGCAGGACTCGTTGTTGGGTGCTGTGGAGCAAGGCATCGTTACGCTTATTGGCGCTACCACCGAGAATCCCTCTTTTGAGGTGATTGCGCCGCTGTTGTCTCGCTGTCAGGTGTATGTACTAAAGCCGTTGGACATTGATGACCTTAATGTCATTTTAGAAAATGCAAAAAAACATTTAGAAGAAAAGTTAAAGACCTTAATTGATATACAAGAAACGGAAGCATTATTTCGCGTTTCGGGCGGCGATGCACGAAAACTGCTGAATGCCATAGAATTGGTAGTACAATTTGCGAAACCGGAGGCAGGAAAGTTTATTATTACCAACGATATGGTAATGAAGTGCATCCAAAAGAATTTGGCGCTTTATGATAAAAAAGGAGAGCAACACTACGATATTATTTCAGCTTTCATCAAATCTATGCGCGGCTCCGATCCGAATGCTGCCGTTTATTGGCTGGCACGCATGATTGAAGCCGGCGAAGATCCGTTGTTTATTGCGCGCCGCATGATTATTTTAGCTTCCGAAGATATTGGCAACGCCAATCCCAATGCGTTGTTGCTGGCAAACAATTGCTTTCAAGCCGTGCACCAAATCGGCATGCCTGAGGCGCGCATTATTTTATCACAAACTGTTATTTATCTGGCTTCTTCGCCTAAAAGCAACGCCTCATATACTGCCATTGATGAAGCGTTGGCATGGGTAAGAAAAACCGGAGATTTGCCTGTTCCGCTACATCTCAGAAATGCGCCTACCAAACTCATGAAAGAATTGGATTACGGAAAAACTTATAAATACGCGCATTCATTTGAGGATAATTTCACCGACCTTGAGTTTCTTCCCGAATCTATTAGCGGTAAAAAGTTCTACGAGCCTCAAAATAACGCTCGTGAAAATGAAATAAGAAATTATTTGAAAAAGTGTTGGAAAAAGTATAACTATTAATTTTGAAGTTCTTTCTTCACTTACACTACCACTTTACGAAGCTCTTCCATAGATTCAATCACCAACAATCCCAAAGGAATATCCAAAACCGTTTTTGCTCCGGTTTCGCCTTTCAGGTACAGCCGGTGTGCGGCACGCGCGTACGCAACCATTACGCCGGCAGTAAATTCAGGATTGCTGTCTAATTGTAGCGAAAACTCCATGCGTTGTTGGTGTGCATTTTCTTTTCCTGTAGTTCCTGTTCGGAAAACAAAACCGCCGTGTGGCATGTTAGTATGTTCATCCTCAAATTCTTTCTCTGATATGAAATGAACAATAGTCTCGTAATCACAGAAATAGTGCGGCATTGCTTTAATGGTCTGTTCAATAAGGCGCAAGTCTGCCTGAGGATCAGCAACCACAAAACACTCCCGAATATGTTTTTGGCAGGTTGAAAGCGCCGGATTATTGCCTTTTCGAACTTCTGCAAGCGCACAATCCATGGGAATAGTATATTGAACGGCATATTTTACGCCATTTATTCGCCGTATTGCATCGGAGTGTCCTTGACTGACGCCTTTCCCCCAAAAAGTGTAATCGCAACCATTTGGGATACACGCCATTCCTAGCACACGCAGCAGAGAGAATAGACCCGGGTCCCAACCTGTGGAAATGATGCTTATTTTTTTCGATTTTTTGGCGCTTTCGTCCAACATTGCAAAATATTCAGGTATTTTGGCGTGCGTATCAAAACTGTCCACACAATTGAACATGGCGGCAAAATGAGGAGCTTGTACCATCAAATCGTTGGCAGAGCCTCCGCAAAGCAGCATTACATCAATGGCATGGAGATGTCTCTCGGCATCTTCCACGTTATAGACTTTAACTCCGGCAGTTACCGGCGTTATATCACCGGGTTTTCTACGTGTGAAAATTGCCACAAGTTCCATATCCTTATTTTGACCTATGGCATGCTCTACACCGCGTCCCACATTCCCGTAGCCTACAATTCCTAATCTTATTTTCGGCATAATATTGCAAATAAATTGATTCGCAAAAGTAGAGAAAAAACAACAAGATATTTATAGTTTTTTCATCATCTCAAATTGTCTTCCTGAAACTTCAATGTTTTTTGCTTTTAGAAAACCAACAATAGAATTACAAGAAATATCCGTATTTAATAATTTTGTTTTTGCAATTCTATTGAGTTTACTCATTTCATGAAGTAATAATGAAGCAATTCCTTTTCTTCTAAATAACGTGTCAACAGCTATTTGTGTAATATCTCCCGAGTTGGGCTCAAAAACACAATATCCAACGAGTTTTTGGTCAATAAATGCACCCAAACTAATAAAATCCTCGCTTGTTCTTTGAATGGATTCAAAACTATTTTGCCATGAGGGATAAAAATCCCAAAAATCTGAAACAGAAAAATGCTTCTCAATATCAATTTTTTCAATGGAACAGGGAATTTCAATGTTTTTTATTTCATTCTTGATATCCTCGTTTTTCCATACAAAGTAATTAAGTTCACGTGTTATCTCAAAGCCAATGTTGCGATATACAGAAAATGCTTTTGTATTCTGTTGCAATACTTCCAGTAGATAATGACTGATATTCGCCTCTTTCAAATAAGGGATTGAGTGTTCAAAAACCTTTGTTGCCAAGCCTCTTCCTCTATATTCTTTTAGTGTTCCTGTTCCTGTGTCGTAAGCTATTTTTACTCCGTTGAAATTTCCAATGCCATTCAATGTAAAGGCTACGATATTTTCTTCTTCAAATGCAGCAAACGACAAATCGGGATCAAAACCGCGTCTTTTTAACATTGTTTTCAATTCTTCAGCATTTATCTGAATTTCATAATCGGCAAAAGCCCGGCTAAATGCTTTGAAAACAGTTTCAAAGTCTGTGTTACCAAGTGATTTAATTTCCATTTTTTAGTATTAAGTGTTTATTTTTTCTTTTGCATTTTGATTTTGCAAAAATACTAGAATGGAGGAAGATTTTTATTGACCTATGTTAAGAGATTTTAATCTGCTTAGCGACTCAGGCTTAATTCCAAGATAAGAAGCGATATAATGCTGGGATACATGCTGTTCGATACGAGGATAGGTTTTCAACAATAGTTTATATCTTTCGTATGCGTTATCCATTAAAAACGAACTTTCTTTTCGGCATTTTTTTATTAACAGACAATCGGAAATATATTTTCCCAATTTATACCACTCGTCCGATTCTTTCAGTAGTTGATCATAAGCCGAGCGAGAGAGCGTGATGAGGTGAGTTTCTTCCAATGCTTGTATGTTTCCAATACTTGGCTCTCCGGTTAGGAAACTGCCGTATGAAACAACAAATGATCCGCTAAAGTAAAAATCTTTGATAAATTCCTCTGCATCTTTTTCAATATACGAACGCAATACGCCACTTTCAATTATTCCGAGATAATGACTGATTTTTCCTTGATAAACAAAGAACTCTTTTTTCTTCAAATGTTTTGTTCCTGACAGTTCAATAAACCTGTTGTACATTTCATTCGAAAGTTTCAAGTTTTCTATTAATATCTGTTCTAATACACTCATTAGGCTTTTCGGATTTTAGACTTGACAAAAATAGAAGAAAAAATGCAAATAAATAAAATTGCCTAATTTTGCCCCAAAATTAATCAACCGATTAAATTAATCCTATACACCCGTGCTTAAATTTTAAATTCTTAAATTTTATGAATATTTCAACCATCGAACTCCTCGGCGCCGCCATCGGCTTGGTGTACATATTTTTAGAATACCGCGCTTCGTGGTGGCTCTGGATTGCCGGAATCGTAATGTCGCTGTTTTATATCTACATTTTTATAGAAGTGAATTGTTATGCTTGGGCACTAACCTATCTTTATTACTTGGGTGCAAATATTTACGGAATGATCGTTTGGAAAAGAAGTAGCAACGAAAACTCATATTCTGGAATTTCATCTCTCCCGAAAAAATATTACCCAACATTGCTGGCAATCACATTTTTACTCACTCCGCTTATTGCTTTTATATTAATAAAGTTTACA
The DNA here is from genome assembly GCA_009786185.1 of Bacteroidota bacterium. GTDB lineage: Bacteria > Bacteroidota > Bacteroidia > Bacteroidales > WCHB1-69 > WRNX01. Next base: position 29,628 of record WQTS01000144.1, read on the forward strand.
AACACTCTTATTCCCATAAGTGAGGCTTTTTCAACGGCTTTAAGTGTAATTGCCATGTGGCTTTTGGCAAAAAAATACCTGCAACACTGGTGTATTTGGATGGTAGTAAACGCCATTTACGCCATCGCTAATTTTTGGCTGGGGCTCTATTTTTCAGCGATCCTTTTTGCCGTGTATTTTGTGGTCTCCATTATGGGCTTTGTGCGTTGGAGCAAACTTGCCGGAAAATAAGTCATAACCGTAATATTTGCATTCCAAAGGTCCGTTAAACATATTTTGCTTAAAACTGGTTTTCAATCCGATATGCTTTAATGCATCTATATCGGAGGTTATCAAAAATGCTTTGCAATTTGAAAAATTCTGCTTCAAAGCATCTCCTATTTCTTTGTAAAAAGCATTATTATCTTCCATTTCAAGTCGTTCGCCGTAAGGAGGATTGAAAATAAGCAACGAAGGAATGCGCACCGGCTTCACCGTTCGCATATCTCTCTTATTTAACAAGATAAAATCTTCTAACCGTGCTTTTTCCACATTAGCTTTTGCCATGCCTAAAAATCTAGGATTGATATCATATCCATATAAATCAATCGGAATATCATCATTTATAGTAACCTCGTTTATTATTTTTTTCCAAGCGTATCTATCGAAATTTAACCACTTAAAAAAGCCGAACTTTTCGCGGTAATAGCCTGCGGGAATATTGAGCGCCTGCATTGCCGCTTCAATAAGAATGGTGCCGCCGCCGCACATTGGGTCTATCAAATCACATTTTCCATCCCAATCGCTTAGGGCAACCATGGCAGCAGCGGTAATTTCATTGATAGATGCCGGATGATTTGAAACTTTATATCCTCTTTTATGTAGCGATTCTCCCGAACTGTCTAAATAAAAAGTCGCATTATTTTTGTGAATATGAACATGGAATTGCACATCCGGACTTTCCTTATCCACATCCGGACGTTCATTGTATTTCTCTCTAAATCTATCACAGATAGCATCTTTTGTAAGCAACGCTGCAAAAAGCGGCGTTTTGAATATAGATTCGGAAGCGGTACAACTTACCGCAAATGTTCCGGAACGAGACAAATATTCCTCCGCCGGAAAATCAAAGATCTGTTTATAAAAAGAATTATTCGAATCAAAGTTGAAATTCTTCACTTGCCAAAGCACACGAGAGGCGAATCGGGAACAATAATTTACTTTATAAAGCAAGTGAAAATCTCCTTCAAATTGTACCGAGCGATTTAACAGAATCGTATTTTTCGCACCACATTTTTGTAACTCTTTTAGCAATAAATTTTCAAAACCTGCGAATGTTTTTGCTAAGAAAACTTCATGTATCATTGTAATTAGTTTTTAATCAGATAAATATAATTTATATTTTTTGAACAATAAATTGTACAAAAGTAGCGATTATCTATATAGAAAAAACAGATGTATAAATTATAATTTTATTAACAAAAATATTTAAGTGATGAACAACAAAAAAGCTAAAATCATGCTCGTTGAAGACAGCCAAAATCTTCGTTCGGTATTAAAGGATTATTTTGAAATGATGAACTACGAAGTTGTGGATTACGGAGACGGAGAGGCTGCTATAAAAGGCTATCAAGCCGGCTGTTGCGATATTTGCCTATTAGATATTGGACTGCCAAAGAAAGACGGATATGCTGTTATTAACGAATTGCATAATATAACCCCTGATTTGCCGGTTATTTTCGTAACGGCAAAAGATAGCAAGGAAGACCGAATCAAAGGTTTTAAGGTAGGATGCGACGACTATGTTACCAAGCCGTTTAGCACAGAAGAATTGTTGCTCCGCATCGAAGCTGTTTTGAGAAGATGCAAAGGCGCCGGCAAGAAAAATACCTTACACCATGAAATTATCTTCAATATTGGGGATTTTATCTTCAACTACAGTGAATTGAAATTAATAAGAGGAGAGCACGTGCGCATGCTTACCCGAAAAGAAGCACAATTGCTTAGATTATTATATGAACACAAAAATAAATTGGTTCCAAGAGAGATATTAATTAAAGAGATTTGGGGCGAATCGAAAGCCGCAATGGGCAGAAGCTTAGATGTTTTCCTTTCGAAAATTAGAACATATCTTAAATCTGATGAGGAAAATGTTGCTGAACATATTAACCCTGATGGTGGAAGAAAGAACAGATACAAACCGGGACACGAGCCTAAAGTAGAAGTTATTAACGTGCACGGAACAGGATATTTGCTAAAAGTTCGCGATTAGAATTAAAGAACACAGATGACGCGGATGACACTGATTCACACTGATAACAAATAGTATTTATTTAATTTGAATAATATAAAATCCGTGTAAATCAGTGTCATCCGCGTCATCTGTGTTCAATCTTTATTTTTTCGTTTCCCGATAACTGAATAATGCAGCAGCGTTTATAATTACCGCCATCCCCGAAAGCACACTGATTTGCATTTTAATCTCCTCAATTCCGCTGCCCTTCAATACAATAAGCTTAATCACATCCATGTAATACGACATCGGGTTGAGGTAGTTGATATATTTTGCCCATTGCGGCATGCCTTCAATGGGTGTAAATAATCCGCTTAATAAAACGAAAACGATAAATAGGAAAAATACGATAAACATTGCTTGAAGTTGGTTGGAGGAGATGCTGGAAATGAAGAAGCCTAACCCTAACATTACCAACAAGTAAATAGAGGTTACGGAGATAAGTACAGGCAGGCTTCCCTGTACGGAAATTCCGAAAACGATTTTCATGAGAAATAGCCCCAACAAAAATTCAGCCATGCCGAGAATCCAAAAAGGAATCATTTTTCCTACTAAAAACTGCCATTTTTGAATGGGCGAAACGTTGATTTGTTCAATAGTTCCAATCTCTTTTTCGCGAACAATATTTAATGCCGTAACATATGCGCCGATTAATGTAACTAAAATCACTAAAATTCCGGGAACAATCAGGTTTTTATAATTCATTTGCTCGTTATACCAATAAATATTGGTAATCAATAATTTAGCAGATACGTTACCCGTCGTGCTCAGCTCTGTTACTTTATCTTCATAAAACTCTCCCAAAACGGTTTGCACGTAACCTACGCCAATGCCTGCCTTTACGCTATTAATCGCATTTGCCGTAATCGCAATCGTAGTAGACTCCATGGTCATAATACTCTTCTCAAAATGCTGCGGAAATTCAATGAGAATATCAATGTGGTCATTTAGCATTAAATCTTCAGCTTCTTTTTTTGCTTCCAATAAACCGTAGCTCACAAAATATTTTGAATGCTCAAATTTATTTCGCATCTCTCTGGTAATGGTTGATCTATCATTATCAATAAAAGCAATATTAAGCGTCTTTATCTCGTAATCGGCAGTAAAAGGAAAGAGCAAAAACTGCACCAACGGCGCCACAATCAAAATTTGCATCAGCAACGTGTTGCGAAACACTTGCAGAAATTCTTTTTTGATAAGCATTAAAATGACGCGCATTCAGAAAAATTTCGGCAAAAGTAGCAGAAGTATTTATATTAAATAATAATTTTGCCGAAAAAATTAGGAATTGTTACAAATGAAACATAATCTTCTATCTTACTTCATTACTTTTCTTACCCTTTGTTTATTTGTGGCATGCTCATCCTCAGCCACATCCGACAAAAAAATATTTCGATACAATGAAGCGGTGGGCATTCAATCGCTCGATCCGGCTTACGCATCGGGGCAGGCGGCTACCTGGGTATGCAACATGTTGTACAATGGATTGGTAGATTTAGATGATTCACTGCACGTTGTACCTATGATTGCTAAAAGCTGGACTATTAGCCCCGACGGTAAAACCTACACATTTTATCTTCGCGATGATGTATTTTTTCAACATACGAATCATTATTTTTTTGATAAACCTCCGAGAGTTACGGCCGCTGACTTTGTATACAGTTTCAACCGGATTGTTAGCCCTGAAGTCGCTTCGCCGGGCGCTTGGATTTTTCAAAAAGTTGCCAAAAACGATGCAGGAAACTACGCTTTTTTTGCATTAAGTGACACTACCTTTCAAATTGTGTTGACAGAACCTTTTCCGCCTTTTTTAGGAATGCTCGCCATGAAATACGCTTCGGTGGTACCGCAAGAGGTTGTTGAACAATATGGTAAAGATTTCAGAAAGTTTCCGGTAGGCACGGGTCCGTTTCAATTTCAATTATGGGAAGAAGGCATAAAGTTGGTATTGCGCAAAAACGAAAACTATTTTGAAAAAGATGAAAATAATGAACAATTGCCTTATTTAGACGCCATTGCCATCTCTTTTATTATTGACAAACAAGTGGCTTTCATGGAATTTATGAAAGGAAATTTGGATTTTATTTCAGGAATTGAAGCCAGTTATAAAGATGCCTTATTAACCAAAGAAGGTACATTGCAAGAACAATATACGGATAAAATTACGTTGCAAACCGGTCCGTTTCTCAATACCGAATATTTGGGCTTTTTATTGAAAGATAAAGAGAATAACCCATTGTTAATAAGAGAAATACGACAAGCTATTAACTATGGCTTCGACAGAGAAAAAATGATTCGATATTTACGTAACAACATGGGGTATGCAGGCACCAGCGGTTTCGTGCCTTTGGGCATGGCTTCATTTAACTCCGAAAGAATAAAAGGTTATCATTACAATCCGGAAAAAGCGTTGGAATTGCTACAAATAGCAGGCTTCCCAAATGGAGTAGGGTTGCCCGTAATTCCACTTTCGGTTTCAGCAAGCTATTTAGATTTATGCCAATATATTCAGCACGAGCTAAACAAAATTGGGATTCGCATTTCATTAGAAGTGCAACAAGCTGCACAGCAACGACAAATGATGCGCAGTTACCAGCTGCCATTTTTCAGAGGTTCCTGGATTTGCGATTACCCTGATGCAGAAAACTATTTATCGCTTTTTTACTCTAAAAACCTGCAACCTATCGGCTCAAATTATACACATTACATAAATCCGGTTTTTGATGAGCTTTTTGAAAAATCGCAAACCATTACTGATGAAGTTCTTAGAAATGAATATTATACCATTTTAGATTCTTTATTAATGGAAGATGCGCCGGTGGTTGTACTTTTTTACGATAAAAAAGCGCGGTTTACTCAAAAAAATATTAGCGGATTAGATAATTCGCCTACCAATTTGTTAGATTTGAGGCGGGTTACCAAACAATCTCCTGTTTCCCCAAATCTCTAAGTATCGCATTCGCTTTAGAAAAATGCTTCGAACCAAAAAAGCCGGCATGTGCCGACAATGGCGAAGGATGTACGGTTTCCAAAATATGATGCTTTGAGCGATCAATGAGCGCGGCTTTGGCGCGTGCGTAATTGCCCCACAATAAAAAAACCAACCCTTCTCGTTTTTGTGAAAGCTGTTGAATCACAGCATCTGTGAATTGTTCCCAACCACGATTTTGGTGCGAGCCTGCTTGGTGTGCTCGAACCGTAAGGGTGGCATTGAGCAAAAACACACCTTGCGTAGCCCAACGGGTTAAGTTGCCACTAACGGGAATGGGCGCACCCACATCATCATTAAGTTCTTTAAAAATGTTAATCAATGATTTAGGATGCGGTACGCCGTCTAACACCGAAAAACATAACCCATGAGCTTGTTTAAAATCATGATAAGGATCTTGCCCCAAGATTACCACTTTAACCTCATGAAATGGCGTAAGATTAAACGCATTAAAAATTAAATTTCCGGGAGGAAAAACCGTATGTTGTTTCTTCTCTTCAACTAAAAATGCTTTTAATTGAGCAAAAGAAGGAGTTGCAAACGCTTCATTGAGCACTTCTTTCCAAGAATCTTCGATTTGAGGATTAACCGTCATAATTTTTTTGGTGCAAAATAAGGAAAATTCTGAGTGCAGAGAGGAATATTATGTAAAAAGATATAAATTAAATATGTTAATTCTATTCATTATTGTTAAAAAACATGTTTCTTTGCACGAATTTTATTTATACATGAATTATGGAGGAGAAAAGAAAACCAAGAAGTTTTAGCGAAAAACGGGAAACAGGATACGGAAAACGAGAAACAGGGCGTGGTAAGCCGAAGGCGGAAGGTGGAAGACCGAAGATTGAAAGCGGAAGACGAAAGCCAGAAGACAGGGCGGATAAAGGAGAATGGAGAAAGGATAAAGGAGAAAGGAGAGGGGAGAGAGGGGGGAAAGGAGAAAACGAAAGACCAAGAGCAACACGTAGGGGCGACCGTGAAGGTCGTCCATATACAAGAACCGATAATTATCAACCCAAAGAGCGTAATACAGAAGAACGTAGGGACAGAAAATTTTCTGCCCAAAAACCTGAAAGCGGAGAACGTAGAGGCAGAAATTTTTCAACCCAAAGACCTGAAGGCGAAGAACGCAGAGGCAGAAGCTTTTCTGCTAAATCTGAAACAGGAGAACGCAAAGGCAGAAGCTTTTCCACTCAAAAACCGGAATCCGGAGAGCGTAGAGGCAGAAGCTTTTCCGCCCCAAGACCTGAAGGCGAAGAGCGCAGAGGCAGAAGTTTCTCTGCCTCTAGAAGAGAGGGCACGGAAGGCAGAAAACCGAAAACAGAAGGTAGAAAGTGGGACGCAGACCGCAAACCGCATACCTCCAACCGCCCACCGTACACCTCCGACGACCGTCCACCCCGCAAACGCCGCGACGTTACCGCCGAATCGGAAATACTAACGGAAATTGTGGAACTCAGACGCAGAGAGGGACGTTCATCACCCAAAAAAACAAAAATTTTATCTTTGGAGCACGAAGAAAAGTATGGTCCGATAAGATTGAACAAATATATCGCTAATTCAGGAATCTGCTCAAGAAGAGATGCCGATACGCTCATTCAAACCGGCGCTATTGAAGTGAATGGGCAAATAGTTACCGAATTGGGTGCAAAAGTAATGCCCACCGATGAGGTGAGGTTTGGCGACCGCATCCTGCAACGTGAAAAACCGGTCTATTTGCTGTTGAACAAACCAAAAGATTATATCACCACCGTGGAGGATGAGCGTGATAGAAAGCACGTTATGCAACTGATAAAAGGCGCTTGCAAAGAGCGCATTTATCCGGTGGGAAGGTTGGATAAAAATACAACAGGATTATTATTGTTTACTAACGATGGAGAAATGACCAAAAAATTAACCCATCCCAAACATAACATTCGCAAAATTTATTACGTGGAGTTGAATAAAAATCTTACGGCTGCCGACTTTGAGAAAATTGCAGACGGCATTGAACTTTCCGACGGTGAAATTAAAGTAGATGAGATCGCTTACGCCGGCGAAACCAAACGTGAAATTGGCATCACGCTGCATTCCGGAAGAAATAGGATTGTGCGCCGGATTTTTGAACAACTTGGCTACGAAGTGGAAAAATTAGACCGCGTAGTGTTCGCCGGATTAACCAAAAAAGATTTACCCAGAGGGACATACAGGTTTTTATCAGATGCGGAAATCAATATTTTAAAAATGATAAAATAGGTAGAGGCGTGGTGCGCCGCATCTCTACAACAATATAAAATTCAATTACATGAATGTTAAAAACTTTGCTCTTACCGGAGCCGCCGGGTATATTGCCCCGCGCCATTTTAAAGCCATAAAAGAAACCGGCAACCAACTGACGGCTATTTTAGACAAATCGGACAGCGTGGGAATTATTGACAGCTATTTCCCGGAAGCAGCATTCTTCACGGAATCAGAACGTTTTGACCGACATTTGTACCGTCGTTTTATGGAAGATACCGGTTCAAAAATTGACTATGTTTCCATCTGTTCGCCCAATTATTTGCACGATGCCCACATTCGTATGGCGTTGCGAAACGGCGCACATGCCATTTGCGAAAAACCGTTAGTTCTAAATCCTTGGAATTTAGAAGGATTAGAAAAAATTGAGCAAGATACAGGCAACTCCATCTTCCATATTTTGCAACTTCGTTTGCACCCGGCGGTAATTGAGTTGAAAAATCATATTGACACTCAAGCAGATGACAAGGTGCATGATATTGACCTTGCATATATTACAAGTCGTGGATTATGGTACCAATATTCGTGGAAAGCCGACATGGATAAATCGGGAGGCATCACCACCAATATCGGATCTCATTTTTTTGATATGTTGACCTACATTTTTGGCGAAGCGCAAGATATTCAAATACATTATGCTACACCAATTACCGTAGCCGGTTTTTTGCGACTAAAAAAAGCTCGTGTACGTTGGTTTTTAAGCATTGATAAAACGCAACTCCCCAAAGAGATTGCAGAAAAAGGAAAAACCACTTATCGTTCATTAACCATTGATAATAAAGAATTTGAATTTTCGGAAGGTTTTACGGATTTGCACACCTTATCCTATCAAAATATTCTTTCGGGGAATGGATTCCGTATTTGTGATGCATGGCAGTATGTATCTCTTTGTCACGACATTCGTTCACGAAAGGCAGAAGGAAAAAAAGGAGATTACCATCCATTTTTAGGATAAAGTTTTGTTCTTTTCTGAAAATAACGACTTTAACTCAAGTTGACTAACATACACATATCTAAAATATTATCTATGAAAAAAAACATCCTCTTACTTTGCTTTTTGCTTGTTTTTGGATTTTCATTCGCACAGGAAAAACAAGCCAATTATGCTCGCGTTAAAGTATATGTTTCTGAAAAAGAGCACTTCAAGGTATTGCTACAAAAAGGTGTTTGTTTAGAGAACATAGAAATCAAACAAGGTGTTTATATCATTGGTGAATTTTCTGACTTTGAGATGGAAAAGATAAGGGAAACTCAAATTCCTTTTGAAATTCTCATTGAAAATATGTTTGAGCATTATGTGCGGCAAAATGACGGATATTCTGTTGAGAGACTCAATGAGGAAATGAGAAAAGGCGCTAAATCGTTCAAAAGCAATCGTACGCCTTCTAATTTTCGCTTGGGAAGCATGGGTGGATATTTCACACTGGCAGAAATTATGACCGAATTAGATGAAATGCGGGCGAAATTTCCTCGCTTAATTTCTGCAAAAATCGCCTTTCCTGAACAAACGGCGGAGGGAAGAAACATATATTGGGTAAGAATTTCAAACAATCCGAATGTGGATCAGGAAAAACCGCGCGTGCTTTACACAGCGCTTACGCACGCACGCGAGCCTGCCGGAATGCACCAAATGATATATCAAATGTGGGATTTGTTGGAAAAATATGGCGAAGATCCTGAAATTACGTATTATATCGATAATTTGGAGATTTACTTTATGCCTTGCCTTAATCCCGATGGCTATGAATACAACCGGCGAAGTCGGCCCAATGGCGGAGGTATGTGGCGGAAAAATATGAAAGCCAATGCAGATGGTAGCTACGGCGTTGACCTCAACAGAAACTGGGGATATAAATGGGGACTCGACAATATAGGTTCTTCGCACTTAGGAATTTCTGAAATTTACAGAGGGACAGCGCCTTTTAGCGAAGCAGAAACCCAAGTGCTCAAAAATTTTTGCGAAAACAGAGAAATTTTACTTTGTTTAAATAATCACACCCATGGAAATTATTTGATTTATCCTTATGGGTATACGAATGCCACACCTCCGGAATACCCCATTTACAGAGCTTACGCTGAACGGCTTACCTCTGAAAACAATTATGCCTATGGAACTTGCTATGAAGTACTGGGTTACTTAACAAACGGAGATGCCGACGATTGGATGCACGGCGAGCAAGAAACAAAAAACCAAATATTTGCTTTGACGCCTGAAGCAGGTAATCGCGAAGAAGCATTTTGGCCTCCCATGAACCGTATTGAAGAGATTTGCGCCGGGCATGTAACGATGAACAAATACATGATGCGCTTTGCCTTGCCTTATGCTGAAATTGAAGATAAAACCGGTGTTTCTTTCCAATCATTAGATGATTTTTTTGTATTTGAACTCTTTTCTTTAGGACAAGGACAAAATGTTAATTTTTCAGTTTCCATTGAGCCGGTTTCAGATAATATTCAATTAGTGCAAGCAACGCCTTTTGTTTTTCAAAACGTGAACATTTTAGAACGAAAACAAGGAGAATTATCCATTGCTTTTAAACCGGATATCACTTCCGGAGATGAAGTGGTTTTTGACGTTTGTGTAAATAACGGAACATTTACACATAAATATCGCTTTACTAAAATATTTGGAGCTGTAGAGAAGCTGATTGACGATGACTGTGAGACCATGAATAATTGGATTTCAGATACGTGGGGGCTTACTACTTTAAAGTATGTTTCACCTCTACATTCCATTGCAGACTCTCCGCATGGAAACTATGCGAATAATGCAAATACAATCATCTATTCTAAAAATAGCTATGATTTAAGCAATGCCATTGTTGCTTTCGTAGAGTTTGATGCACAATGGGATATAGAGCTCGATCATGATTATGTACAATTTATTATTTCGGAAAACAATGGAGCTACCTGGACGCCACTCGCCGGAAAATACACAAAATTAGGAACTAAGCATCAAGATCAAGGCAAACCGGTGTATGATGGCACACAAAATTCGTGGGTACGCGAAACCATTGATTTAATGGCGTATAAAGGAAAATATATTAGAGTTGGATTTAGATTGATAAGCGATGAACACATGAACAAAGACGGATTTTATTTTGATAATTTTGAGCTAAGTGTTGTAAGGCGTCCCCCGAAATTTCCGAATAAGAATAGCTTTACGGCACAGTACATTGCAAACACAAAAAAAATTGCCATTTATTATATAGATAAAGCAACCTCATTTTCTTTATTTAATGTGGAAGGAAAACTGTTAAAAAATTTTGAGGTTAATAGCAGGCAATATGAGCTCGATGTTTCGCAGCTTCAAGCCGGGGTCTATTTTTTGAGAACAAATTCCCGGGAGGTTCAAAAGATAATTGTTTATTAAACAAATATTGGTATTATGAAAAAAACAACCTTATTCCTTTGTCTCTTGCTTATTTTTGGCTGCTTGCTCGGGCAAGAGAAACAAGCCAATTATGCACGTGTTAAAGTCTATGCTTCGGAACAAGAGCATTTCAATGCATTGCTGCAAAAAGGCGTTTGTTTAGAAAATATAGACATTAAAAAAGGTGCCTTTATTATTGGTGAATTTTCCGATTTAGAAATGGAAAAAATTACCGAAACTCAAATTCCTTTTGAAATTCTCATTGAAAATATGTTGGAATATTATGTAAGACAAAACGACGGGTATTCTATTGAGAAACTTAATGAGGAAATGAGACGGAATCCTAAAACATTCAACGGAAATCGCACGCCGGAGAATTTTCGTTTAGGAAGTATGGGCGGATATTTTACGTTGGCAGAAATTATGACAGAATTGGATGAAATGCGAGATAAGTTTCCTCATCTGATTTCGGCAAAAACAGCTTTTCCACAGCAAACAGTAGAAGGAAGAAACATTTATTGGGTAAGAATTTCCAATAATCCGGATGTGGATGAGGAAAGACCGCGTGTACTCTACACGGCGCTTACCCATGCGCGCGAACCCGCAGGAATGCACCAAATGATTTATCAAATGTGGGACCTGTTGGAAAATTACGGCGTTGATCCTGAAATTACGTATTATATTGATAATTTGGAACTTTATTTTGTGCCCTGTGTCAATCCCGATGGATATGAGTACAACAGACAAACTGCGCCCAATGGCGGAGGCATGTGGCGAAAAAACAGAACAGGCGGCTATGGTATTGACCTTAACAGAAATTGGGGATACAAATGGGGCTACGACAATGTTGGCTCATCTCCGTTGCAATGGGCTGAAACTTACAGAGGAGACGCTCCTTTCAGCGAAGTGGAAACGCAAGTACTCAAAAATTTTTGTGAAAATAAAAAGATATTGCTTTGTTTGAATTATCATTGTATGGGGAACTTATTGGTATATCCTTGGGGATACACTAATACCATACCTCCGGAATATCCCATTTTTAGAGCATACGCCGAGCGGTTTACTTTCGAAAACAATTATACCTATGGAACTTGTTATGAAGTATTGGGGTATTATACTAATGGTAGCTCAGATGATTGGATGTATGGCGAGCAAGAAACAAAGAACCAAATCTTTGCATTTACTCCTGAGGTAGGTAATCGAGAAGAAGGATTTTGGCCGCCCGCACATCGTATTGAAGAACTTTGCGCCGATCAGGTAACTATGAACAAGTATCTTATGCGTTTTGCCTTGCCTTTTGCTGAAATTGAAGATAAAACCGGAATAACTTTTTCAGCATTAAATAACACTTTTACATTTGACCTTCTTTCTTTGGGGCAGACGCAAAATGCTAATTTCTACATTACTATTGAGCCTGTTTCAGATAATATTGAGTCAGTGCAAACCACGCCTTTGTTTTTCGAAAATATGAATGTCTTAGATCGAACACAAGGAGCATTATCTGTTGTTTTAAAATCGACAATCACGTCCGGCGAACAAGTGATTTTTGATGTTTGTGTAGATAATGGACATTTTACGCGTAAACATCGTATTACTAAGATGTTCGGCGCATTGGAGAAGCTAATTGACGATGATTGCGAAACCATGGATAACTGGAGCTCTTCTTCGTGGAGACTCACCACCTTAAAGCATGTTTCTCCCACGCATTCCATTGCAGATTCCCCGTATGGAAATTATCCAAATAATGCAAATCTTACGATATATTCTAAAAATAGCTATGATTTAACCGGCGCTATTGCCGTTTTTGCAGAATTTGAAGCACAATGGGAGATAGAAGCTGATTATGATTATGTGCAATTTCTTGTTTCGGAAAACAATGGAAGCACTTGGGTGCCGCAACATGGAAAATATACAAAATTAGGAGGATCCTATCAAGATTACGGAAAGCCGTTGTATGATGGCAACCAATATTCTTGGGTGCGCGAAACCATTGATTTAAGCGCCTATAAAGAAAAAAATATTAGAATAGGATTTCGGTTAGTAAGCGATGCTTGGATAAATATGGACGGCTTTTATTTTGATGACTTTATGTTAAGTGTGATAAGACCACACCCGATTTCCGTGCCGATTTTTCCGGATGTTATCAATTTTACAGCATACTACAATGCAACAACAAAAAAAATCGTAATTAATAATGTAGAAACGGCAACTTCTTTTTCTTTATTTAATATAGAAGGAAAGATTTTAAATAGCTTCAACGTTGATAATGAAAATTATGAACTTAATGTTTCAAAACTTCCCTCCGGAATCTATTTCTTGAAAACAGATTTTGGGAAAGCTCAAAAAATCATTGTTTATTAAACAAATAATTGATGTATAGAATTTTTAAATTTGGAGGCGCATCAGTAAAAGATGCCGAAGGTGTTAAAAATCTGAAAAAGATTTTAGAAATTTATAAAGATGAAAAATTGATCGTGGTTATTTCCGCTATGGGAAAAATGACCAATCAGTTGGAAAAAGTGCTTGACTCCTGGTATTATGATCCTGATTCTTTGCAAAGTAACTTTGAAGTCGTAAAAAAATACCATCTTGATATTGCAAGTCAATTAGAAAATAAAACAGGAGAAATTTCCTCTGTTTTGCGTCCTATTTTAGACAAACTTTTTGAAATATTATCAGGTGAAAATTCTAAAAATTATGACAAAGATTATGATAATATTGTAAGTTTTGGAGAGTATCTTTCTACACAATTAATCTCTATTTATCTGAATTTGAATGGTTATGTAAATAAATTTGCGTGTGCTATTCCATTAATTATAACCGATGACTCGTACCGTGAAGGAAAAGTAAATTGGGAAAAAACAGAAAAAGCCATTCACAATTTTGTGGCGGAGCATCCGAATAAAACGATTATTACACAAGGTTTTATTGCCGGAACGATGAACGGAGAAGTAACTACGCTTGGGCGCGAAGGCTCCGATTTTTCAGCAGCCATTTTTGCATATTGCTTAAATGCTGAAAATGTTACCATTTGGAAAGATGTACCCGGCTTGCTTAACGCCGACCCGAAATTTTATCCCAATGCTGTAAAATTAGACGAAATCTCTTATCAGGAAGCGATTGAGTTGGCGTATTACGGCGCAACCATCATTCACCCAAAAACGATAAAACCTTTGCAAAACAAGCATATACCACTTTTCGTAAAATCGTTTTTATCTCCTCACGATGCAGGTAGCATTATTGCCGATGTGGAATCTTCGGAACAGATTCCTTCCTATATTTTTAAAACAGAACAAATTTTGTTATCTATTTTTCCAAAAGATTTTTCGTTTATTGCTGCTGATAATCTGACAAAAATATTTTCGTACATTTCAAAAAATAAATTAAAAATCAATTTGATGCAAAATTCCGCAGTGAGCTTTACCATTTGCATGGATAATAAACCTAATCGTTTTGCCAATTTGTTGAAAGATTTACAAGAAGATTTTACGATAAAATATAATATGGATAAAAAACTGATCACGATTCGTCATTATACACAAGAAGCTATAGATCAGGTTATAGGAAACCAGCCTGTAATACTGGAGCAAAAGAGTAGGAGTACGTTGCAGGTAATTCTATAATATTCAGCTTTCTCATTCGTTTTAAAAAATCATGTTAATTTGCCATAATTGTATAAAAAATAAATTACGACAATGAATAGAATATTTGCTTTATTATTAGTGCTTTGCATTACCTTTAGTGCGTTTGGTCAAAAGAAAATTGCAGCAGGTGACAACGCTTTTGCCAGTAAACAATTCGACAAGGCGCTTACTGCCTATAAAAAAGGGTTGAAGAAAGTTGGAAAGAATCAAGTGGAAGTGAAACGGGTTACTTATCAAATTGCCGAGTGTTACCGCATTATGGGAGATTTGAAAAGGGCAGAAAACCAATATCTTAGATTAGAAAAAAGAAACCACCAAAAAGATGAACCGCTACTTTTTTATCACTTGGGAAGCATCAACCATTTAAAAGGGGAGTATGAAAAAGCGTTGAATTATTATCTGAAATATCAAGAAAGAGTACCTGATGATGTTAGAATTGAGGCGCGTATTGAAGGCGTGAGGAAAGCAAAAGGCTGGATGGAAAATCCCACCAACTATGAGGTGGAGAATTTTAAGAAAATAAACACCAAACAAGATGAATGGGCGCCGCGCTGGAGTAGTGAAAAACAAAATCAAATGATTTTTTCTTCCAATCGGGATGGCTCTACGGGAAAAGGAATTGATCAATGGACAGGTAAGTCTTTTTCAGATATTTATAAAATTGACCGCCCAAGAGGAAAAAGCAACGAATGGATTGGCGAGTGGTCGAATGCTGAACTTTTAGATGACGAAGGACTTTTAAATTCGGAAGTGAACGAAGGAGAAGCAGTAGGGAACAGAAAAGGTTCCGAGATATATTTCACAAAATGTCCTATTGATAAAAAGTCGTTAAAGGCGTGCTATATTTATGTTTCTGAAAAAAGAGGGCGCTCTTTTTCTGAGCCTAAATTAGTGGAACTCAGCTCCGATTCGCTCGTGAATTGTATTCATCCGGCGCTTTCTGCCGATGAGCAAACACTTTACTTCGCTTCCGATATGCCGGGCGGATATGGCGGTTTCGACTTGTATAAAGCCACGCGCTCAGGAAGAGGCGGAAAATTTGGAAATGTTGAAAATTTAGGACCGATCGTTAACAGTCCCGGAAATGAGTTGTTTCCGGCAATGCGCGGTGATTCCATGCTCTATTTTTCTTCCGACGGACATCCCGGAATGGGCGGGCTCGATATTTTTTATTCCGTACTAAGAAATGGTGCATTCCAAACGCCCGAGAATATGATGTATCCTATAAATACTTGTTGGGATGAAATCGGTATTATTTTTTATGACGAAGAAATTATTGATCCTAAATCGAAAGCGCCTTATTTGGAAATGGGATTTTTCTCTTCCAACAGACCCGGTGGTAGAGGCGGCGACGATATTTATCACTTCCAATTGCGCCCCACCGTTTTTACGCTTGCCGGAACCGTGCGCGACGAAAACAATAGACAAGCTATTGATGGCGCCGAAATTGAAATAATTGGCTCTAATGGAACATCTTACAAGGCTTTTACCGATATAAGAGGAAACTATGCTTTTGACAGAACCAAAATTTTAATGAACACTACTTATACGATAAGGCTAAAAAAAGCAGGCTATTGGGATATTCCGGATGCTGTGCAAACTACCATCGGCTTAAGCGAAGATACCGATATTCGTCAAGATTTCTTACTGGCTCGTATTCCGAAAGATCCGATTGTAATGCCTGATATTTATTACGATTTAGATAAGTGGGATCTAAAACCTCAATATGAAGATTCGTTGATGTATTTGTATTTTATTTTGGTACAAAATCCCAATTTGGTAGTGGAGCTTCGTTCGCACACCGACAGTAGAGGTTCTGAAGAGCGCAATGATTTGTTGTCGCAAAATCGTGCCCAATCGTGCGTAAACTTCTTAGTGAATGACTTAAAAATAGATGCGGAAAGAATTGTACCTAAAGGATATGGAAAAAGCCGCCCGCGTAGATTAGACAAAGACATCATGGTGCCTTATAATGGAAAAATGTACGCCTTTAAAAGAGGCGTTACGTTGGACGACAATTACATAAAAGCGTTGCCGAATAGAGACCAGCAGGAAGCGGCGCACCAATTGAACCGTAGAACGGAGTTTATTGTACTTCGCGATGATTTTGTGCCTAAAAGCGACAGCATTGCACCGGTTTCTATCCCAAGACCGATTGCGGTGATTAAAAAACACGTTATCCCTGTGCAAATCAGTGGAAACGATATTTCCGGAAATTGCAGAGCAAACGGCAAAAACGTAAACTTTGTACTCAGCTCCAAAAAAACGGAAGATATTTTCATGGATTATGAAACTGCTACAAGATTTCTGCGCGAGTTTACCATTGAAGTTGACGATTTCGAGTTAGGTGAAAAAGCGCTCAAAAACGAGGATGGTTCTATTATTGAAAACTCCGTGCTCTACCTCCGCGAATTAGCCATGGGCGATGATTACGCTGAAAATGTGAGAGTTGTTATTAAAAAAGGACTTCCGGCGGCGTTTGTGGTTGGAACGGAATTTATTTCGGAGGAATGGGGGAAATATGAGATTGACAGAGAGAAGGGGGAAATTGTATTTGAAAAGTAGAATTTGATATAGAAAATGGAAAATATTATTCTATACATCTTATTAATAGCGGGTTGGTTATTCACGCTTTTCTTAATATTTTTCTATCGAAAAATAAAAATTGAATGCAATGAACTTAATGAAGCTAAGAAGAGATTAGAGGCGATGCTGACAAAAGAGCAGCAAGAAAACCTGAACAAAGAAGAAAAGCTTCAAAGTTTAGCGCATATAGAAAGTAGATTTTACAAAATACTTCCGGCATTGGTAGAAGAAAGGAAACAGAAAATAGATGAACTTTTAACCGATTTTACTCTACAATGCAACTTATTAAATCCTTTATATGTAGCTCAAAAAAATGAAATCCACGCGCAAATAATTAAAATTGAGGAGCTTATGGAAGATGTTGGATTTAATGAACTTTTTGAGCAAATTAAGCACCAATTAATAGAACTAAAAAAAACTACCTATAAGCTTGAATGTGAACAATTATTTACTTCCACCATGGCTTTTTTAGACAGTATAGATAAAGACGATGAAAGAGAGAAAAAAGAGCCTGATGGTGAAGGGATTAAAAAGATAGAACAATTTTATCAGAACTATATTGAAGAGATTGCCGCTTGTGAATTTAAAGGCAAATCTGAATTGATAGAACTTAAAAAGAAGCTTTTGGTACTGTTGCTTTGCTACAAAGAATTTAAAATATTACACTTGTACTACATACTTTGGGGAAAAAATATCGAAAAAAGCGCGGATGCGGAAACGCACAAAAAGCAAATTGAGAACTATAAACCCGAAGCGTTGGAAAAAACGAAACCTGTAAAGGAAAAATATTGTAATTAACTCGTAGGGGCAGAAAATTTTCCGCCCCTACAAAACATACATAACTTTTTGTTTAACAGCCCCCTAAAATTTTTAGGGGGCTGTTTGTTTTTTTCTAAAAAAATTAGGGTATTGCACTCGTGTAATTAGTTGAAAATTTGAATGTTTCGTTTTGTTTCACGCTATTTTTGCGGTAGAAAAAACAACGAAAAAATTATCAACTTTAAACCGCGCATTCAGGGTAATAGATGCAAAACAAAATGAAAAAACTAACATGTATTATTTTAGGATTATTAATCACAGTAGGAGCTATGGCTCAAGAGTCGTCTGTAACAAAGAAAAACGTAAGACGCAGTTGCAAATTTACTTTCGGACCGGAAGTGATTTTTCATACCGGTAAAATTGCTTTCGACGAAAACATTATTAAAAACTTTGAATCGGGTTTTGATGTCGGGCTTTTTGCACGCATGGGCGGCAGAGTATATTTTGAACCTTCTGTACTTTATTCATTTAAAAAGATTGATTTTTCCTCTATGGATTCTCTAAAAGGTTCATTCAAAGATCATTTTTTAACTGTTCCGCTTTTGTTGGGCGTAAAAGTTATAGACAGGAAACAATTTAACCTAAGAATATTTGCAGGGCCTCAGTTTGGCTTCAGCGTTGCTCGCAAATACGAGGATGCAAAAGACTTCTTTGACAGTGCAGAGATTGGCGTTTACGCCGGTGTTGGCGTTGACATCTGGAGATTTACGATGAACGTAGGCTACAACTTCTCTACAAGCAAGCATAGAATAATGGAAAACCGCACGAAGCAGAATATGTTTTTTGCGGGGGTTGGATTCAAATTTATTAATTAAAAATTAACACAATGTAGGTGTTCAAAATTTTGAACACCTACAATAAAAAACAACAATAAAAAATTATCAAATTAAAACCGCGCATCCAGGGTTATAGATGCAAAAACAAAATGAAAAAACAAAACTTATCTCAAAGCTCAGCGAGTATAAACAGAGCAAAATCATTTTTAGCATGTATATGTTGCGCTTTGTTCTTTACAGTACAGGCACAAAACAGCGGGCTTGGTTTTAATTATCAAGCAGTGATTAGAAACGCGTATGGATTTGTTCTGCAAGACAGCGCGGTAATCTTAAAAGTTTCGCTCTACCCCGGGCAGCAGGCAGTAACGCCTACTTGGGTGGAAACACACAACGTGCAAACCGATAAATTTGGCACGATGGGTATCCGTGTAGGGCATGGCACACGCGATAATGCCAGCGTCGCCGCCCAATTTAGCGATGTAAACTTTGCTGCAGTTTACTATTGGCTAAAAATTGAAATTAACGAAGCAGGCACTTTCAGAGAAGTAAGTTTTACTTCTTTGCCCAGTGCACCCTATTCTGAAGTTGCTCACAATGCGGCTGCTGTTCCTGCCGGTATGGTTATGGCGTTTGTCGGAGATATTGCACAAATTCCGGATGGCTGGATGCTTTGCGATGGAAGGCAACTTAGTCGTTCGCAATACGCTAATTTATACAATGCGATTGGTGTTGCATGGGGCACCGGCGACAATGCCAACACTTTTAATATTCCCGATATGAGAGGTGTGTTCTTACGTGGAGTTTCTTATGATTCTGGAAATGACCCGGACGCGGAAGAACGTATTGTATTGGCAGGTAATGGCGCAAATTCTGGTAATAATGTGGGTAGTTATCAGGTGGATGATTTTAAGTCCCATAAACATACAAATAATGTTAAGGCAGGAGAAGGAAATCATGGGAATGCTCAGAATTCTTATCCAGCGGGATATACAAGTGCAAGTGGAAATAGAGGCTTGAGAAACCCCAATACAGACTATATAAATAGCAATGAAATAAACGTAAGTGGCGGCAATGAAACTCGTCCCAAAAACGTATATGTAAACTACATCATAAAACTCTAAAGCCATGAAAAGATTTGCACTTATTATTTGTTTTATCATTGCTTGTACACTGGCAATAGCGCAATCAAATACTAGACATGTATCTGTAATACAGACATATCCTTTAGTATTCGGGCAAACTGTTTTACCTAGTCAAAGTGAGATTTTAAGCAGCAATTTGTATCCATGCAACGTGATTTTGGATAATCTACCGCGATATGAAATCCATTATATCTTACCGCAAACCGTTTATTATCTGGAAGATGGAGTTGGTTTTTATATTACGGCAGATTCTCTTCATTCCAACCAAGTACGGTATAGCTTTACTTTAGACCATACCCCTATTGGTCCAATTTCTTTAGACAATATATCCGGTCGCTTTAATTATTATCCGGATGCTGCAGATTATCTGAATTTTACAGCACGTTTTGTAGCTCGCTCCGGCAATGACTCTTTGGTGCAAGAGGTATTATTTACGATGATGCCTACTATTATACCCGAAGCAGTTGTATTTCAAACTAAAGGCGAAATGCCTTCTAATCAGGATTATACTATTTTAGCACAAACATCTACTACTAAACACATCAACTATGAAGAAAGAGAAGCATGGAGTTATAGTATTTCGGGGAAAGATATTATCTTTGATGATCAGCTTCAAAATAAAGTTTGGGGCTTGAGTGGTAGAAGCGACATTTATGAACTTAACATTTATGCCGAGCGGGTAATTGTTCGTTCCGCATTACGTTTTCCACAAACTGATATAACTATTCATGCTAAAGAACTAATCTTTGAAGATGTAAATAATGTGATATCTTCTATAAATACGTCTGCAGAAAAACATCTTACTTATTCTAATGAAACTGGTTTAGATGGTGGAAATGCAGGGAATATTACGCTACATATTAAAGAACTGAAATGCAATTTTGGCAAACGTTTTATTGCCAACGGCGAAAACGGACAGTCAGTAAATCGTAATGGGACGCCAGGCAATGGAGGTGATGGGGGAATTATTACATCCACGTTTAATATTGAAAATTTTTGTAGTGTATCTCGTGGTGGTGGCGGTGCAAAATTTAATGCCGATGGTGAAAATACGGAACCTGGTGAGATTATTGGCATAGGTCAAGCAGGCAATGTAGGTATAGTGCAACAATCTGAAAATACACAACTTTGGATACATCCATATTTTGTTGCTGCGGTATTGCGCCATGTAAATGACTCTTACGTTAATTTGTATAATGCTTATTCCAAATTGACATGTAATGAATATTACAGCTATATTGAAACATTGCAACAATCCTCAGAATGGGATGATTTCGATGAGGAAACCCAGATTTTACTACGAAATCAACAAACGGAAATAAATGTGTTATTGAACAATCTCAATAATGGGTTAGATTACTTTAGTAATTCTTTAGGCTGGGTGCCGCTCTTGTCTTTTGAAGTTTTATTGCAAAATTATGATAATGAGATTGAAAGAGCTATTCCCACGTTGTATTTAAGTTATTGGCTTGGTAAAGTAGACCAAACATTGGCTCAAATGGTAGCTGCTTGTACCGAAGCTGCTAATCAAACACTCAATGATATTGAAAAGCAGCAGGCATTTTTAAATACAATTATTTTTCAAATTCCTATTCTTGAAGATAAAATCAATCAACTCATTGAACAGATACAAATTTTAGAAATAAAAATTGAAAATAAGTACAATGAGCTGTTGGCGAAAGCCAAGAATAATGTAAAACGCAAAAATAGAATTAACAAAGGATTCGGAATAGCAAAAGGAATTCTTAATGTAGCATCTATAATACCTGGACCAGTAGGCGCTATTGCAGGCGGATTGAATACTGCCCTAAGTTTTGCAGGCGGATATTTTGGTATTAGCGACATTTATGGATATGGAGATGCGGTTAACGGAATTCTTGGTCCACTGAAAGCTATGAATTTCTCTAGTATTTTAGGCGACTTTAGCAGTATCCTACAAAGCACAAATTTCTCTGATCTTTTTTCTTCTATAGGAAATGTATATAATAGTGTATCCGATCCTCTTAAAACTCTGTATAGCGGTATTATGAACTTGAATAATGCTTTCTCGCAAAGTTCCGCTCCAAAAAGTGATGTGGAAAAAGAATTAGAAAAGCTAATATCAGAATCTCCTGAATGGAAAAGTATGCAGGCAGAATTGAAAGAATTAACAGAATTAAAAATACAATTTAAAGAAAAACTTGACAATGTACAAGCAAACATGCTTACCACAACATCCGAACTAACTTCTAATATTCTTGCTTTAGACGGTCTTCGTCGCGATGCTTTCACCGGAAACAGTAAGCGCGATTTGCAAGCGTTGCAATATTTAAGTAAAATGGAGCAGAATACAAAAAACAGATTGCAAAAATATTTCTATTACGCCCGCAAGGCATACGAATATAGATTGTTAAAACCTTATACTTCTGAATTTAGTTTAAATACTTTGTACGAACGATTTGAAGCAATTGGTCTTGCGTTTGACGAAAACAATCCAGCGCCGTTAGATCCTAATATATATTCATCTTTAACTGCTGTATATAAAAATGAAATTTCTACTATGATTGAAAACATACTGGAAGAATACAACCAGGGTGCCTCAGAGGTAACTGCTCCCATTTATTTTACTTTAACGAAAGAACAGATTGAGGCATTAAATAACAATCAATCGCTAACTATTGATATGTATAAAGAGGGTTTCTTCTCGCCAACAGAAGAAAACATCAGAATTGTGGATTTCGATATTCATTATATTGAAAAACACAATGAAGGAAACATGGGAACAACCGGTTATTTGGATTTGAAATTGGAACATTCTGGAATTTCAAGATTGAGAAAAAATGGTGAAATATATTGGTTCAACCATATTCCAAAAAATGGTACAAACCCACATATCTGGGGAATAAGAGTGGATGCTGTTACAAATATTACTACTGTTATTAAACCGTCATTTGCAAGTGAATCACTTCTTCGAGCTATTTTAGGAAACGATAATAATATTATGCTGTATTCGCGTCCGAGTGCATGGGGTGATATAACTATTACCAAAAATGTACATACCCCTGGCGGAGGCGATATAATTATTGATTCCGTAATCATTAAATTGACTTATGATTTTACTTCTCGTCCAAATAATATTAGAAACATTGATATTAATGTGAGTGACGAATTAATGCCTTTTATTGTATCAAATGATAAAGATCGATTTGGAAGAAGCAGTGGAAAGGGTAATTTTCATAGGTCATTTACAACAAGTACTCAAACAGTTTCTTATGAAGCGCCTCAATACCATGGCGCTTGGCGCTTTGTTAATTGGACGAATCGTTTAGGACAACAGATTACAGCGAATAGACAATTAACAATTTCTAAAAATACAGATCAATATTATACTGCCAATTATGAGTATTACCTTCCCATATTACATGTTCCTGATACGATTTATGTGAATAAAAATGGTGGGATGGCTGTAATTTCTGTTCAAAATAGAGGTATTGAAGACATGGATTGGTTGGCAAGCGACTCTATTAGTAATTGGGTTAAGATTGTCGGTTCTTATGAAGGTATTAATGATGGCATCATAAATATTATGTATGAGGCTAATCAAACAGATCATTATAGACTTGATTCCATTTATATTGAAGCGCCTGAAACAGAGAACTATGCAAAGACCATTTATATTTTACAAGGAACATCTTCACAACTTGCTGTTAATGTTAGTGTAAATAATGTTTTATATGGCTATGCCACAGGTAGTGGGCTTTACGATGAGAACGACATTGTCACTGTTACCGCAACCGCATACGAGGGCTATAGATTTGTAAATTGGACAAAGAATGGTGTGGTGGTTTCTTCCCACAGTTCATACAGTTTTCCTGTTATCGAAGATGTAGTGTTGGTAGCTAATTTTGTAGATATAGAATTTTTACCATTCGATCTCTACGCTGTTACTAAATGGAACAATACTTTCATGCTCAACCTCAAAAAATTAGAAGATGAGGGCTACGAAGTTACCGCTTGTAAATGGTATAAAAACGACGAAATGATAGGCGAGAGCTTTACTTACTCTGTCGGCAATAAAATCGCTGATCAATTGGAGGTAGGCGCAGTTTACACTTTCGAGTTATACACAAGTAGCCATGGCATGCTTTATTCTACCGATAAAGTTATTGAAAAACAGAAAAGTATATTGCGAGCATATCCTAATCCCATTCCGCAAGGTAGCAAACTCACTATTGAAGGCACAGTACAAGGCAGTCTTGTGGAGGTTTATAACCTAATCGGTGCGTGCGTAAGTCGTGCAATAGCTACCGGAGGCGTTACAGAATTAACTCTATCTATTCCAGCAGGTATTTATATTGTACGTTCAAATAATGAACAAGTTAAACTTATCATCCAATAAAAATCAAAAAGTCATGAAAAAAATAATCATCTTATTATTTATTGCTATAGGTAGCTTACTTGTGTCCGCACAAGCTACACACGAATTTTCCATTCAAGGTGGGGGCGGATTGTCTACCCTCAATTATAAATTATCTGAAGGTAAGCACAGTCTCGGTTTTGGTGGAGATTTTGGACTGGGCTATACCTGTATCTTTAAAGAGAAGTGGGGTATCCATATTGGAGCAGGTTTGGGTTTATATAATGCAAAAGTTAAACTTGATGATATAGAAGCAATTACGCCAAACCTCACCGACAGCGAAGGCGACTGCTTTAATATGCACACTATGCTTATCAACTACAACGAAGCGCAAAAAACGATGTTTCTGAATATTCCAATTATGATACAATTCCAAACAAAAGGAAAGCAAAAAATCTACGCTAAAGCGGGGGGTAAAGTAGGCATTCCATTAAACTGTAAATACAGCGTATCGGATGCCACACTTACCAATGTCGCTTATTATCCTGACTATAACAATTGGATGGCTATGCCGGAGTTTGCAGGCTTTGGTACTTTTACCAATCAAAAATCTGATGGGGAACTCAAATTGGGCATAGCAGCAATGCTTGCACTCGAAGCCGGAGTAAAATGGAAACTCGGCGAAAATCTTGTGCTCTATACTGGTGTCTATTTTGACTACGGGTTGAATAATATTCTTAAAAATAACGACCAACATTTTGTGAATTATGAAAATTCTTATCCTGCGGAATTTACAACTAACAGCGCACTCTCTTCTTTTACCGGAAATGTCAATCTTATGGCAATGGGGATTAAGTTGAGGTTGGCGTTAATAAATTAAGAATTTAGTTATAACATTCTGTATCCCAACCCCCTAAAAACCTTAGGGGGTTGTTTGTTTTTTTCTAAAAAAATTAGGGCGCTTGACTTACTTAATTAGTTGAAAATTTGAATATTTCATAACTTTACATGCTATTTTTGCAATAGAAAAAACAACGAAAAAATCGTTCAACAAAAAAGCAAAATTACGAACCTAAAAAATCAATCTGTATGAAAAAGCAAGTAAAAAAATCAATCATCTTAATAGGAATTATTGCAATGTCTATCTTACACCTATCAGCTAAAGAAAACAAAGAACTTTATATAAGCGCGGAAAACAATCTTTTACGTGGATATATTATTCCAATTGCGGAAAGTTATATAGGTAAGAAAATTTTTCTTTATGCTGATTTAGAGAATGACAAGCTTACATTAAATGTAAATAATTTGAACGCCGTGAGCTATCACATTATTGACGCAAATGGCAAAGTTTATGAAAAAAGTATACCAAAAAATAAAATTACACGCATAGATATCAGCGATTTGCAACAAGGGACTTATTATCTCACCGTTGAGAAAAGAAATAAAACTGTACTATTATTTAAAATCGTTAAAAAAACAAATGCAAAAAAATGTACATTTGCAAACCTCTTTTAAAAAACTTTTTAAATTCTAAAAATATGTTTTACAAACTAAAAACACTTTGGCAATGTTTCACAAAAGATAAATATGTTTTCTTTGATATTAATGAAGCTTCTCTTGCATTAGCCAAGGATATTGTAAAACATAAACGAGGCGCCGTGCTGTTTCTTAAAGATAAACCGTTAAAAAAACGCCTGCTTAAAAACAAAACGTATCTATTCTTTCTATCCGAGCACGATGATGCGAATATTCAATCGGTTTTATCATTTTTCACAACATGGAAACGTGATGAATTTAAAAAAGTGCAACATAATTTAGAGTTGATTGTTCGCATACAAAACGAGTTAATGTATCCGGTGGTTGAAAATTATATAAAAAGTGCTCCTTTTAAAATATCTTATACGCTTTTTAATGATTCGGAACTGATAGCTTCCGAGTTAGTTAAAAAATTTCATCCTATTGATACGCTTAACGTAAATACACAAAACGCAACGGTGAACGATATTTATGAGGCGCTCATTGTTGGATTTGACGTAACCGGAAATTCAATTTTAAGAAAATTGATTGAAGCCACACAGTTTGTGGGAACCCAATTTAAAACTACGGTAATGGCAAACGATGCAATTACAAGTTTGGGATGTTTTTTAAACCATTACCCCGAAATGAAAAAGCATTATGCTATTGATTTTTTGAATTATGAAATGGGAAGCGATGATTTTTCAGCGTGGTTATGCCAACATGTTACGACATTGAAACAGATTATTATTTCTACAGGAAATGATGAAAAAAACATTGCCATTGCTTCTGAGCTAAATCTCTTTTTGAAAAATCGTGATATTCATAACATTCCTATTATTATTGTGGTTCGCAGCAATGAACCTACATTTTGGGAGCAAGCGAACGAATATTCCTTAATGCATTGTGTAGGCAAAAGTGAAGCAATATTTACCGAAAGTAAAGTGCTGAAATTAGATTATTTACATCAAGCAAAAGCGATACATCAATTCTATAACCAATTGAAACCTTTTGCGCAACGCATTCCATGGGAGCAACTTTCAGACATAAAAAAAGAATCGAATATTGCCGTGTCGGAGTCGCTTTATGCTAAACTGAAATTGATGGGCAAGACAGCCGATGAGGTAAAAGAAATGTCGGAAATACAGTTTCAGCTATTTCTACAGGAACACCCCGAGCGGCTGTTAAATTTAGCCATTGCAGAACATTTGCGATGGAATGCCACTTATTTTGCACATGGTTGGAGAACGTGGCATCTGTCGGAAATACCGGAAGACGCTCCGCATCAAGATGAAACAAAAAAACTACATGCCTGTTTGGTGGATTGGAGTACTCTGAAAGAACTTGAAAAACGCTTTGATGTTCCTTTTCAAATTTATGATTATAATAATATCATGATAATGCGGTCATTGCTCGCAAATAATATATTAGCTTCATAAAAAAGATATGACTACAAACATTGTACCTATGAAAATACAATCTGCCCTTTTTTCAAAAATTTACATCCCATTTCTTGTCGCATTGTTGTGGGTTCCGATGATAGGGTATGGACAAACGTCCAAATGTTTTGATCTTGAGAAGATTAAAAAAATGTACGCTTCCACTTTTCTTGAGGTAAACTCCATGCTTTTTCAGGAGAATTGGGAAATTATTGCCAATTCAAATCAGGCGCCTTTTGTTTTTGGAAATGACACGTTAATGTATGATAATTTTTCACAATGGATATATCAATTATCTGTAGATAAATGGTTTGTTTCTCAATATAGAAAAAAAGAGCAAGACCCGATATTAGTCATACAAACTTCAAAAACTTGTTACGAAACCCTTGAATCTGAGTTGCAAAAGAATAAATCTATTGCCCAAATCATAATGGAAGATTCTGTGCAGCGTTTGCGTATTTTTCAAATTCGGGAAGGAATGGATATTGTTTTTCCGCCGCGCAAGAGCCGCCAGCCTTATATCATCATAGTAGGTAATTATGCGCAAATAAGCTCCTTAATAAAAATACAAAACGCAGAAAAAGAAGAGTATGAAAAAACGTTGCAAAAGCAACAACAGCTTATTCAAACGGCAATGGAACAGGCAGATTTATTAAGAAATACAGAAGATTACGAAAACGCAATGCTTGTGTTGAAACAAATTGCAAACCAGCATTTTATTGAAAGAGAAGAGTTGATTATTGAGTTTCAGGAAGTGAATAATAAAATAGACACCGTAAAGAAAGAACTTGATATAAAGAACTTCAATCTTTATATTCAACTTGCCGATGAAGCTTTTGCCGCAGGAAAATATGTTTTAGCAAAAGAATATTTACTGAAAGCTCAGCAAATTGATCCCACTTCTCCCATTGTACTGCAAAAATTGAAAGAGATAGAAAAAGTAGAATCCATGTTTTTAATTCGGAGAGACACAACTTTCGATTATGTACTTTACAATAGAAAAACAAGCGATGAAATTCAAACCGATATTTTTAAAAGACTTAGAAATTATTTCTTGAATCTTGATGCAGGAGATATTCAATTTGCTTATACGTTGCATACCGATACGTTGGGGCAAAATGTGTCTTCTCATCAAATCAATATCTTCTCGTTGCGCCCAAATGCCAAGTCATCTTTTCCTATGAGCACCGAAGCAACGTGGTCTTTATTTTTAGATACATTGTTCATCATTCGACCTATTCCGGCGGTTACAATAGATCATCTTTATGTAAACGCTGCGACTACATTTCAAAATACGTCTTCATGGAGCTCATCATTAGTAAAAGTGTCTAATGGTGGAAGAAGGATCAGAATTTCGCCACCCAATATTCCTGTTGCCGAAAAACGCACATTAGAAAAATATTTCCTAAGCAACCACTCATTCCCAAAAGGCAAATACACTATTGAAAAAAAGAAAATTATACATCAAGATTCATTATATACTACATTAGCTTTGAAGAAAATCTATACGGTGGGACCTGAAGCTATGTTGTATTCCATGCTGTTTCCGGGTGCCGGATCTTTAGCAGCTACGCAAGGCAAAAAGGGATGGGGCGCTTTTAGTACTTTTATTATATTTGGCGGCATAGGAGCAGCAGGACTTTTAGTTTCAGATCGCTTGGCAAAAAAGGGAGACACGGATCCAAAAACAATTAATGCCGTAAAATATGCTTCTTTTGGTTCGCTTGGCGTGGCCGGTGTTATTTATATTTGCGATGTTTTTATAGCTTTGAAACGAGGCATAGACAATCAGAAAAAATCTCGCGCCATAAAAGCAAAGCTCAAAGAAGATACCCTCTTTATTCAAGAATTTCCTCAACAAATTGAATTTTAGCCAATGAAAGATTTCGACATTTTTATTAGTTATTCTTCAAACGACAGATCCATTGCCGATCAATTGGTAACGCACATTGAACAAGCAGGATATACCTGCTGGATTGCCCCAAGAAATATTGAAGGCGGCGCCGAATACAGTGAAGTGATAGAAAAAGCCATATTAAAATGTAAGATTTTTTTGCTTGTTTTTTCAGAAAACTCTGCAAACTCTCCTTGGGTAAAAAGTGAATTAAATATCGCTTTTTCAGAAAATAAATACCTCATTCCCTATAAAATAGACGCAACACCCTTGAAAGGAACCATGCGTTTGCTTTTAAATGATAAACACTGGATTGCAAACAATGAAGATGAAAACAAACAAATGAACCTGCTCCTTTCTGCCATTCAAAATTATTTTACGAAGTTGGAAAAAGGGGAAGCAGAAAATTTCTCCGGAAATCCTTTTTATTTGGAGGTCGCCAAACAAAAAAAGAGAAAGAAAATTATTTTGAGCGCTTCATTTATTGGTCTTCTTATTGTAATAGGGGTAATTATATTTGGCATTGTTTTTTCATCTAATCAAAAACATCTTAAACAATACAACGATTTAATAACGCAGGCTTTTTCTATACAAGAAACATCGGTTAATGATTTTATCGTCATGCGTAACCTGCTACTTAAAGCGCAAGAAATTGAAAACGAGATTCCTGTGTCGCAGCGAAAAGATATTTCCGGGATTTTGTTTCAAATTGACTTTAAATTAGATTCCATTCACTACAAAAACCTTGAAGATGCTCGCTGGTTTGCCATACCGGAAACGAAACACGGAGATAAACAAGCTATAGAACGTTATAAATTGGCATTGCAAGCCAAAGAAGATTCGGTAGCACGTAACGAACTTAATATAATTTTATCAAGAAAGGGTAATTATGAATAGATTTTTTCTTTTTCTATGTTTTTTATTTTTAACGAACTTGTTGTATTCGCAATGCTATGAACCTATGCGTAAAGACGGTATTACTTTTTATAACAGAGGCGAATATCCGAAAGCGATTAATTGTTTTATGGCAGCGCAACGATGCCCTGATAAGCCGGCAACTCACGATCTAAATAAATGGATTGCCGATTGTAATGCCAAAATCAATGCAGTACCGACAACTTCAAAAACGCAATCACAAGTTTGTTATGTCCCTATTTTGAAAGCGGCACAGGTTTCTTTTTTTAACGATAACTTTGTGGATGCCAAAGGATTATTCATCGAAGCCCGAAAATGTTCAGATCTTCCTGTAGATAATGAATTGGCGTTTTGGATTAAAATTTGCGACGATCAACTTGAGTTCTTAGATTGTATTGCAGAAAATTACACTCCATTTTATCTCAAAGGGAACGAGTTTTTCAGAAGAGGTGATTTTGAAAAATCCAAAGAAAATTACCTTCTCGCTTCACAAAGTGAATGTATTCCCAATGATTTGGATGTGTACGTAAAAATTGCGGCATGCGACCAAAAAATCAGAGAAAAACGCTTCAATACATTGCTTCACGATACCATATCGGTTAATTTTTGGGGAAAAGAAGGTGTTTTTATGGGACATGTACAATTTAATAAACCTAATGGCAAGGGATTATTATTATTTACGAAAGATCCGGTGTTTAAAAGTATTGAGGGCGATTTTAAAAACGGAGAACCGATAGGAACGGTTCATTGCATCTTTAACAATCACGATGAATTTACAGGAACGCTTAAAGATGATGGTTTTGAAATCGGCACTTATAAATACGCAAATGGTGATATTTATGACGGCTCTTTTAACCAACGAGTACCTAACGGAGAAGGCACAATGCGCTATACCAACGGTGATGTTTATACCGGTAGAATGGTCAATGGGAAAAAAGAAGGGATAGGAAAATTAACAGTAAAATCGGGATATATTGCCAATGCTCAAGGTGCAACAGCGTATGAGGGCATTTGGTCAGCCAATCAGAAAGGTTTTGGAAAATGTTATGACGACAAAGGAGTCTTGATTCACGAAGGTGTTTTTATTAACGATTTTCCGGAAAAAGATTATCCCAATCGTGTAATGCGTATTTCATTCACATGGGTAGAAGTGCCTGCAGGAACTTTTACCATGGGATGTACATCGTTGCGAGATTGTACGGGCAGAGACCGTCCGGCGCGTACCGTAACGCTTTCTGAGTTTCAAATCAGCGATAAGCAAGTTACGGTTGCTCAATACCGTACATTCTGCGAAGCTACAGGACGAAGTATGCCAACCAGACCTTCTTGGGGCTGGGAAGACGACCACCCAATTGTTAATGTTACTTGGAACGATGCCGTAGCCTTTTGCCAGTGGACCAATTGCAGGTTACCCACCGAAGCCGAGTGGGAATATGCTGCCCAAGGTGCTATAGAGCCACGCCAAAAATTGTATAGCGGAAGCAATAACTTGAGAGAAGTGGGATATTTTATGGATAACACTTCGCGTGTTAGATCGGTAGGGCAGAAAAAACCCAATGAATTGCTGATTTATGATATGTCCGGCAATGTAAGTGAGTGGGTATCCGATTGGTTTGATGTTTACCCTCAAGGTGCGCAGAAAGATCCTCAAGGAGCTTCTCAAGGAACTCATAGGGTGGTGCGAGGCGGTAACTGGTTTAGTAGTGAAGAAGAATGCAGGATAACTTACCGTGGAATATGCGAACCTCACTTAGGTAACACTTATCTCGGATTTAGAGTAGTGCGCAATTGATGTTAAGACGCCGGGCAGCTTTTTACTAACAATACCACATTCTCCACATGATGCGTATGCGGAAACATATCCACCGGTTGCACTTTTGCAACAGTATATTTCTTAGCAAGTTCCGTAATATCACGAGCTTGCGTAGCAGGATTGCAACTAATGTACACAATTTTTGGCGGCTCCATTTCCAATAAACGAGCTATTACGTCGGGATGCATGCCGGCGCGGGGCGGATCGGTAATCACTACATCGGGTTTGCCGTTGCGTTTGGTACAATTCTGATTTAAAACATCTTTCATGTCGCCGGCAAAAAAAACAGTATTGGTGATTCCATTTTGTTGCGCATTGTATTTGGCGTCTTCAATTGCGGCTTCCACGTACTCAATGCCTACGACTTTTTCTGCTTGTTTGGCTACAAAAAGTGCGATGGTTCCGGTGCCTGTGTATAAATCATATACAATATCTTTTTCTGCAATTTCTGCAAAATCTCGCGCTATTTTGTACAATTCTAAGGCTTGTAAACTGTTGGTTTGGAAAAAAGAGAGCGGTCCGATTTTAAAATGCTGTTCCTCCATTGTTTCCGAAATATGTGGCGCTCCGGCATACAAAACCGGCTCCAAATCGGAAATAGAATCGTTTAATTTCGTATTAATCACATAAAATAAAGAGCTGATTTTGGGAAATTTATCTTTTAAAAAATCTAACAACAACTTGGTTTTATCATTCATTTCGGTTAAAGAAACAATCACCATCACTTCATTTTTTGTATTATTTCTAATGATGATATTTCTTAAAATGCCTTCATGATTTCTGATATTGTAAAAAGTGATGTCGTGTTCCATTGCAAATTGCCGCACGCTGTTTCTAATTTCATTGCTCGGCTCGGCTTGCAAATAACAATGTTTTATATCCAATACTTTATCGAATTTTCCCGGAATGTGAAATCCCAATCCTCTTGTTTCCAATACCTTTCCGTCATTACGCAAACGCATATCTTCATCATTCAACCAGCGTAAATGTGAAAAAGTATATTCCAATTTATTTCGATATTCATATTGCTTTTTTGAAGGAATGATAGGTAAAACAGACGGAAACTCAAACTTCCCCAAATGTCGAAAACAATCTTCTACCTGTTTTTGCTTGTATTTCAATTGAGTTTCATAATCCATAATTTGCCATTTGCATCCGCCGCACAAGCCAAAATGGGCGCATTTCGGCTCAATTCTATGAGGTGATTTCTTTTTGATGTTCACAATGCGAGCTTCGGCATATCCTTTTTTCTTTTTATATACTTCCACATCCACCACATCGCCGGGCACGGCAAACGGAACAAAAACGGTGAGTCCGTCTTTTTTGCCTACGGCTTTCCCTTCGCCACCGGCGTCTATAATTTCTAAGTCTTCGATTTTGTAGTATTTCACAATTTAGGGGTTTTAGATTTCGTTTGAGCGCGAAAATAGTTTTTATTTTAACCAATTCTAAAAAGTGTAATAAATTTTGCAAATAATGGACAACATTCTTTTTTTTGAGAAAAAATACACTTCCCTATTGACAAACGCCCTTCCGTAATGTATATTTGCGCGACTAAATATTACTATTATGAACTTCTTAAAATTCAACTCTGTAGAAGAGAAAATCATCATCATTAGAGGCATTCCCGTTATTTTGGATAGCGATGTTGCAGAACTCTATGAAGTAGAAACGAAACGCATTAATGAAGCGGTTAAAAACAATCCCGATAAATTTCCAGAAGGATATCTTTTGGAAGTCAATCAAAATGAGAAGATTGAACTGGTCGAAAATTTCGACCGGTTCAACAAACTAAAACATTCAACCGTTTTTCCAACAGCATTTACCGAAAAAGGGATGTATATGTTGGCTACTATCTTAAAAAGCCCAAAAGCCACACAAACCACCATTGATATTGTGGAAACCTTTGCTAAATTTCGTGAACTTTCGCGTGCAGTTTCCCAATTATCGAAAACTGAAAATGAACTCACCCAAAAGTCATTAATGCAAAAAAGCGGCGAAATTATTGCAGATCTTTTGGAAAATGATTTAGAGATTACCGATGCAGAAACCACTTGGGAAATTAACCTTGCCATGATGAAGTTCAAACGCACGGTCAGACAGAAGAAGAAGTGAGATTATCTTTCGAAATAAACTATAATTTCGCGGTGTAGAATAGTACTACGTAACGAAATACAAATTAAAGGTATGAAAAACATAAAAAAAGACCTCCCCGTAATCATAGGCGTAGTTGCAGCCACCTCTTTAGCTTGTGTTACAGGCGGATTGGTTAATTCAGCTACCATGAGCATACTGGGCAAAGTTGGAAGCAATATTGGTACGCGTCTTGCGGCTAACTATATCTATGGGTTCAACCCCGGCAGAATTAAAAGATGGTTTGTGGATATTCATCCTGATGATTTAAACCACAGTATTAAAAAATTGTTTGTAGCTTCGGTGAATGAAGCGTTGCACAATATTTCAATCTTATTTGATGAAACGAAAGCTACGGAAGCTGAGAAGAAAGAAGCCGACCGGTTAATCAAAATATTACAAAAGCAATTGCCCGGCATGCTTATGGATAGCAAGCAAATTCAGTTTGATGAAACCGAAATTAAGCAGTTCCTTTATGAAAAAGGCGATGATGAAATGATTTGCAATTTTGTTGAAAAGCAATTCAATACTTTTGGAATAGACGAACCTTTTAAATCATTTTTAGCGCAAAATTTGTCGCCACAACTTCAACTTTGTTTTGGAGAAGGTTTAAAAGACCCCGCCAATCAAAATGCGTGGATTGCCTTTCAAAGAATGTTAACAGAGGAGATCCGTCACGACATCAAGCAAATTGCCGATACACAGCAAAGTATTAAAGATGACCTTTCGGATTTGAAATTTGAAAAAGCGGGCTTCTCAGAAGAGCAAATGGCTGAAATTCGCGAACTTGTAAAGATACTGAACGACAAAAAGTTAATTGAGGTAAAAATCAAAAATGGACTTGATGAAAGTTTGAAATCTCTTGAGAGCAAGGCAAACGAGGTCATCAAAATTACTACTAAAACGCAAATTACGGTAGAGGAGTTAAAAACTCTCGTAGAAAAAAGCAACAGACAAAAAGAAAAAGACCGTATCATCATTTACATTTTGGCTGCTTGTTTGTTTATTGCAGGAGCATTCATCGGATATAATGTTGTAAAAAAGCCTTTTACAACAACGGTTAAAGTGGTGGGTTGGGAAAGCGAGCAGCACAATCCATTAAACGGCAAAGGCAGTATCGTTTTAACTTTAGGCGATAAAATGGAAAAAGCGGAGATTAGTCGCCAAGGTGAAGCAATTTTTAAAAGTGTTCCTTCTAAATATGATGGCAAAATGGTAACCGCTCATCTCACTGACACAGAAGGCGAGCCCTATTTTTTGCCAGACAGCATGATTAAAATTCAAAAAAACAATACCACAAAAGTGCAGGTGCTGTTGCGCGGATTGGAAAAATTGCAAGGAACCGTTTTTGACAATGTTTCAGGTGAAGGTGTGCCGGAGGTGATGGTAACTGTGGCAGGCATAAGCGGAATCACTGATTCAAGCGGATACTTCAGCATTGATATTCCCATAGAAAAACAACGACAAGAACAAAAGATTGTAATTAGTAAGGAAGGCTATGAAAGCAAACGGGAAACTATTTCTATGACAGGGGAGTATAATGTGGTTTTGAGACGAAAATGATAGGTAAAGATTGTTATAAAGAACACGGATGACACAGATAACACGGATTTACACTGAATAATATCTAAAAAATCAATATAAAATGAAAAAAACGCACACCGCACACCGCATACCGCATACCGCAATCTGCCTTCTGCTTTCTGCCTTCTGCTTTTTACCCCTTTCTGCGCAGCAAGTGCAATTGAAAGGCGTTGTTACCGTGCAAAATAGCAAAACCCACACCGGTAAAACACAATACGTGAAAAATGCAGAGATAGAGCACGTCAATGTTAAAAATGCTAAAACTAAAGACGTTACCGGTGATGATGGAAAATTTACGCTGAATATTCAAGGGGTGGGAGCCAATACGCAAACGCAAATAGCCGTAACACTGCATGGTGCATATAGCGATTATGTGATTGTAAATGAAAAAGAGTTGCGCGATATTACTTTGGGACGCTTAACCCCTATTAGTGTGTTCATCTGCAAAAAAGGCGATTTAGAGCAGCGGCAAGCGGAAATGGTAGGCATCAATATGCGGAAATTGGAAGAACGTTTGGAAAAAGATAAAAATCGTTTGCAAAAAGAGCTAAACGATTTGAGAGCTAAGAGCGATTATATGAACGTTCGTTACAGCGAAATAAAAGACAGCCTGAATGTTATCAGTAAAAATATTGACAATGCTTTTGAGCGCATCAAAGAATATGCCAAAAGCATGACGCTTGAAAATTTAGATGACAGAGATGAAAATTACGTAAAAGCTTATGGAGCTTTTTCAAGAGGTGAATTAGATAGTGTTTCCTATTATTTGCGCGATGATGAATTAGATTTGAAGTACCAAAAAATAGTGCAATTACAGCATGAAGCCAAAAAAGAAAGAGAGTTAGCCGCCATATTAACCGAATCGGCTCAGCAAAAAGAAGAGTATTCGGAAAACAAACTGAATGAATTAATAAAAGAATGGTTGTTGTTGGCGCGTACTTACGATATGAAGAATGATTATGAAAAAACAATGATGTACTACGAAAAAGTAGTTTATGCCGATACATTGAATTTAGATGTTTTTGTTGAATATGCCGAATATCTATATAAAATCAGGGAGTTTGCCAAATCTGAAAAATATTTCCAATATTGTTTGGCAAAATATAGAGAACTTGCAGCAAACAATCCCAATTATTTGCCGGATGTAGCATTTACATTAAATGATTTAGCAAATTTACAAAGGGATAATAAAGAGTTTTCTGTTGCCTTACAAAATTTCGAAGAGGCTTTGAGAATGCGTAAAGAACTTGCAGTCGAAAATCCTAAAGTATACTTAAAATATGTAGCATCAACTTTGCACAACTTGGGAAATTTGCATAATAATTTAAATGACCATCCGGAAGCGTTCAGACATTATGAAGAGTCTTTAAAAATTCGCGAAGAACTTGCAAAGGAAGATCCAAAAGCACATTTAAGTAATATAGCTGCAACATTGAACAATTTGGCAGTTTTGCACGTGGATCGTAATGAACTTGAGGCAGGTATGAAAAAACACCAAGAGGCTTTAGAAATACGTCGTGCACTTGCTGCAGAAAATCCAAAAGCCTATTTGCCTGCTGTGGCAGCATCTTTGAACAATTTGGCGATTTTGCATAGAAAAAAAGGCGAGTTTCACGAGGCTTTGATGAAATATGAAGAGGCTTTAAAAATACGTAAAGAGCTTGCTGTAGAGAATCCTAAAGCTTATATTCTTGAAGTATCGCAAACATTGAATAATTTGGCAATTTTACATTACTCAAACAAAGAATATCCGGCAGCTTTGCAAGCGTTCGAAGAATCTTTGGAAATACGCCGTGCACTTGCTGCAGAAAACCCAAAAGCATACTTGTCTTCTGTGGCAGCGACTTTAAACAATATGGCAATTTTGCATTTTGCAATTTTTGAATACTCAACTGCCGTACAGAAATATGAAGAATCTTTAATAATTCATGAAAAACTTGCTATTGATAATCCGAAGGTTTTTTTACCATTGGTAATAGCAACAAGCACCGATGTCGCAAGATGCTATCTTTTTACCAAGAAATTTACTCAAGCTGAACAATTTGCAAACAAAGCATTGGAATTAGACAGCAATTTTTTTAAAGCGACAACAAATCTTGCGCATGCTTTACTTCTTCAAAATCGCTTTTCGGAGGCGGAACCATTATATTTGGAATTGGCACAAACCATTAAGGAAGGTAATGAAACCTATACCCAAACACTTTTGAATGATTTGGATATACTTGAGGAGGAAGAGGTTATTCCCGAAGAACGCAAGGCAGATGTGGAGAAAATTAGAGAAATGTTACGAGGGCAATAGCACAACCGCTACCAAATAGAGCCCTCATAAACTTAATAAACCTTAATTTTTCAAGGAATTAACGCGTGTATTGGATTATTTTACAGATATTTGCAAATTAATTTCGTATTAAAAATATTATATCCAAATCAATTAATAATCAACAAATTATCATCTTTTATGAAAAGCATTGCTGAACAACTAAATCTTATTGGGATTGAAAACCCTCAGAAAATTTATTACAATTTATCGTACGAAGACTTGTACAAACACGAAACCAACCCTGAGTTGACAGGTTTTGAGCGCGCATATCATACAAAATCAGGCGCATTATCGGTGGACACAGGAATATTTACAGGTCGCTCTCCGAAAGATAAATATGTAGTAATGGATGAGGAAACGAAAGATAAAGTTTGGTGGCACGACCCGGTAAAAAAATCGCCGGACAACAAACCGCTTGCCGTTGAACAATGGAAAGAATTGAAAAAATTGAGCCAAAATCAATTAAGCAATAAAGATCTTTATGTAATGGATGTGTTTGCCGGCGTAAATCCTGATACAAGAATGAAAGTTCGCTTTATTACCGAAGTGGCTTGGCAGGCGCATTTTGTGAAAAATATGTTTTTACGTCCAACGGAAGAGGAATTGAAAGATTTTACTCCCGATTTTATTGTGATGAATAGTTGTAAAGTAACCAATCCGAAATGGGAAGAGTGGGGCATGAACAGCGAAGTGTTCATCGCATTTAACCTTACTGAAAAAATGGCGCTTATCGGTGGCTCATGGTATGGCGGCGAAATGAAAAAAGGTATTTTCTCCGTAATGAACTATTTCCTTCCGCTCAAAGGTATTGCTTCTATGCACTGCTCGGCAAATCAAGGAAAAGATGGCGATACTGCTATTTTCTTCGGATTGTCAGGTACAGGAAAAACGACGCTTTCTACCGATCCAAATCGCGCACTTATCGGCGACGATGAGCATGGCTGGGATGATAACGGAATTTTTAACTTTGAAGGCGGTTGTTACGCAAAATGTATCAATTTAAGTAAAGAAAACGAACCTGATATTTTCAACGCTATTAAGAGAGATGCACTGTTAGAGAATTTGGTAATAGATGAAGAAGGAAACATAGATTTTAATTCGCAGGCAAAAACGGAAAACACGCGTGTTTCTTATCCTATTTATCACATCGACAATATTGTAAAGCCCGAATCGAAAGGCACGCACCCCAGCAAGGTGATCTTCCTTACAGCGGATGCTTTTGGCGTTTTACCTCCTGTCTCCATTTTATCGAAAGAACAAGCTATGTACTATTTCTTGAGTGGATATACGGCAAAATTAGCCGGAACGGAGCGCGGTATTAAAGAGCCGACGCCTACATTTTCTTCTTGTTTCGGAGCGGCTTTCCTAACGTTGCATCCCACAAAATATGCTGAAGTGTTCTCCAAAAAAATTGAACAACACGATTCTACCTGTTATTTGGTAAATACCGGCTGGATTGGCGGTGGCTTCAACACCGGCGGGCATCGTATCTCAATTAAAGACACGCGCACCATTATTTCAGCGATATTAAACGGCGAATTGGTGAATTGTGAAACCGAATTGGTGAAACCGTTTATGTTAAACATCCCCAAACACATAAAAGGCGTTGAAGATTCTGTTTTAAATCCGGCAAACAGTTGGAAAGATAAAAATGCTTTTA
Source organism: Bacteroidota bacterium (assembly GCA_009786185.1). Classification (GTDB taxonomy): domain Bacteria; phylum Bacteroidota; class Bacteroidia; order Bacteroidales; family WCHB1-69; genus WRNX01. The sequence continues at coordinate 69,115 of WQTS01000144.1, forward strand.
AAGAGAATGTAACTAAAGTAGCCGAATTTTTCGTTAAGAATTTTGAGAAATTTACGGATACAGAAGAAGGGAAGCGCTTGAGGGAGTTTGGGCCGAAATTGTAACATCGCTTTATAAGCACGCAGATGACGCAGATTATCAGGATTTTCGCAGATAAATGGTAATCTGCGTTTATCCATTAAATCTGCGTCTTCTGCGTGCTAAAAAATAATTATTATGGAAACATTATATTCATTAACAGGACTTTTAGTAGGCATAATCATCGCCTATCTCATCTTTTATTTGCTCAACAAATCAAGAAACGTTTCTAAAGAGAATTTTGATAGTCTTAGTTTAAAACTCAATGAAAAAGAGAATACTATTTTAGAACTCACCTCGCAAAATAGTAAATTAACCGCCAATAATTCTTTTTTATCCGAAAAATTAACAACCCAAAAAACAGAATTTGAAGAACTTCAAAAAACAGCCCATTTGCAATTTGAAAAAATCGCCAATAAGTTGTTTGAAGAAAAATCATCGAAATTTACCGAAACGAATAAAGCAAATATTGAAACGCTGCTAAATCCTTTAAAAGAAGATATTAACAAGTTTAAAACCAAAGTTGAAGAAACCTACGATAAAGAATCGAAACAGCGGTTTTCGTTAGAAGAAAAGGTAAAGGATTTAATTGAACAAACCAATAAAGTAAGCGCCGAAGCGAACAATTTGGCAACCGCATTAAAAGGCAAACCGCAAAAAAGGGGAAATTGGGGTGAGATGATTTTAGAGCGCATACTCGAATCGTCCGGATTGACAAAGGATAGAGAGTATTTTATTCAACAATCCATAAAAGATGAAGAAGGCAATATTTTAAGACCCGATGTAAGGGTAAATTTGCCGGACGAAAGGGTAATTATCATTGATTCGAAAGTTTCCTTAGTTGCCTACGACAAACTTGTGGCAACAGAAAATACAGATGAGCAAAAAACATTTTTGGATGAACATCTTAAATCGACGTACGACCATATCGATCAATTAAGTTCAAAAAAATATGATGACCTTGAGACATCTTTAGATTTTACTATGATGTTTGTTCCTATTGAACCGGCGTATTTAGCTGCTGTACAAGGCGATTCTGAACTGTGGGCTTATGCTTATGCTAAAAGGATTTTATTGGTAAGTCCCACAAATTTAATTGCTTGCCTTAAATTGATTTCCGACTTATGGAAGCGGGAATGGCAAAACAAAAACGCCATGGAAATTGTAAGAAAAGGAGAAGCACTTTATGAGAAATTTGTTGGTTTTACAAAAACATTTGAAGAAATAGGGAATAGCATTAAAGCGAGCCAGGAAAAATATGATAAAGCACTGGGACAACTAAAAGATGGAAGAGGAAATTTGGTAAACCAAGCTATTCAGTTGAAAAATTTAGGACTAAAATCAGATAAGAAAGTTTCGTTAAATTTGCTGCCAATGGCAGCTGAGGATATAGAAAACGAGGATGAATAGATTGATTTAAAGATTAAGCTAATAATGTAACGCCTTCTTTCTCTACTATCTTCCCTATTTCAAACACATTTTCCCCACAATTTTTTAAAATCTCTATGGTGGCAGCTGTATCTTCCGGTTTTACCACTAAGATCATGCCGATACCCATGTTGAAGATGTTGAACATTTCGCGGTGGGGAATATTGCCCCATTTTTCTAAAAAGTTGAAAATGGGTGGTTTCTCCCAGCTACTCTCTTTAATTTCAACGCCTTGATTTTTTTTTAAAACACGAGGAATATTTTCATCGAAACCGCCGCCGGTAATGTGGCAAATGGCGTGAACGTCAATGCTTTTTAGCACTTCGAGAACGGGTTTTACATAAATTTTTGTGGGAGCAAGTAACACTTCTCCCAGTTTGCCTTTCAGCTCATCGAAATGTTGATTCAAATCGAGATCATGATCTTTCATCACAATTTTTCGCACTAAAGAAAAACCGTTAGAGTGCACACCGGAAGACTGTATGCCGACCAAAATGTCGCCAACGCTCACTTTTGAACCGTCTATGAGTTTTGATTTTTCGACTGCTCCCACGGTGAAACCGGCAATATCGTATTCTCCGTTGTGGTACATGTCGGGCATTTCGGCAGTTTCGCCGCCGATGAGTGCGCAATTTGCCAATACGCACCCATCGGAAACGCCTTTTACTATTTGTTCAATTTGGGCGGGGTCATTTTTACCCACCGCAACATAATCCAAGAAAAAAAGCGGCTGTGCGCCTTGTGCCAATACATCATTCACGCACATTGCCACTACATCTTGTCCAATAGTATCGTGTTTGTCTAATAAAAACGCCAATTTCAGTTTAGTGCCCACGCCGTCGGTGCCGCTCACCAGTATGGGCTCTTTCATGCCAAGCAACGACAAATCGAACATGCCGCCAAAACTGCCGATGTTACCCATCATGCCTAATCGTTCTGTTCTGGCAATATGTTTTTTAATCCTGCGAACAGATTCATAACCTGCTTCTAAGGAAACCCCCGATTGTTCGTAACTTTGCGCCATGATTATTGTTTTTATTCTTTAACAACTTTTTTTGTTATTGTTCCGTTTTCTGTTTGTATCTGCATAAAATAGATACCTGTCTGCAAATGCGAAATGTCTAACTCTTGATGAGATGATGAGATGGTGAGATGATGAGATGATACTTTTTTTCCTACAATATCAAAAATTTGTAACTCGTCACTTGTAACTCGTAACTTATCAAATGCAATGGTTAACTTTCCGGTAGTTGGATTAGGATAAATCATAATGTTTTGGTTATCGACCTCATCAATTCCCAAATGTATTAATCCGTTAAGTGCAATTTCAGCATACGCTTCGGTAGATTTTAGCGTCAGAATTTCATTAAATGTTCCTGAATCTCCCCAGTGGGTATAACACCGGATGTACAATTTATAAGGGAGTTGCGTTCGGGCTATCGTAAATCCTTTATTCCAAGCAATTCCGTTGTGAGAAACTTGAAATCTACTCGGCGCTGCCACAGCTATGTTAGCAACTACGTTAGGTGAAGATATGATAACTTCAACAGGTTCTGAAGGTACGCCTGCATAAGTTTCGAAATATAAAACGCTCTCAGAAGAGTTAATCGTATATTGTCCGCCCAAACTGAAAGTTGCGTTAATATTATGAGGTGCCAACACATTTTTAAAAGTGTGAGTTTTTATAGCTCCCATATCTACACCATCTACCGTAACGTTATCTACACTGTATCCATTATCAGGTTTTATTTCAAATGTTTGATTAGCATCATGATTTACATGAACAATACCATCTTCGCCATTGGGGATGATGCTTCCATTTTCACCTGCATTAACGGTAATAGGGAATGTATTGAAAGTTAAGCCTTCAATTCTAATGATTTGATCGGCTTGAATATTTGAAATTGTGTAAACGCCACTGGTAGGATTAATTATTTCATAATTTGCAGTAATCACAAGCTCGGATTTGTTGTGAGAAGGAAGCAGATCTATTTTAAAAGAGAAGCTGCCTCCGGCATTTACGGGTGAGTTTGATCCCGGTTGAGCAGTAACTATACATCCGTAGTAAGCGGGAAGGAACACATGGTAATTTGATTTGGTACCACCGCCCATAAAGTCGAAAGTAATGTAATCGCCATGTACGGTAATATTCGAAATGGGTTTGTTGGTAGGCGTGTAGTCCCAGGTAATCATTGCCGGAGTTGTGTTATCGTTGAAACTGGTTTTATTTAGTGTTCCTGGCCAAGTAGTAGAGCCGGAATTTATACTTCCGTATTGGCTTTGGCTTGTTGTGCCGGCATCAGGTACATAAGCCGGTGCGTTAGCAGCAACAGGATAAAAACGTTGCCAGCTGGTAGTGTTTTGCTGATAAGGAGGACCACTATAAGGATCTGTAGCTCTGTATATCAATAAGTTTTGCCCCGGTACGTGTGAATTGAAACCCTCTCTGACTATATTTTCTATGATAAAATACTGATTCGGGTCAGGAGTATTGATTCTAAAGTAAGCATTTTTATAAACTCTCGCAGCCGGTATGGTAACCTTTTGTGGCGAGTTTAATTCAATGGCTGTAGCCCAGTTATACGTATATACTTTTGTGCGCGGGTTGGGATGTGCGGGAGATCTTCCGCTATTGTTGTGAGCTCCTGATGCCATTAAATCCCAATATCCGGTTCCATCATACTGTCCTCCAATTTGATAATTAGTATCATAATAATCGGGAGCGCCTAAAGAATGTCCATATTCATGGCAAATTACGCCTATATCAGTGATTATGCTTCCGGTTACCCCTCTTAGTTCCGATGAACAAGCATATCTTTGAAATAAATATCCGCCATAATTGTAGTTAAAACTGGACTGTGCATGCGCCCATATTGCATCTGCAAACCCATTTGATTGGCAATATCCTGCATAAATCATGTAAACGCTGTACACTTGATTGGTGCCCGGAGTAACAAACTCGTTAAAATCAACACCGGCATCAATAGCTGCCACAATGGTATGACGTGCATAAGTAATCCATCTGTTGTCGGGCGTATAAAAACTGGCATTATTTGGGAGCGTATAAGGTCCAACTACAGTACCTTTTAGTTCTACTGTATTGTAAGAAGCTTCTAGAAAGAAATCTTTTACACTGCCGGTAGCTGCACTTTCATTATAATTAATTTGGTTCAACAACATGTCAAAATCCTCCGCTGTTTTTGTAAAAGGGCGATCGGTAAATTGTGTAAGAATTACTAACAATTTACGCTCTCCTGCGGTTTGGATGAACCCTTTTGCATTTTCTGCATGCGCTATTTCTCTAAGTTGCATATAGTAATAAACTTGTTCATCACTATAAAACAGATCTTTGCCGATTTTTTGCAACCACGTAATAGCTTCGGAAGAACGGTTCGAAATTTCCGTAGCAATAATAGATGAAGGCTCCAAATCTCCGGAAGCATTGAGTTGCGCATAGCTCCAATAGCGATCTGAATTAACCAATAGTGTGTAACCGTCTAATGTTATAGCCCAATTGATAAACTCATCCCCTCTCATTATAATCGTTACCTCTTCTCCATTAGGTTGCGTAACGGTTACGGGGTAAGGATATGCCGGAATAGCATAGGCTTGCAAGCAAACCATAGAAATAAGTAATAAAGATAAAAACTTTTTCATTTTTTTAATTTTTTTTAATTGTGAATATTAATGTTTGATAATTTTCTCATGAAACAATCCTTCGGAAGTTCGGATTACCATTACGTAGATCCCCGCCGGCAAATGTGAAATATTGACTCTCCTTTCCTCTTTTTCCTTTCTGTCTTCTGCCTTCTGCTTTCTTCCCATCATATCATAAATCTCAATATCCGTAATCCGCAATTCGTAACCCATAATTTGCAATTCTCCCGTTGTTGGATTCGGATAAACCGCAAATGCCGGAGCTTGCTTTTCAGGCGTCTGCAAAGTAAGATTGCCAATTAATATAATTTCGGTGTATGCATCAGTAGCGCAGAGGGTAAGTTTTTCCAACGCGTGCTCTTTATCTTCTTCATCCGGATTGTATCTGATATACAGCTTGTAAGGGAGTTGTGTTCTGCCTATTGTAAAAGTTTTATACCATTTCTCTCCATTATTTGATATTTCAAACTTTTCAGGGGCAGCTACTCGAATGCTGCTTGCTAATTCCGGTGAAGTAACTATAACAAATTCTGTTTCCGATGGCGTTCCGGGTGAAGCAGCAAATTGTAATACATTTGAGGTAACATCGATAGAGTATTTATCTCCATATTTAAAACGGGCTGAAATGGTGTGAGGTTCCGTTACATTTTTAAATACATAATGCCTAACACTTCCAACTGAAGCTCCATCTACAAAAACCTCATCTACACTAAATCCTATATTGGGAGTGATATCGAAACGCTGAAGGTTTGCTATAGGTACTGCTACTGTTCCGCCCGGAAAGATTGTTCCGTTTTCTTCTGCACTTGCAATAATGTTTACGCTGTTAAACTGCACGCCCTCTACTACCACAACTTGATCCGATTGAATATTGGAAATCGTGTAAACGTCGTTGGAAGACGTAAGGATTTGCCCGTTAGATTTTACTACTAAGGTTGATTGGTCATGTGTTGAAGATAGTGTTACTTTAAACTCAAAATCTCCTCCGGTGGCTACGGGAGAACTGAAACCCGATTCCGGTGTTATAATACAGCCGTAATAGTTGGGTATAAAAACAGTATGATTATCTTTTTGTCCGCCGCCAAGTACATCAAAGGTAATGTAATCATTGTGCACGGTAATATTTGTAATGGGTTTGCCTGTAGGTTGCCTGTTCCACGAGAGCATGGCAGGAATGGTGTGGTCGGTAAACTCCGTTTTACCGGTAACTCCGGGCCAAGGGCACAGTGCAGAGTTTATGGCTCCATAATCAGCTTGACAGTTTGAGCCGGAGCCAGGCAAATCTACCGGCGCATTTGCAGCTACCGGATAAAATTTTTGTGGGCTGGTGGTGTTCATGCCGCTTGTATTAGCCGCACGATGATAAATCAACATGTTAACCCCCGGAATATAGTCGTTGTATCCGCCTCGTATTTTATTTTCGAGAACATAATATTCGTTGGGAGTTTGTGTGTTAATGCGAAAATAGGCATTATCATAAAAACGCGCGGAAGGAATGGTAACGGTTTGTGCACTATTTAACGCTATGGCAGTTGCCCATCCATAGAGCTCTACTTTAGTATGAGGATTTGGTGGCGCCGGCGTTCTTCCCCCGTCGTTCCAGCTGCCGCTTGCCATAAGATCCCAATTTCCGGTTCCTGTGTACGACCCGCCGGTTGCTCCATCGGTATCGTAATAATCGGGAGCGCCTAATGAGTGTCCAAATTCATGACAAATTACGCCGATGTGCGTAATACTTCTGCCGCTACCTCCTCTAAGTTCCGGTGAGCAAGCATAAGAGGCTATGCGTACGCCATCCAAATAAAGCGGATCAATGCTCCAGGCATGCGACCAAATACAATTTGCACCTCCGCCGGCTTCCTCTCCATGTCCTGCAAAAATCATGTAAAAGCTGGGAACCTCTCCGCCTGTGGCAAAATCGGTAAAATTGATACCGGCGGCGTGGGCAGCCAAAACGCCCTCGCGTGCCAACTCACGGGCTTGCCAAAAATCTCCGTAATAGGCATGGTTATTTTTAGCGGTAAACGGACCTACCACAGTGGTTTGCACCTCTAACTTATTGTAAGAGACTTCAAGAAAAAAATCTTTCACACTGCCATTGGCTCCGTATTCGGTATATTTAATTTGGTTAAACATGTTGTCAAAATCCTCCTGAGTCATAATAAACGGTTTATCAGGATATTGCATTAACACGGTCAATAATTTCCGAACGCCTGTAGTATTGCTTTTTGCAGCGCTACCTTCGTTTTCTACCATGTTTCGTATTTGTTGATATACGGATGCCTGGCTATTACTGAATCGTAACTCTTTCGGGGTTCTTGCTAATAACTCGCTCACGGTAGCGTTTCTTTTTGCTATGTCTTCTGCGTAAAAAGCGGAAGGTTCTATATCTCCTTGTGCGTTCAATTGTGCGTAGCAAAAATATCCTTCGGCGTTATACAAAAGCGTATATCCATCTAACGTTTGCGCAAACTTCACAAACTCATCACCTTGCATGATGATCGTAACTTGCTCGCCGTTGGGTTGCGTAAAAACAACGGGGTAGGGATAGGCAGGTACGGCAAATAATCGCGTAAAAGCGCTGAGAATAAATAGAAGGAATAAAAAACGTTTCATTATAGGTTATAAATTTAGCTGGCAAAATTAATTTATTTCTTTAAATGCAGCATAAAATGCGAAAAAAAATGCCAAATTGTTTCGCCATCTACATCTATCTTGTTATCAAAAATATAAGGCACTTTTGGAGCTGCAACTCCCGCCGCCCATTCTACATTGCCTGTCAATACAAAAATTTCATCCCATAAATGAGCATCTAAAAATTTTTGGAGAGTTGCTTTGCCGCCTTCAATAATTACGGACTGTATTTTTAGTGCGTAAAGTTCATTTAAAATATCTTCAATATTTCCTGTTAAAAATGAAAATGATTCATTGGTTTTTAATGGCTTACATTCATCACACCATACAAAACGTTGTGGTTGATTCGAGCCGTAAAAACGATTGGTTAATTGTGGATTATCGTTTATTAATGTGTTGTAACCTACTAAAATTGCTTGTTCTTCGTTGCGCAATTTGTGCGACCAAACGCGTAAGGCATCGTTTGTTATCCAATATGTAGGGGCATTGCGCGCAATACCTCTACGCAAAATATCCATAAATCCATTTTTTGTCTGCGCCCATTTCAAAAAAACATAAGGTCGTTTTTTCGTATGATACGTAACAAACCTTTTGTTTAGCTGCAAACATTTCTCTTCCAACACATTTTCTACCACTTCTATCCCTGCATCTCGGAGCATTTTAACTCCTTTCCCATTCACCTTTTCATTTGGGTCTCTCATACCGATCACCACTTTGGGAATCTTTTTTTCAATAATTAAAGAAGCACACGGTGCGGTTTTCCCAAAATGTGCGCAAGGCTCTAAATTAACATAAAGTGTTGATTCTTTTAATAATTCTTGATGCTTAACCTCGCAAATCGCATTGACTTCGGCATGGGGAGTTCCGTATTGTTGGTGGTATCCTTCGCCAATAATACATTCATTGTGCACGATAACAGCCCCAACTAATGGATTGGGTTGCACTTTTCCCAATCCCAACGCTGCTAACTGTAGCGCACGATGCATCCATAACTCTTCCGCAATCATCTTTTTAAGAAATAAGACAGGGGTTGGATTTGTCTATCAAAATGATAAAATTGTACGGTATAAATTTCGTCGGTATTTTCGTTAAAAGTGGCATAACTGCGGTCTTTGTTAAACTCGTGGTAAATTTCTTCAATTAAATCTCCACCTTGCCACAACTCGCCTACAGTAATCATGTGATAAAGTTTCATTGTTGTTGTTTGATTGTCAACGTCTGTAACAGAGACTATTTTATAGAGGTTATATTGTATGATAGAGTCTTTAAACGAATTCTCCATATTAGGATAAAACGTTTCGTAGTTTCGTTCTCTAAATTCGGATAACATGTTTATTAACAATGTTGTATCGTAGTCTAAAACCACATTTTTATGTGCATCGAGCAAAGTAAAGGAGCGCGGACCTGATTTTTCAACAAAAAAAGAGTTTTCAGGATTTTCTACATCAATGAAAGAAGCATTTTGAATACGTGTAAGTTTGGTATTAAAAACCTGTTGAGAATACCAGTCAATGGGTTTGGGCGAAAATAGCGGAGTTACATATCCTCTAAAACCCGGTTTATAAATAATGTATGGCGCCGACATGCCTTCTACAAGCGCATACGATCCTAAGTTGTTTTGAGTAGCATCACCCAAAAAATAAGTTTTTAACAGCCGCTCTTTTGTAAAAAACGGACGTCCGAATAATGTAAACAATGGCTTCGTTTCGTAAACTTCTACTTTCGTTGAACTTACGGCAAGCATTTCTATAATACTCTGATGCCCGGCTTTAGCTATGGGCTGCGCTACGCGAATTGAACCTAATGTGGCAAGTAAATCATTAATTTTATGCTTGGATGCCGGCCTCTGTTGATCTACCATCCAGCCTTCTGCATTTTTAGTTAACAATACTTTATCACCAAACATATCCGCCATAAAAATCCGTGTGATTGTAGAGGTGTCTTCTATTGCAAAAATGGTAGATAAGTTTTGAGCGTCCGATTTGTTAAAACCTCCTTTCTTATAAACAATGGCAATTACAGAGAGAATGGCGAGTAAGCAAGCAACAATTACATATACTTTTTGTTTTTTCATAAGGGTATGTTTTTTGAGCGGCAAATGTACATCATTTTTACGTATCACCGCTTAGTAATACATATTATCTCTAAAGTCTCTTCTTGCCTCGTACTTCAAATCTTGTAGTACAGAAGCCTTTACATTCACGGTAAAATTCCAGCCCTGTCTAGGACCGAAAGGAACCCAGCCGAATCTCATCTCCCAGCAATGCAAATCGCGGTATACCGTAAATTCGGTAAAAGAGAAATCTTTTTGCTGAATATCATAGCCTGTACGAACCTCTATTTTCCATTTTCTTGTAATATTCACATCGGCGCTCACATTAATAGTTTGTACAATATTGTTATTGTATTTTTTCTCACCGGCAAGTACATTCATGTAATAGTGGTAATTGTCGGAGGTGATATAGGCAAATGTATAATTAATGGTAACATTCCAGGGGTTTCTAAAGTCGGCGCGCGCGCTGGGTATGCCTAAGGCGCTTACCGGAAAAATGGATTCCGTTTGCTGAGGCGGCGAAGGTGTATCGGTAGCTTCCCCTTTTCTCAGGTTTTTAAAAAACTCTCGGTTAAGCCGCCAATTCACACCAAGATTCAAATCCGAACCGGAAAATCGCAAGGCTCTGTTATTTACTTTGAGTTCTGTTTGGTTAACTCTTCTTCCTCCACTTCCAATGATATAGGGATCGAAACTAAGCCGGAAAGTAACATCTAAGAAAGAGAAAAGCGAAGTTCTGCCCGTAATGCTAAGGGGTTGCCAATTGAGCGAGTCAGCAGCAAAATCGTAGCCGGAAGAGAAACCGATATTATCAAAAATCGTAATTTTTCGCGAACCGGTAATCGTATCTCTTTTCGACCTTACTTTAAGTTCCAAGTTGTTATTTATAGATAAACGCGTAACGGCTTGCATGCGTGCCGCTCCTCCGCCGAAATAAGAATATTCTACTTCTCTGCCGGTAATGGTGTTAAAGTAAGTTCCGGTTGTATTTCCGCTTAAATTGGGACGAAAAGTAAAACTCAAGTCAGGCGACATGACATGCCGCATTGCCAGCCCTCCTTTTCTTGTAGCATAGAAGAGAAAGACTCTGGTATTTAACGAAGTAGATAAACTCACATCGTGCTGGGCATAAAAACCGCGTTGAAAAACATTAGTGATTATTGGATTTATCCTACCATCTTCTAAGGTATCCGTATCAAATGTTTGTACATTGCGTTGCAAATGCCATCTTTCGGTTAAAGTAGCATTGGTATTCCAATTAAATGCTTTTCCCACCTTAATAGGAATATTCAGTGGAATAGTGTGTTGAATATTTGATCGAATCTCCTCCCATGTTTGTTGCTCAAAAAAAAGCGAATCTTTTGTATTTATCTGGTTTATCATTTGCGTGCTCCATCTCATGGAAATATTATCATACCATTTTAACCTTCCGGCTTTATGTTTTTTCCGGAAAGGATAAAATTGCCGTGCCGACATGCTGATTTCTGGAAGAGAAAGGCTAACATCGTGAGTGCGAGTGTTTTGATTGTAGTAAAGAGCTGCATCAAAAAAGAAGACGCCATTGGCATTGGTAGAAAAGTTTACGGAAGAGTTAAATTGATTCGTTAAATAATCTTCAGTGGAAGAAGGATTAAAGCGATTGAAAGAAGTACTCTGCACGTTTACAAGTGCAGTAAATCTGGTGGTGGGATGCCACTTAGGATCTTGCTTGTGATCCCAATACACGCGAAAGTCGTTTTCACGTTTCCACGATGGCGTACCACGTTCACCGAAAAAATTTTGCGCAAAACTCAAATCAACCAATCCGGTACAGACGTACCTGAACACATAATTGGCTTTTGTCTTTGCCGCCCAACTTCCGCGCGTGCTGATGTCGCCCAGCAAATATAAATCAAAATTATCGCTAATCCCCAAATAATACCCTCCATTTTCAAAATAGAATCCGCGGCTTACCATTTCGCCGTATCTCGGGATAATAATTCCTGAGGCGCGACCTTTGCTAAGCGGAAAATACCCAAACGGAATTGCTAATGGCGTAGGCACACCTCCAATACATACATAGGCAGGGCCCGTTACAATTTTATCATCCTGAATCACTTTTGCTTTATTAAAACGTATCTGAAAATGCGGATCCGGCAAATTACAAGTAGTATATTGCCCATCTTTAATGTAGGAGGTTTTATCATCTACGTGTTTCACGTAACGTCCGTGAATGTAACCCTCTCCTTCATTAGTAATCACTTTGGTTATCTTCCCTTTTTTCGTTTTAAAATTATAACGCATTTCCTGAGAGCAAAATTCGGAATCTCCTTGTTTAAAAATAGGAGAACCGTGAACAGAGCCTAAACTGTCTGCTACGCCCGAAGCGTATAGTTCGTTGTTAGTAAAACCAAACTCCATGTAAGCTGAATACAATTCAATATCCTCATAATACGCTTTGGCATCTTCAAAGAGAAAGATTTTTTTCTTTGTTAAGTTAATAATGATAGAATCCTGGCTGATGTATTTTACTGAAGCGGTTAGTGCGTTGGGAGAGAGCCGTTCTTTTAAAACTATAGAGTCTGTGACTAATGAATCCGCAGGCACTAAAGGAAGGCTAATGGCGTTAGTAAGAGTATCAATTGTTAATGAATCTGTAGGAGTTAGCGTAGGGACGATGGTGTCTTTAGGGGCGTTAAAGTCGCTATCTTGTAAAGAAGAAATACTTGTTTGAGCTGATAAGTTGCTGAAAATAAAATGCATACAGAACAGCAAAAAGAAGTTCCTTGAGAAAAAATATAAACAATGGGGTAGGTATATTTTTTTTGTCAAAATGTATGCAGGGTTGTCAAAGTTTGTTATTTTTGTACTCGCTCTTAAATATTTTATGCAAAAATATAAGATTATGAACATAAAAACGCTATTTTTAGTATGTTTCGTATTAACTTTTTTTAACGTAATAACATTTGGACAGGCTAAAGATAAAATATCGAAAATTGTAATTGATGCGGGACACGGTGGAAGAATGCCCGGAGCCGTGGGTAAATTGTCTAAAGAGAAGGATATTAACCTCAAAGTAGCTCTGCGGGTTGGCAAACTGATTTCCGATAATTTTGATGATGTTACCGTGATTTATACACGAAAAAATGACGAAAACGTAGAACTTTACAAACGTGCCGAAATTGCGAATAAAAACAAAGCCGATCTGTTCATCTCCATCCATTGTAATGCTGCCGAGAATAAAGATGCCAACGGTGTGGAAGTTTTTGTAATGGGTTTAGACAAATCGGAAGCAAGTATGGCGGTTGCAAGAAAAGAGAACGCGGATATGTTGCTGGAAAAAGACCACGAAACAAAATACTCCGACTTTGACCCCAATTCGCCGGAAGCGTACATTGTTTTTTCTTTATACAGCTCTGCCTATTTGAACAGCTCTACGATCTTTGCTTCTAAAGTACAAAAACATTTGGTTAATAATACAAAAATGGCAGATCGCTCCGTGCGGCAAGCTGGTCTCTGGGTACTTTACAGAGTAGCCATGCCCAGCATTTTAATTGAATTGGGCTTTATTTCCAACGCAACAGAAGAAAAATACCTAATTCGCGAAGACTCACAAGAATTGATGGCAATAAGCATTTACAACGCTTTTGTAGAATACAAAAACTTAGTAGAAGGCACATCAAAACCTTATTTGCCGGTTCCGAAAGCGGGAAAACCGACTCCTAAACCTGAGGTCGCTAATGTCCCTAAGGCCATAAGCGAAGAAGTAATAACCACAGACAGTGCAACAATTGTAGAAATCCCACAAATAGCATCGACTACCAGCGAGATTCGCTTTCGCATCCAATTTTTTACAAGCAAAGATAATTTAAAAACCTCCGATAAAAGATTTAATGCACTACCGGAGGTTAAAAAGTACAACGAAAACGGTGTTTGGAAATATACAGCAGGAGATTTTAGAACTCTGGAAGAGACACAAATAACACTAAAGGAAGTGAAAAAGAGACATTCCGATGCTTTTATTATTGCGTTTCACAACGAACGAAAAATATCTGTTCAAGAAGCGCAAGATTTGTTGAAATGAAGCTTATTATTAAATACTTACGCCTGATTTTACCTCATTTGGGCATCGTGCTTATTATTTTGGCGATGATCTTGGGACATTTTTATAATTGGCGCGGAAAAGCCGTTCTGCTCACTACCGATAAAACCAACGTTTTCATTACTAAAAAAAAAGAGATTAAAATTGTTCCTTACGCTTTAACTTTAACTGATTTTAACGTAACTCATTACGATACGGGAGAACCAAAGAGTTTTGAAGCGCTTATTAACGTAGAGGAAAATAATGTAATAAAACCTATTGCTCTATATGTGAACCATCCTTGCAAAATGGGTTTCGGGCAAGATTTGTATTTGATAAGTTACCATTATTTGCAACCGGAAAATGCTATTTGCTGTGTAGTGGAATTGGTGTACGATCCGTTTCAAGGGGTGTTTTTAGCGGGAATTATTGTATTGATTGCGGGGTTGTTGCTTTCGTTGCCGTTTAACGTGCGGACGAGGGCGAGAGGCATACTCCAAAGTCAACTAAGAGTTAAAAATTAAGAATCAAAAATATGTTACTATACGCCTCCAATATCACACCTCGAATTTCCTACACTTTTCGTGTAATATTTGAACGTATTTTAAATTGCCCTATAAAATTTACTGCAAATATTGATGCCTTTTTGGCTACTAAGGGTCCGAAGATGGCGTATTCCCCCCAACAAATAGAAACGTCGGTTTGGATGGAAGCCACGCCGCTACTTTTTGAAGATAACATTGTCAAACAGAATATTGTTCCTGAAAAATGGGAAGATATAATGCTCTTTTATCCCACAAAAAACGGAAATTTTCCTGTAGATTTTGTTGCAATTATTTTCTTTTTAATCAGTCGCTATGAAGAATATTATGAAGACAATATGCTTGACAAGCATGACCGTTTTCAATGCCAAAACAGCGTAGCGCATAAACTTGGTTGGCACAGAAAATTGATAGTTCATAGACTGGCGATTGCGATTGCAGAAATTTTAGTAGCGTATTATCCGCAATTTGAGTATAAAACTCCCCAATATGAGGAGTTATCTACCCATGATGTGGATATTGCGTACCAATATAAAGGGAAACCTTGGTGGCGCTGGTGTGGTGCAATTACAAAAGCCTTGTTGCGACTTCGCTTTGAACACGCAAACAATTACTTGAAAGCAACTTTAGGAAAAGAAATTGCTGATCCTTTCGATAATTTTGAACCGGAAAATGCACCGAGCAAACCAATATACTTTATCCTCACATCAAATTTTACAAAATACGATAAAAATATTTCACCAAAAAATAAAGCATTTAGAGATTTAATTCGTCGCTTAGTAGAGTTTTCGGAAATTGGACTACACCCTTCTTATTATTCTTCGAATAAAACATCATTAATTGAAAAAGAAAAAAAATGTTTGGAGGAGGTTTCACAACTAAAAATTACAAAATCGCGACAACATTTCCTACGATTCCGTTTTCCGGATACGTTTCGAGCTTTGATAAAAGCCGGAATTACAGACGATTACTCATTGGGTTGGCATGATGAAGCGGGATTTCGCGCTTCCATTGCCGTACCTTATCCGTTTTTCGACTTAGTAAAAAATGAAGAAACGACACTGATGTTACATCCGTTGGCGTTGATGGATGGGATTTTTAGTAGAGAAGAAGATGAAGTGATTTTGGATGAATTGCGGGAAGAGGTGGAAAAGATGGGAGGAGATCTCATTGTTCTGACCCATAATTCAAACATTAAATATTAAATCTTTAAATTTTAAATCAAAAAAGAGAGCAAACTGCTCCCTTTTTTTTCATTGCACAAACACTTTACTAATTTATTGTTGATTACTTTTTAGCAAGATCAACAATAGCTTTAAATGCCTCGGGATTATTCATTGCGAGGTCGGCGAGGGCTTTGCGGTTAAGCTCAATACCCTTCTTTGCAAGCGTACCCATAAATACGGAATACGATAAGCCGTGTACTCGAACGCCCGCATTGATACGGGTGATCCACAAACTTCTAAAGGCTCTTTTTTTGTTTTTACGATCGCGGTAAGCGTATTGTTGTCCTTTTTCCCAAGTATTCTTGGCAACAGTCCATACGTTTTTACGGCGTAAGAAGTACCCTTTGGTACGACTCAAAATCTTTTTTCTACGTGCTTTTGAAGCAACATGGTTAACTGATCTTGGCATAAATTCTCCTTTCTTTTTTTTACGTCAGCGTTTTGTTAAACAAACTCTTCATGTGCTGATGGTAAATTAATAACTCATTTTAATTATAGTCCCAACATTTTTTTGATGGTACTTTCCATAGTCTTATCGGCGATAGCGCTGTAAGCCAAATTACGTTTCCTCTTGTTAGATTTTTTCGTAAGAATGTGGCTGTGATAAGCATGGTGTCTTTTCACTTTACCGGTGCCGGTTAAGGTAAACCTTTTTTTGGCAGCGGATTTAGATTTCATTTTTGGCATTTTTAGTAAATTTTAAGGTGAATAATATAGTGTGTTGTGCAATTTTAATGGTTAATTTTAAATTTTGAGTTTTGAATTTTGAGTGATTGATGATTATGCGATTTTATTTTTAAATTCAGAATTCAAAATTTATTTTTTCGGATTTAAAATCATGATCATCCGCTTCCCCTCTAATTTGGGAAGTTGTTCAGGTTTTCCAAATTCTTCTACCGCTTGCGCAAATTTTAACAAAATCAACTCGCCTTGATCTTTGTAAACAATCATTCTTCCTTTAAAGAAAACATCTACTTTCACTTTGCAGCCTTCTTTTAAAAACTTCGTGGCGTGATTTACTTTAAAATCAAAATCATGGTCATCCGTGTGAGGTCCCAAGCGAATCTCTTTTACCACAATTTTAGCCGATTTTGCCTTGATCTCTTTTTGTTTTTTCTTTTGTTCATAAAGGAACTTTTGATAATCCATTACTTTACAAACCGGTGGATTCGCTTGAGGCGAAATTTCCACCAAATCCAACTCAGATTTTTCTGCTACGGCTAATGCTTCGCGAAGTGACAAAATTTGAGGTTCCATATTGTCTCCTACCACGCGCACCATAGGCGCGGTTATGTACTCATTAATCTTATGAGCGGCTTCTTTCTTTTGCGGACCACCCCTGCGAACAAACGGACGGAAGTTTTGCGTTGCGATATGTATCTCCTTTCTTTTGGTTTATAATGACTTTGCTTCTAAAAAATTAGGGGCGCAAAAATATAATTTTTTTAATATTAACATGCTAATTTTTTATTTTATCCAACCAATTTCTATCATTCGAGTTCTCATAATGTTCCAGTTTATCAAAGAGTTCATTCAACGTAGTGGCAACAATCAATAAGTCAAAATGAAAATCACGTAGAAAACCTTCGTTTTGAAATATTTTAAGTTGCTCAATAAGTGGCGAATAATATCCGAAAGCATTAAGAATGGCAACAGGTTTGTGGTGCAATCCAAGTTGCGCATCGGTAAGCGTTTCAAAAAATTCGTCCATGGTACCGTAGGAACCGGGCAGCGCAACAATGGCATCGGCGCAACGTTCCAGCATTTGTTTACGTTCACTCATGGAATCTACCAAATAAAGCTCATCTAATGTGGTGTCTATCACGGTGGAATTGGAAAAAAAAGAAGGAGCTATGCCTACTACTTTTCCGTTGTTGGCGCGACAGGCATCTGCGGCAGCTTTCATCAATCCTAATGCGGCGCCGCCATAATATAATGTAATATGATGTTGCGCACACCGTTGCCCAAAAGCAGCAGCAAGTTCTTTATATTTAGAATGAAAACCATCGGCAGAACCGCAAAACAAGGCTATGGAATTGATTTTCATGAATGTAATATTTTAGTTAAACCAAATTGAATGAGAGAAATGAAGATATAGAGCAAAATAATGATGGGGAATGCTGCCAATTGAAAAGCCACCAATAGAATTGCCGATAAAATTAAGAAAAGATAACGTATCAAATTCTTCTTGAAATTATAGTTAGAAAATTTTAAAGAAAACATGGGAAGTTCGAGAACGAGCAGTATGGAGAAAATGAACGTTAAGCCAAGTAACGCCCAAAAATTATCTAATAACGGCAATTTATCTGCTGCAAAAGGCAAAAAAGCGATAAAAAATGTGTTTGCTGGCGTGGCTAACCCGTAAAATTCATGTTCTTGTCGTTTATCGTTATTAAATTTAGCCAAGCGATAAGCGGAAAATGGAACAATGATAAAGGCAAAATAGGGTAGGAGAGTGAGCGGAAAAAAATGCAATTCCGGCGGCAGGTTTGCAAAACAAAACTCCATCCACATAAAGAGGATGGCAGCGGGAGCAAGCCCAAACGAGATGACATCGGCAAGTGAATCTAAATCAACGCCAATGGCTGATTTTGCATTTAGCAGTCGTGCAGCAAATCCATCTAAAAAATCGAAAATGGCGGCGCCAAGTATTAATAATGCAGCGGTTTCCCAAAAACCTTTGAAGGCAAATACTATTGAAAATGAGCCTAAAAGCACATTGCAACAAGTAAGTAAATTAGGAATGTGTTTTTTCATTACAGTAAATTTTATTCGTCATAATTTCTAAGGTAAGCTCATCGGTGGCATCCATGCCGTAGCGTCCAATTCTGCCTAAGCTGCCAATGCTCCTTTCCAAACTGTCTTCGCTCAACCCATCGGTTTCGTTTACCACAATACCGCGAATAGCGATGGTAGAACAGTCGAATGCAGCATTTAATCCGGTGGATATTTTCAGCGCGCACGAAGGTTTTGCGCCGTCGCAAACCATGCCGGTAATCGTATTAATCATGTTTTTGATGACATAACTAATATGTGTAAAATCTCCGCCTTGCAAATAAACAAATCCGCAAGCTACACCAATAGAAGCATTTACAATGCCACATAGCGCGCTTAGTTTGCCAATATGTTGCTTGAGGTAAATATTCATCAAATTGCTTAAAACGAGCGCTCTATTGATTTCTTCAACACTACATCCCAACTCTTTCCCAAATTCATACACAGGAATCGTACAGGTAATTCCTTGATTTCCACTACCGCTGTTGGAATATACCGGTGCAGGAGCGCCTTCCATACGTGCATCTGAAGCAGCGCATGTTTTGGCTATTACTCTTTTTCTGAGCGAATTATCTTCATCGTTATACAGAATTTTGCCTAATTGCAATCCGTAATCTCCCTGCATGCCAATTTCAGAGGCTTTGGCATTGACGGTTGCAGTATCCATTACCCAGCTAATCTCTACTAAAGGCGCTTCTATCGCATACTGGTATACATCTTTTGCTGAAATATGCAACTCTACCTCATTTTTAGATTCAACTCCATCATCTTCTTGTTCAAGACGATATAATATATCATTGTTTTTTTGTAAATGAATAAAATTCAAATGATTATATGCAATAATGGCAGTCGCGGTGTTGTGCTTGCCATAGATGCGACATTCTATGTATAACTTTTCCGGTGTAGTAGTTTGTTTAATATCAATGCTATTATTTTCAAGCCATTGCTTTGCTTTTTCTACATGTTCCGCAACATCGCTTAAAACATCCAATCCTTTCTTGCTGTCTCCACATACCACTCCCAAGCTAATGGCGATGGGCAAGCCAATCATGCCGGTTCCGGGAATTCCCACGCCCATAGCATTTTTGATAATGTTTTTGCTCAAAAACAGCTCCACTTTAGCAGGCAACTCCTCTAACAGCTCTTTGGCTTTTGCTACGCATAGCGCTACTGCAACGGGTTCCGTGCACCCGGTAGCTAAAACGATGTTTTCTTGAAGCAGATTCCGGATTATATCCTTAGAATTCATGAGTTTATCTTTATTTTACGTTTGAAAAATGAAGAAGCAAAAATAGCAAATAGTTTTTCATATGCTACTTAGTGAGCTTGAAAAGATAAGGGTTTGGTATTTTTTGCTTCATTCGATTTACTTTAAAGTTACCCTTACTCCAAGATATCCCATAATCCCCGTGATTGGCATATAAATGACGGAAGCATCAAAATATTCCCCAAACGGCTGGTCTGCAGCAATAATCGGATTTTTTTGCCTGTAATTCAGCATATTTTCTCCGCCAATGTAAAGTTCCCATAAACGGAACTTCTTGGTAATTTGCGCATTCATCATCACCCAGCCGGGAGATTTGCCGTTTTTATTTAATATCGGACGGTATTCTTCAGGATTGCCGCTCATATCGGGCACGCGCATCGGCGAGTTGTATTGAAACGTAACATTAAACTTCCATTTGTCGTAAGGCAATGCGTAGTTTAAGTTTACCAGCGCTTTATGCGGACTCATTAACGTTTTTTGTTGCAATTTTCCTGCGGTGGTCAAACGAACATCATTAAAACGATACGCTAAAGTAACCTCAAAGCGTTTAAAAGGCATCAAGATAAACTCTGCTTGTGCTGCATGTGAATAAGATAGATTGCCTGCTCCGTTGAATTTGCCGTTTAAATTATAAATCACCACCTCATGCGGGTTAATATCCAAATCTATAATGGTTTGATTCATAAAATGGGTATAATAATAATCCACACTAAACGTAGATTTTCCGCCGGGCATGTTAAAGCTTTGTACCAAACTTATTCCGGTGTTCCATGCTTCTTCCGGTACTAAGGGATCAGCGAAAACGAATTGGCGATTACTTACTAATAAGGATAGATTTTCAATTATAGGATTAGAAACGCGGTACCCTTTTCCGGCAGAAATACGAACGGAAGTTTCGTGCGTGGGTTGCCATTTTATGTGCAAACGGGGTGTCCAAAAAAGTTGCTCGTGAAATAAATTGTAATCTACTCTAAATCCCGGCATAATGATAAATTTTTCCGCAATGGAATAAGCATATTCCGCAAAAAATCCGGGAACAGCCTCAGCCCTTTTAGAATTGTGGCCTAAATAAGGTGAATTTAAAAAGTTGCTGTCGAGATAGACAAAAGCTATATGGGTTCCTAAATACTCATTTACCTGGTCTATTTGAAAACTTGCTCCGGTACCAATTCTGTGGTTTTTCATAGCCCCAAATTTTCCGGTGTAAATCACATTGGCATAGCCGCTTAACTGCGTAGCATTGTACAGACGTGTCCCAAATTGTGATTCATTATTTTGATAATTAAGCGATAAAATGGTTCCAATACTCTGAAACTCGCCGCCTTTAATCATAACGCCATTTTTGGTAATCACATCCAATTTGTGTGTTTTGATGTGTAAGCCCCAAATTGAATCGGCAACCAATTCTCCAATATATTTTTTAGGATTAAAATTCATCATTCCGCCAATTCTATCTTCAAAAAGATAACCAATCATCGTTCTGCCTTCAAATTTTTCGGGAACTAAGTAATCTAAACGATACATTCCGTTAATTTGATAGTTTTGAGGCACATCCATAAAACCATCTCGATTATGGTCAATTCTGGCAAACTGCCCTTCGCCATGCAACAAAAACAAACTGGATACCAATCCTTTTTTGTCCATGTCAAAACGAGTATTCAAATTTAGCTCGCCTTTTCCCATACTGTTAGTATAGGCGTTTAAAAACAGTTTTTCTTTGTTGGTTTCCGGTTTTTTAAAATCCAATTGAATTTGTCCTGTAATTCCTTCATAACCATTGCTTACCGAAGCAGTTCCTTTAGAAATGCTGATCATATCCATCCATGGACCGGGCACGTAGCCTAAACCGAACTGGTTGGCTAACAATCTGATATAAGGCACATTTTCTAATAAAATTTGTGTGTAAATTCCTGCTAATCCCAACATGGAAATCTGTTTCGCACCGCTCACGGCATCGGAATATTCTACATCTACCGCAATGGTGCTTTCAAAAGTTTCCGATAGGTTGCAACAGGCGGCGCGGCGCAAACCTTCGCTGGTAATCACTTGTGTAAAAATTGGTTTTATGGAAATAAACGAGCCTTCTCGTGCCACAACCTGCACGGCATCTAATGTACGCGAGGAGGACAAGACGATGTTTAGTTCTTTTTGATTTTTTGCTACTATAATGGTATCATTTTCGTATGAGGCATATTTTACCACTAAAACATCAGTGCTTTGTACTCTGTTGAGTGTGAATTTTCCATCACGATTGGAAGTGGTGCCTACGGAGGAATTGAGCCATTGCAAAATAGCTCCCGGAACCGGCGTTTCTGTTCCATTTTCCGAAAATTCGGTAACACGACCGGTGAGGGGTTGCGCAGAACAGGGGAGAAAGGAGAAAAGGAGAAAGGAGAAAAGGAGAAAGGAGAAAGGAATTTTGTCTTTTATTTTTGATTTATTCATTTTATAATATTTTAAATGATTTAGTAAAATAGTAACTCTTCTTTGTGCAACTCTGTGCCTCCTCTGTGGTTCTCTGTGTTTAAAAAAATATGTTCCTCAGCTTTCAGTGTTTTTTACACGGAGAACCACAGAGGAGGCACAGAGAACCACAGAAAGAAATTAAGAATAATAGATTCGCTGCGAAGTGAAATTCAAGAAATTAATCCCCACTAATTTTAGCAATGGCGGAATGGGATATTCAAAAATAGGTGTCGTTTTTTCAAAAAACTCATTTACAGAAATATAGAAAAACAAAACCGTTTCTACTAAAGGAGATGAAAAACAAGCAGTTTCACTTTTAACAAACTCACCTTCTATTTTAACTAAAATCTTAGTCTCATGACAATGATTATGTTCATTTTTAGCATGAACATGCTTAGAGCAGCATTCATGCAATGTGATGACAATACCCGATGAGAGCATAAAGAAAAATGCACTAAAAAGAATGATAAACGAATTGCGAAATTTCTTTTTCATCAGGATGAATAAATGAGGGCACAAAAATAGATTTTTTTAAAATACCTTTATTTTGAAAAAAGAATAAGTTTTATCTTTTTTTGAAAAAATACTATCCTATACTTTTCATATTAATATTTAATTATATTTGCGACCCTTAAAAAATAGTATGTGTACAAATGGGTTTTAGGCGTTTTGACGCGTTGTAATGTGCTATAGGTAAATGGTTTAAATCTGTGATTATGTATTGTTGATAAAATTAGGTTTGGTAAAGAAAGAGAGATTTTCTTCCAAAATTTTATGCAAAGCATACTTTTAATATCGAATAATAATAAAAAAAATAGCTGAAAAATGAAAAAAGTAGTGAATTATTTTAAAGGAATTTACGAAGAGTTGGTTCATAAAGTAACTTGGCCCTCTATGAAAGATCTTCAAAATAGCGTTGTCGTGGTGTCCATTGCTTCCCTTATCATTGCACTTATAGTGTTTATGATGGACTTCGTGTTCAATGCAGGCGTTCACGCCTTATTCCCTACTATGTAGTTTTTTATCTTAGTTGGTATTTTCATCCAATACACTTTGAGTATGGCAGAAATTGAAAAAAAGTGGTATGTTATTCGTGCTGCTACCGGAACTGAAAAAAAGGTAAAGTCGAACATCGAAAGCGAAGTTCAAGCTTCTCCTTATGTTAAAGATACGGTAACGCGCGTGCTCATTCCCACAGAAAAAGTTTACCAAATTCGCAACGGTAAAAAAGTAAGTAAAGAGCGCAATTATTTCCCCGGATACGTTTTCGTTGAGGCGATTATGAACGGAGAAACAAAACACACTTTGCTTAACGTGCCGGGCGTGCTCGGATTCGTAGGTTGCAAACGCAAAACCGAAGATCCTATTCCATTACGCCCCATCGAAGTTACCCGAATGTTAGGAAAAGTAGACGAATTGCTCGAACAAGACGATGCGTATGCAACACCTTACATCGTTGGCGAAGAAATCAAAGTGATTGATGGTCCCTTCAACACTTTTACCGGTATCATTGAAGAAGTGAATACCGAGAAAAAGAAACTGAAAGTTATGGTGAAAATTTTCGGTCGTAAAACCCCTCTCGAATTGAGTTTTATGCAAGTTGAAAAAGCGTAGGAAGTGCCAACATCAATTAGTTACAAACAATTAAAAACAAACAAATGGCAAAAGAAGTAGCTGCACTAATTAAGTTACAAATCAAAGGAGGTGCTGCCAATCCATCGCCACCCGTTGGACCCGCATTAGGGGCAAAAGGGGTGAACATTATGGAATTTTGCAAACAGTTTAATGCACGTACGCAAGAACAAGCCGGTAAGGTAGTTCCCGTTGTGATAACTGTTTACAAAGATAAGTCGTTCGACTTTATCACCAAAACTCCTCCGGTTCCGGTTCAATTAATGGAATTTACCAAAATTCAAAAAGGTTCGAAAGAGCCGAATAGGGATAAGGTAGGTAACGTTACTTGGGATCAGGTGCGTACCATTGCAGAAGTAAAAATGGTGGACTTAAATTGTTTTACAATGGAAGCCGCCATGAGCATGGTAGCAGGAACCGCAAGAAGTATGGGGATTACCGTAAAAGGTGGTACTGAACCTTCTGAACAAAATTAATCATTAAAGTAATAACAAAATCAACATGGCAAAAATATCTAAAAAACGCAAAGAAGCTCTTGCCAAATTCGATAAGACAAAGGTGTACGCCTTGACCGAAGCCGTGGAAGTAGTGAAAAGCATCACTTACACCAAGTTTGATTCTTCTTTCGACATTGACGTCCGTTTGGGCGTGGATCCGAGAAAAGCCAATCAAATGGTGCGTGGTGTAGTAACACTCCCACACGGAACAGGAAAAGTAACACGCGTACTCGTACTTTGTACGCCGGATAAGGAAGACGAAGCTAAAGCTGCAGGCGCCGACCACGTAGGCTTAGACGACTACGTTGAAAAAATTAAAAAAGGTTGGACCGACGTTGATGTGATCATTACTATGCCCAGCGTAATGCCTAAAATAGGCGCTCTCGGTAAAATTTTGGGACCCCGCGGCTTAATGCCCAACCCAAAAGCCGGAACCGTTACTATGGATGTTGGCAAAGCTGTTGCTGAAGTAAAAGCCGGTAAAATTGACTTTAAAGTTGATAAATACGGCATTATTCATTCCGGAATCGGAAAAGTAAACTTCACCTCCGACAAACTTATGGACAACGTGAAAGAGATGATGAGCACCATCATGAAACTTAAACCTACCGCTGCAAAAGGTACTTATGTAAAAAGTATCTATTTGTCGAGCACCATGAGCCCAGGAGTTCAAGTTGATGTGAAATCAGTATCATAATCATTAATGCTAAATTAAACGTATGAAACAACAAGAAAAAAGTCTAATTGTAGACGCAATTGCAAAAGATTTAGCTGATTATCCGCATGTGTACATTACCGATATGTCCGGATTTACTGTTGAAACCGTAAACCAATTGAGGAGAATCTGTTACCGTAGAAACATTAAATTAAAAGTGGTGAAAAACACCCTTTTAAAACGTGCTATGGATCAATCTCCCGTTGATTATTCGGAAATCTACCCCGCTCTAAAAGGCGTTTCTTCCATTATGCTTTCTGAAACCGGAAATGCACCCGCAAAATTAATCAAAGAATTTCGTGCAAAAAAGACGAAACCTATGGTGAAAGCGGCGTTTATTGAAGGATGTACCTATTTTGGCGATCAGCTGGATTTTCTCTGTGCAATCAAATCCAGAGAAGAACTTATTGGAGACCTCGTGGGCTTATTACAATCTCCTGCACGCAATGTTATGTCGGCGCTTCAATCGGGCGGCGGAAAACTCGCAGGAATCGTTAAAACCCTCTCCGAAAGATAATTTAAAAATTAAAAATTTAAAGATTTAAGCTCACAATAACCTTTTAAATTCTTAAATCTTTAAATCCTTAAAAAAAACCAAAAAAATCAAAATTAACAATCAAAAATCATAAAGTTATGGCAGATTTGAAAAAATTCGCAGAAGAGTTAGTTAACCTTACAGTAAAAGAAGTTAACGAGTTAGCTCAAATTTTAAAAGAAGAGTACGGTATTGAACCAGCAGCAGCAGCAGTAGCAGTAGCAGCAGGTCCCGCCGCCGCAGCTGAAGAAGTGGAAGAAAAAACACAATTCGACGTAATTCTTAAAGCCGCAGGTCCAAATAAATTAGCTGTTGTTAAATTAGTTAAAGAATTAACCAGCTTAGGACTTAAAGAAGCGAAAGAATTAGTTGATGCAGCTCCGAAACCGGTGAAAGAAGCCGTTACGAAAGACGAAGCAGAAGGCTTGAGAAAATCATTAGAAGAAGCCGGCGCTGAAGTTGAGGTGAAATAAACCTCTTTCAAAAAAATCAGTGAGTACATATTCCTAAATATGAATAGGAGTAGTGTACTCACTGTGTTTTAATGAATTTGCTTTACTGCAAAATTCATAACTCATTAAAGACTAAACTATTCTTGAATCATTAACCTCTAAATTTTAATCCCTTGACAACAAAAGACAATCAAAGATTCAGTTTTGCAACCACGAAGCAAGTGGAATATCCTGACTTTTTGGATATACAATTAAAATCATTTCAAGAATTTTTTCAATTAGATACCGATGCGGAAAAAAGGAGTCATGAAGGACTCTATCGTGTATTTCAAGAGAATTTTCCTATTGTGGACGCCCGTAACAGCTTTCTGTTGGAGTT
The DNA here is from genome assembly GCA_009786185.1 of Bacteroidota bacterium. Lineage (GTDB taxonomy): Bacteria > Bacteroidota > Bacteroidia > Bacteroidales > WCHB1-69 > WRNX01. The sequence goes on from WQTS01000144.1 coordinate 95,511, forward strand.
TCAAGACTATTACTTGGACGCACCCAGATATTCAACCGATGAATGTTTGGAAAGAGGCTTAACTTATAGCGCTCCGCTAAAGGTAAAACTCAAACTTTCGTGCAATGACATTGAACACGAGGATTTTGAAACGGTTATTCAAGACGTGTATTTAGGCATGGTTCCTTACATGACGCCGAGAGGAACTTTTATCATTAACGGCGCAGAACGCGTGGTGGTGTCGCAATTGCACCGCTCGCCGGGCGTATTTTTCGGTTCCTCGTATCATAACAACGGCTCGCAGCTCTATTCGGCGCGTATTATTCCGTTTAAAGGTTCGTGGATGGAATTTACCACCGACATTAACAATGTGATGTATGCGTACATCGACAGAAAGAAAAAATTGCCCGTAACCACCTTGTTAAGAGCCATTGGTTACGAAACAGATAAAGATATTTTGGATATTTTTAACATCGCGGAAGAGGTGAAAGTAACCAAAGTAAATCTGAAGAAAAATGTAGGAAAGAAATTAGCAGCTCGCGTAATGAAAGTGCGTACGGAGGATTTCGTGGACGGCGAAACCGGTGAAGTAGTGAACATTGAACGTACCGAACTCATTATTGATAGAGAAACAATATTAGAAGACAAGCATATTCCTTTAATTATGGACGCCAATATTAAAACGGTATTGTTCCATAATGAAGATGAAAATAAAACGGATTACTCAATCATTTTCAATACGTTGCAAAAAGATACGGCAAACTCTGAAAAACAGGCGTTAGAATATATCTATTTGCAACTTCGTAATACGGCGCCACCGGATGAGGAAGCTGCAAGAAGCGCGTTAGAGAAACTATTCTTCTCTGATAAACGCTACGATTTGGGCGAGGTGGGTAGATACCGTATCAATAAAAAATTAGGATTGACTACTCCGATTGATACAAGAATTTTAACCAAAGAAGATATTATTTCGATTATTCGCCATTTGGTACAGTTAATCAACTCGAAAACAGAGGTGGATGACATTGACCACTTGAGCAACCGTCGTGTGAGAACAGTGGGCGAACAATTGTCAAACCAATTTGGTATTGGATTGGCGCGTATGGCAAGAACCATTCGTGAAAAAATGAATGTTCGTGATAACGAAGTATTTATCCCCGGCGATTTGATTAACTCAAAAACTCTTTCTTCGGTAATTAATTCGTTCTTCGGAACCAACCAGTTATCTCAATTCATGGATCAAACCAATCCGCTTTCGGAAATTACCCATAAAAGAAGAATTTCTGCGTTGGGACCCGGCGGTTTATCAAGAGAGAGGGCAGGTTTCGAGGTGCGCGACGTGCATTACACGCACTACGGTCGTTTGTGTACGATTGAAACGCCCGAAGGTCCGAACATCGGATTGATTTCATCGCTTTGCGTGTTTGCCAAAATTAATAAATTGGGATTTATTGAAACACCGTATAAAAAAGTAACAGACGGTGTAGTGCAAATGGATGAAGCCGCCATCTATTTAAGTGCGGAAGAAGAAGAAAATAAAATTATTGCACAAGCAAAAACCGATATTAGCGAGAAAGGTGAGTTGGATGACAAAATAAAAGCGCGTCAACTTGCAGATTATCCGATTGTTGCTAAAGAACAAGTGGATTTGATAGATATTGCGCCCAACCAAATCGCATCTATAGCGGCTTCGTTAATTCCGTTCTTGGAAAACGACGACGCGAACCGTGCTTTGATGGGCTCGAACATGATGCGCCAAGCGGTGCCGCTCTTGTGTCCCGAAGTGCCGATTGTAGGTACCGGATTGGAAAAACAAGTAGCATTAGATTCTCGCTCGCAAATTCGCGCAGAAGGAACAGGAACCGTAGAATATGTTGATGGTGAAAGAATTAGAATTAACTACGATTATACGGAAAACGAAAAATTGGTTAGTTTCGACTCGCATGTTAAAGAGTATGAACTGCCTAAGTTTAAAAGAACCAACCAAAATTCTTGTATCAACATTAAGCCCACGGTGAAAAAAGGACAGAAAGTAGTGAAGGGCGATGTGATTACGGAAGGTTACGCTACAAAAGAAGGCGAATTAGCGCTGGGAAGAAACATGATGGTGGCGTTCATGCCTTGGAAAGGATACAATTTTGAGGACGCGATTGTGATTTCCGAAAAAGTGGTGAAAGAAGATATTTTCACTTCTATTCATATTGAAGAATTTACCCTGGAAGTACGTGATACAAAGCGTGGTATCGAAGAGTTAACCAGCGATATTCCCAATGTTTCTTCGGATGCTACTAAAGATTTGACGGAAGACGGTTTGATTCGCATTGGTGCGGAAGTGAAAGAGGGTGATATTTTGATTGGAAAAATTACACCAAAAGGTGAATCTTATCCTACTCCTGAAGAAAAACTATTGCGTGCGATCTTCGGTGATAAAGCCGGCGATGTAAAAGATGCTTCTCTAAAAGCGCCTCCTTCCATGAAAGGAGTTGTGATTGGTGCAAAATCGATGTCTCGTTTGGTAAAAGACAGAAAAACAAGAACGCGCGACAAAGATATGGTTTCGGAAATTGAAGCCAAATATGGTAAGATTAAAGGTGACCTCAAAGATGAGTTAGTAGCTAAGTTGTACAAAATATTAGACGGAAAAATTTCGCACAATGTATATGATAACATGAAAAATGTGATCATTTCAAAAGGCGCAAAATTCTCGCAAAAAATGCTGATAGGTGTTAATTATACAACTATAAGTGTTTCTAAATGGACGAACGACGCTAAGGTAAACCAATTAGTAGCGGATACCATCCGAAACTTTTTAGCGAAAGAACGTTACTACTATTCTTTAGAAACGCGCGAAAAATTTGATGCCACGATTGGTAGCGAGCTTCCGAGCGGTATTGTGCAAATGGCGAAAGTTTATATTGCTGAAAAACGTAAGCTGAAAGTTGGAGATAAAATGGCAGGACGCCACGGAAACAAAGGTATTGTTGCGAAAATTGTGCGCGAAGAAGATATGCCTTTCTTGGAAGACGGAACTCCGGTGGACATCGTGTTGAACCCGTTGGGTGTGCCTTCGCGTATGAATTTGGGACAAATTTACGAAACCGTTTTAGGTTGGGCAGGCAAAACGTTGAATATGAAGTTTTCAACGCCTATTTTCGATGGTGCATCCATTGAGCAAATCAATGATCTGATGGGCCAAGCGCAACTTCCGCAAAACGGAAACGTGCAATTGTACGACGGCGAAACCGGCGAGAAATTCCACCAAAAAGTAACGGCAGGTTACATTTACATGATTAAGCTGCATCACATGGTAGACGACAAAATGCACGCGCGTTCTATTGGACCGTACTCGCTCATTACGCAACAGCCGTTAGGCGGTAAAGCGCAATTTGGAGGACAACGTTTTGGAGAGATGGAGGTTTGGGCAATTGAAGCGTTTGGCGCCGCCAACATCCTTCAAGAGATCCTTACCGTAAAATCGGACGACGTGGTAGGAAGAGCCAAAACGTACGAAGCGATTGTGAAAGGCGATAACATGCCTACGCCGGGGTTACCGGAATCGTTTAACGTATTGGTGAACGAGTTACGCGGCTTAGCATTAGATATAAAATTTGATTAATCATTAACCATTAATCATTAACCACTAATCACTATAAATATGGCAGTAAAAAAAGATACAAACACAAGAAAAGAATTTTCGAGAATCACTATTAGTTTGGCAGCGCCGGAAACTATTTTGGAACAATCGTTTGGCGAAGTGCTAAAACCGGAAACCATCAACTACAGAACTTACAAACCCGAACGGGAAGGTTTGTTTTGCGAGAAGATTTTCGGTCCGGTAAAAGACTGGGAATGTCACTGCGGAAAATACAAACGTATTCGTTATAAAGGCATCGTTTGCGACCGCTGCGGCGTGGAAGTTACTGAACGCAAAGTGCGTAGAGAACGCTTAGGGCATATTCAATTGGTGGTTCCTGTGGCGCACATTTGGTTCTTCAAATCGTTGCCCAACAAAATTGCTGCACTTTTGGGGCTATCTGCGAAACAAGTAGATTCGGTGATTTATTACGAAAGATATGTGGTAGTGCAACCCGGTGTTGCTGAAAGCGATACAGTTAAAAGACTCACTTTGTTAGCAGAAGATGAATATTTTAACATCACCGAAAATTTACCGCCCGAGAATAAATTATTGGATGATACCGATCCCAATAAATTTATTGCCAAAATGGGTGCGGAGGGTATTTTCGATTTGTTAACCAATATTGATTTGGATGCCGAATCGTTTTATTTAAGAGATAAAGCAAATAACGAAACCTCTCAACAAAGAAAACAGGAAATCCTTAAAAGATTGCATGTTTATGAAGCGTTCCGTGATAGTAGAAGACGTGCTGTGAACAAACCGGAGTGGATGGTTTTGAAGATTATCCCGGTTATTCCGCCCGAACTTCGTCCGTTGGTGCCATTGGATGGCGGTCGTTTCGCTACTTCCGATTTGAACGATTTGTATCGCCGTGTAATCATTCGTAACAATCGTTTAAAAAGATTGATAGAGATTAAAGCGCCCGATGTAATCATGCGTAATGAAAAACGTATGTTGCAGGAAGCTGTAGATTCATTATTCGATAACTCGAAGAAAACCAATGCAGTTAAAACAGAATCGAATCGTGCATTAAAATCACTGTCCGATAGTTTAAAAGGAAAACAAGGACGTTTCCGTCAAAATTTGTTAGGTAAACGTGTGGATTACTCCGGTCGTTCGGTAATTGTGGTAGGACCTGAATTACAATTGAATGAATGTGGTATTCCGAAAGATATGGCTGCCGAGCTGTTTAAGCCATTCATTATTCGCAAATTATTAGAAAGAGGTTTGGTGAAAACCGTTAAATCGGCTAAAAAAATTGTAGATAAAAAAGAGCCGGTTGTGTGGGAAATTTTGGAGAATATAATGAAAGGTCATCCGGTGTTGCTGAACCGTGCTCCTACACTGCACAGGCTTGGTATTCAGGCATTTCAACCACGTTTGGTAGAAGGTAAGGCAATCCGTCTTCACCCGCTAACCTGTACGGCGTTTAACGCTGACTTTGACGGTGACCAGATGGCAGTACACGTTCCACTGGGCAATGCCGCTATCTTAGAAGCACAAATGTTGATGTTGGCTTCGCACAATATCTTAAATCCCGCCAACGGAGCGCCTGTAACAGTGCCTTCACAAGACATGGTATTGGGGTTGTATTATATTACGAAAGAATTGCATTCTACTCCGGAAAAACCTGTTTTAGGTGAAGGAAAAATTTTCTATTCTCCTGAAGAAGTGATTATTGCGTATAATGAAAAACGTCTCCACTTGAATGCACTCATCGAATGTAGGGTAAATTTGAATGGCGACGGCAAAATGGTGCGTATTAAAACCACAGTAGGTAGAGTAATTTTCAACCAAGTGGTTCCACGAGAGTATGGTTTTGTGAATGAACTGTTAACCAAAAAATCATTACGTGATATTATCGGCGAGGTGCTTATTAAAGCCGGCAATGCAAAAACCGCAAGATTTTTGGATGATATTATGGATTTGGGTTTCCGTATGGCATTTGAAGGCGGACTTTCGTTTAACTTGGGCGATGTGATTATACCGAAAGAAAAAGCGGCATTAATCGCAGATTCAAATAACAAGATTGATGAAATTACCATGAACTATAACATGGGTTGGATTACGAATAACGAGCGTTATAATCAGGTAGTTGACATTTGGTCGAACACGACACGTCGCTTGAATGATCTGTTATTAAGACAGATTGAAGAAGACAGACAAGGATTTAACCCTGTGCACATGATGCGCCACTCCGGTGCGCGTGGATCTTCGGAGCAGGTACGTCAGCTTTCCGGTATGCGTGGATTGATGGCGAAACCTACAAAAGCCGGTGCAGGTGGCGGTGAAATTATCGAAAACCCCATCTTATCTAACTTTAAAGAAGGTCTTTCGGTATTGGAGTATTTTATTTCAACGCACGGTGCACGTAAAGGTTTGGCAGATACGGCATTAAAAACCGCTGATGCAGGATATTTGACCCGTCGTTTGGTAGACGTTTCTCATGACGTAATTATTACGGAAGAGGATTGTGGTACATTACGCGGTATGGTTATCAGTGCTTTAAAGAAAAACGAAGAAGTTGTAGAAACGTTGTCTGACAGATTGTTAGGTCGCGTTACCCTTCACGATGTTTATAATCCGCTTACCGGTGAAATTATTGTGAAAGCGGGCGAAGAGTTGAACGAAGAATATTGCTATAAAATTGCCGAATCGCCTATTGAAGAGGTGGAGATTCGTTCGGTACCCACTTGCGAAGCTAAAGTAGGGGTTTGCCAAAAATGTTATGGTAGAAACTTGGCTACCGGAAAAATGGTGCAAATGGGAGAGGCGGTAGGTATTATTGCTGCTCAGTCTATTGGTGAGCCGGGTACGCAGTTAACACTCCGTACGTTCCACGTGGGAGGGGTTGCCGGTAACATTGCCGCAAACAGCAAAATTGAAGCAAAATTTGATGGGGTATTAAGCATTGACGAGCTTCGTTACTTGGATAAAGTTGATGAGAATGGAAAACCGTACCTTAAAGTTATCGGTCGTTCGGCTGAGCTGAAAATCATTGATTTGAAAACAGGTATTGCATTATCTTCTGCAAATATTCCTTACGCATCGAACTTATATTACAAACATGGAGACCATGTGAAAAAAGGCGATTTGATTGCCGAATGGGATCCGTTTAATGCGCTTATTCTTTCCGACGTACCCGGTACGATTGATTTTCAAGATATTATCGAAGGTATTACCTATAGAGTAGAGACCGACGAACAAACCAACATTCGCGATAAAGTGATTGTAGATAGTCGTTTAAAAGTACGTAACCCTGCCATTTTAATTTTGGATGACAAAGGTGAATTGATTAAAACTTTTGACATTCCGGTGGGCGCTCGTTTGGCGGTTGAAGTTGGACAAAAGATTGATTCGGGTGAAATTCTCGTTAAAATACCGCGTGCTTTCGGAAAATCGGGCGACATCACGGGAGGTCTTCCGCGTGTTACCGAGTTGTTTGAAGCGCGTAACCCCTCAGATCCGGCAGTAGTAGCAGAAATTGACGGTATCGTTCAATTCGATAAAAAATTGAAAAGAGGTAATCGTTCTGTAAGAGTAGTTTCCAAAACAGATGAGGAAAAAACGTATCTTATTCCTACATCAAAACAAATTTTGGTGCAAGAAAACGATTATGTGAAAGCCGGTACGCCGCTTTCGGAAGGTGTATTAACGCCTGCGGACATCTTAAACATCAAAGGACCTATGAAAGTGCAAGAGTATATTGTGAATGAAATTCAGGAGGTTTACCGTTTACAAGGGGTGAAAATCAATGATAAGCACTTTGAAGTAATCGTACGCCAAATGATGCGTAAAATGGAAATTGATGATCCGGGTGATACTAAATTCTTACAAGGTGAGTTGGTGAATAAGATTGACTTTCAAGAAGAAAACGACATGATTTGGGAAAAGAAAGTGGTAGTAGAAGAAGGCGATTCTGCAGAATTTCATAAAGGACAAATTATCAATGCCAAACGCTTACGCGATGAAAACTCTATATTGAAACGTAAAGACTTGCGTTTGGTAGAAGTGCGCGATGCGCGTCCGGCAACCGGTCGTCCTATTTTGCAAGGTATTACACGTGCGTCTCTTCAAACGCGCAGCTTTATCTCTGCGGCTTCGTTCCAGGAAACTACGAAAGTATTGACCGATGCAGCCATTAGCGCAAAAACCGACACGCTGGCGGGTATGAAAGAGAACGTAATTGTGGGACACCTCATTCCGGCAGGAACGGGATTGAAAGAATATCAACATATTCAAGTAAGTTCTAAAGAAGAATATGAAACATTAATGGCCTCAAAAATGTAAACTATGCAACAACAAGAACAAAAAATAGACATCCATTTAAGTGAAGAAATTGCGCAAGGCGTATATTCAAACTTAGCGATCATTACCCATTCTCATGCCGAATTTATTTTGGATTTTGTGGCGCTCATGCCCGGACTTCCGAAAGGTAATGTGCGTTCGCGCATCATATTAACCCCGCAAAATGCGAAACGCTTGCTGTTTGCTTTGCAGGATAATGTGCAAAAATTTGAGCAGAAGAATGGGAAGATTGTGGATAATCAGCAGGAGGTGATTCCGATTATGGGGAATACGGGAGGGAAGGCGTAGTTTGTCAAGTTGTATCACTTGATTATTTCTTCCTTTTAGGTGCACAATTCGACGATCTTGTTACATCAAAAAGCAACGTTATTTTTACACCTGTAAAAAACGAAGTTGTGTTTGCAGAACGCTTTAGATTTGTTTCATACAAACTATTCACATGAATTAGGTTAGGAATTTGCTCAAAAGCAACCAATTCATTTTGCATTTGTCGCATTTCGGAACTTTGGCGGTTGAGTACGCCATAATCTGCAAAAAAGCTGATGCGCATGGCGTTTTTGGGAAATATCGATGCTAATTCAACTCCTAATTCTAATGAAACAACAGCTTGCAGTCTATTCAAATTCAACTCTTCTCTTTTAGAGTATTTTTTAGTATCGAAAAAATGGTTAGGCATATTTTCAAAATGATCAAAAAAGCGGTCGTATATGCCAACGGTTGTATAAGAAGTCATTTTGGTATTGTAATTTGCAGAAAACATATATCCGATTTTTCCTCCGGCTTGAAAGAAAAAATTGGTTTTTCTCTGTGCCGTTTGAAAACCAACATAGATGGGAACAAAAACATTATGTGTTCTGTCTAATTGTACAAACTTTTGCAGCGAATATCTCATAACATATTCGTCCTCTTCGGTATCTATTAAATCTTTATAAAAAACCAAATTGGTGGGACGAGTGGAGGAATTAAGAGAAACATATTCAACGCCAACAGCAACGATAAAATGGTTCCAAAACAATGCGTTGTAGCCAAAGCCAATTCCACTGCCAATGTTGCCCATATTTTTTAAACCCTCCCATTGTGTGAAAAATGCGGAGTAACCGGCTTCACACCACAACATTAAAGAATGTTTATGGTGTTGCGCATTAGCATGTTGAAATAGCAAAAAAAAGTTCGTTATAATGAACAAAAACAATATCCAAAACCGATTCATCTTTTTTTGCATCTACGTTATCTTACAATGATTTTAAATGTTTGTCCGGGTAAATTTTCCGGAATAACCTCCAATAAAAAGAATCCGGTTTTATTCAAATATATTTTATTCACTTGATGTTCAAAAATAGGATGCTGTGTTATTTTTTGTCCTAACAAATTCCAAACCAAAACAGTTCCACTTTGCTGTGTTTCAATATACACCGGCTCGTTTTGAGTAACAAGCTGCGGATATACTTTCATGCCCGGGCGATATTCGGGAACTAACGGGCAAGTGAAAAACGTTTCTCCATCTAAAGTTCTGGTTAAACGCGCTCTATATTCAGCGCCAAATTCTAAAGTGGGTAAAATGTAAATGTATGAGCCGTTTTTACCTTCTAATTTTGTGCCGTTTTTAAACCACTCATATTCAGAAAAAGTATAACCGCCATTGTATCTTTCGTTTAACAAAGCAAGTACATCGTTCCATTTTTGCTCTAGAATCCAGCCGGGATATGAAATTTGAATTGGAAATTCAAAAATCCGCGAATTACACTTGCCATTGTTTACAAATATAGAAGCGGCATAATTGCTATGAGGTATCACATAATCTTGTTTATCAAAACCACGTGGCATAGGAATGGTAAAGTAGTTACTATGAGTTATTTGACCTGAATCAATGTTTTGAAAACCTTGCATCAACGCCTCATCATTAAATTGAATATTATAGAAAATCTTTTCTTCGTCATAAAAATTATAGGGCAAAGTAATGTACGGTTCATCCGCGCAAATTTCGCCCACAGGTTCAATAGATAAGAAAGCATAATCCCTTACTGTGAGGAGCAAGCATGCGGTACTATCGCAGTTTCTGTAAGTTAACAAATTAGATTGATAAAATACGTAAGTGGTGTCGGGAGTATCCAAAGAATCAATGTCAAAACCGTAGTGCGTATACCGGCTGCCGCGACAAACAAAATCTACAATATATCCTGTATCGGGCGGCATAATCGTAATATAAACACTGTCTATGATTGAACATTCTAATCCTGAGATAGATAAAGTGTAATATCCTTCATGACTTAGAGTTGAGTTATGGATGATGGGATCCTTGTTTTGACTTGAGAAATTCTCCGGACCTTCCCAGTGATATCCCACCTGAGCGCCCACCAAAGGAACACCAAGCAACCGAATATCATCTCCAATGCAAATATTCGTATTGGCGGCAAAAGCTACAGAGGCGCCTGATTCTAAGTTTGCAATTTTAACTCTCTGATTATCAATAGATGTGCCGCATTGATCCGTTATTCTTACAAACAAAGTTGCATCCGGAGCGCCGGCATCATAAAAAATACCGGTAGTATTTGAAGCGATAGGCACGCCGTTTAAACCAAAGAGTTCAAACTGATAAGGTGGCATTCCCGAAGTGGAATCAACAGTTACTACCACTTTTGTTACTTTGTTTATCCCGTCATCACAAGCGTAACCGTACGCATTTTTTAAAGTTAAAGCATTGTAGGCGTATGTCATGGGTTGCGAGGGGATCAAGCACGATATGTCGGTTTCGCCTAAGTAAAAGCGCATTTGATAGTTACCCGGAATAACAAGTGTTACATGATGAGTGTTGCAAATTCCGGCGCTTGGGAAAAAACCTCCTGCGACACCGGTCACTCTAAAAGAAACCGGCATAGATACGCTAAGCCCATCCCCTTTTCGTATTCTTGTTAATTTTACTTTAGGTGCATATATTTTTCCTGTACAAGTGGTTTGTATATTGAAGGTAAGTGGCTCTTCAACTTCATATCTAAAAAACTGATAATTCCTTTGCATAGTGTCACTCCTGCCACAATTATCGGTAATGTACCAGCGATAAGTTCCGGAATAGAGATCTTTGCTTTGTAAATAGATGGCACAGTTACCATCTAAAACAATAGTAAAATTGGAGTAGTTGTCTTGTGTGATATTCCAACTGTTTTGGCTATAATTATAAGTTGCACTAAAATTATAATGATTCCCATTTGGACTTGCAACAAGCTCTATCTTAGTTCCATCCGGTGGCTTTCCGTAAGAATTGTTGCATTCAGTCCAAAGCCAGCAAATATAATCATAGTCAGATGCGCTATTACATATCGGACTAAAATTGTAGCAAGGCCATTCCGTTTCCGGAGGCGGCGGAATTTGATAGTTTCCATCGATTAAAGAACAGCCATTTGCGTCATTAATTTTAACATGCAAAGTATCATCAGCTCTATCTCTGTCAACAATTCCAACCCAATTCCAACTGCGTGCATTGATAGATTCCTCTACTAAAACCTCTCCGGAAAGGCGATGTGTGACTTTACAATAGATGGGAGCCGTGAAAAATTCCCTACCACTATTAAAACCTATGGTAAGCCTCATTTTTTCTTCATCTACGCAACTTGAAACCGGATCGTAAATATTGCCTGCAAACATTACAACATGTCCCGAATAGTTTGCTCTATTCGTTGTACTACAAGCATTTTCGACACATTCTTTCACTCTGACTTGTATTTGATAGTTTTTACTCCAAAAGTCGCAGTATTTAGTAGCGGAGGTTACCGTATCAAAAATGTTCCAATTGGACGGAATGTTTTTCCAATCTTTTTCGGTTCCTCCGTCAAACGAATAGGTGTATTCCCACCAAGGAATATTTCTATGCACTTGGTCATAATAATATTTGTTAAGATCGGTAGTCGTTGCTCCAAAATTAATATTTACAATGTTATTATGATTTATATTGCTACTTGGTATTATAGAAATATTTTGGCAGGCGAAGTTTCCGGAAACGTAACTTACGTTTTCTGAAATGTCGGGCAATCCATAATCACATCCATCTTTGATTTTGAAAGTAAAATTGCCGGCAGGAAGATTTTCAATATTATAATAGTCTTTAAAGTCGGGCAAATTTCTGTCGGTTCCGGAGTTTTGGTAGGTTTCAAACGTCTCTGTTTTAAGTAAAGATGAATTTAAGTATGTTTCAATAACATAAGGAAATGCACCTCCTGTAATTTCGAATACTACCCTTCCGGTGTTTCTACAACTAAATGTTTTTCGTGTACCAATCAATCCTGCATCATTTACTTTAAAAGCTGTAGGAGCAATGTAATTTCCTGATACTGTTGTAGTCCCTTTTCTTTCTATGGGTGTTGTCGTTTGAAAAAAAGCCTGCATAACAACAGAGTAGTTTCCGCTGGATAGATTTTCAAAAACGGGACCTCCGGGACGCGGCTCTTCTGAAGTGGTGATATTTTCCACAGTATAATTAATTTGCGACAGATTGCCCACATCACTTCCTCTCAGTGTAATGGTGATGGTTCCGTTTGCAAAACATGTAGATGGTGTGGAAGAGATTTCCAAGGTAATATCTTGCCCGATAAGAGATAATGGGCAAAATAAAAAACATAGAAATAAATGTCTTAAATGTTTCATAGACTAAAAGAACGCTACAAAAACAGCAATATTTTATAGATTATCGTAATGTCGTTTCTATCTCAAACAATTTGTTTCTAAGAAGATTCAGTTCAGAAACAGGTAATGCCGAAAAATCCCCTTCAAAATTTGAAGGGGTGTCTTGCGAAGCGAGACGGGGTAGTTTATATAAACTATAGAAAATAGCAAGATTTTCCAATAATGCCCGTTCATCGCTAATATTCAGCTCGTTATTTTTAATTTTTAAAAATTGCAGGATGCGTAATCCATCCGCTTTTTCATGAAATGCACGCGTAAATTGCGGTAGCATTTTAAAATTTTTACGCAATGGACTCCATAAGTCATCGGTTTTGTATTGTTCTTTTAGAAAATGGATAAATTCAGTATTTTTATCTTCAGTGAAAAGCTCGGGGATAATGTTGTATGTTTCTTTAATTTTATCAAATAATGAATGATGGTAGATGGGGTAACTTTCCCAATTTCCGCTGTTTCCTTTAATCATGGCAGGTCCTGTGCCGAAAGGTACGCGGGTGGAAAATCGCGTAGCAGGATACACCTTTTCGGAGTTGCTATTTGAAATGGGCGTCATTTTCCGTAGTTTCTGTAAAAGATAAAAATCTTCGCCGCTACTAAGGGGTGTTATATTTCGAATTTTTCGTAGCGCTTTTACTTTCAAGGCAATGGCAGAGCCAATGGCAGTAAATGTGTAAGGAGAGTCAATGCGGTGCATGTTGATGAAATAGTTGCGCATAAAAATTTCATAACGCAAAATGGCGCGGTTGGTGCTTTCATCTTCTGTAAGTTTGTGATAATAAGGTAGAGAAAGCACTTCAATTTTATTCTGAATAAAATTTTCTCCAATAGATTGAAAATAAAACTCGCTAAATAGCGTATCGGCATCTAAACTGACAATAATATCTTCATCGTTTGCTGTTTTAAAAATTTCTTCAAACAATGTTTTCCGTGCCCAACCTACACCGTGTTCGTTATTTTTCCAGCCGTTTCCTTTAGAGGTTTTATCAATAACGTGTATGCTAAAGTCTTTAAAGTCATTAAGGAATTTAAGGAGTTTTTGGTTATTTTGGCAGATTTCTGTTTTTTCTGTATTATTCCACCAATCATCCGGCTGGTTAACACAAACATATACTAAAAAAGGGAAACTCGCTTTTTGATTAGCAATAGCAGCAAGTGTGTGTGGCAAAAAGTCCAATTCATCAAGGGCAGGGATGGCAATGTGCAGCCTCATTACGCTTCTTGTAACATCCATTTGATTTTAGAAATCAGAATATCAATGCCTTTTGCGTTGTGCCCGCCTTCAGGAATGATAATATCGGCATATTTTTTAGATGGCTCTATAAATGTTTGGTGCATAGGCTTTACAAATTTTTCATAATGTCGAATGGATTTATCTAAACCCCTTCCTCTTTCATTTACATCGCGTTGAATAATTCTGATAAGCCGCTCATCGGCTTCCGTATCTACAAAAACCTTCAAATCAAGCATATCACAGAGTGCAGAATCGGTAAATATTAAAATACCTTCTACAATAACCACCTTCCCGGGCACAATGGGAATTGTTTCTTTCTGCCGCGAGCAAGTAATGTAAGAATAAATGGGCATCTCAATTGCTTTTCCGGTTTTCAAATCATGAATATGCTTGTTTAGCAAGGAAAATTCTATCGAATTGGGGTGATCGAAATTGATTTGTTCGCGTTCTGCTTGTGTAAGGATACCATTATCTTTATAGTAAGCATCTTGCGATAAAACACACACGCTTTCATTGGGAAAGCATTTAATGATTTTTTTTACAACAGATGTTTTTCCGGAGCCTGAACCGCCTGCAATTCCAATGATATACATGATTCTATCGTTTTAGAAAAACTATAGCAATTTCTTTTTCAGCTCTTTTAGCATATCTTCGGTCATGGAAGCCAAGTTGTATTTGGGATTCCAGCCCCACTCTTCGCGGGCGCACGAATCGTCCATGCTGTTGGGCCAAGAATCGGCGATGCCTTGCTTTAAAGGATTTACATCGTACTCCATCACAAAATTGGGATAATGTTTTTTAATTTCATTGTAAATAACCTCTGGATCGAAGCTCATTGCCGTAACGTTGAAAGAGTTGCGATGGATTAAGCGCGTAGGATCTGCTTCCATTAAATCAATCGCGGCATCAAGGGCATCGGGCATATACATCATATCCATAAAAGTGCCTTTTTTCAACGGGCAAACAAATTTTTCGCCTTTTACCGCGGCGTAATAAATCTCGACGGCGTAATCTGTTGTGCCTCCGCCGGGTAAAGTTTTATTTGAAATCAATCCGGGGTAACGTACGGAACGCGTGTCCACCCCAAAACGTTTAAAATAGTAATCGGAAAGCAACTCGCCTGCTACTTTACTTACCCCATAAATTGTTTTAGGACGTTGAATGGTATCTTGTGGCGTTTTATTTGCCGGCGTTTCCGGTCCGAATGCGCCGATAGAGCTTGGCGTAAACAGCGCCGTTTTGTATTCACGCGCAACTTCTAAGCAATTGAGCAAACTTCCCATACCGATATTCCAGCCCAGCATTGGGTTTGCTTCTGCCGTTGCTGATAAAATAGCGGCTAAATTATAAATAGTGTCAATATCATATTTTTTAACAACGTCGGCAATCTCTTGTGCTTGCGTAGCATCAATTTTGCAAAAAGGTCCTCCTTCGGCAAGTTCCTCAGCCAAAGGATAGCGAAGATCCGAAGCGACTACGTGATTACCACCCAATTTATTACGTAATGCAAGCACCAACTCTGAGCCAATTTGCCCGCTTGCGCCAATAACTAAAACATGCTTCATACTTTTATTTTTTGATGCGGGCAAAAGTATATGAAAATTTGAGAATTTATATATTAAAAAAAAAGTATCTTTGCGGGCTGAAAAAACAAACATTAAAAGTTATTAACCAATATTTATTTTTTATGAGAAAAGTTTTACTAAGAACAATGTGCATAGTGCTTGTAACAGTGCTATGTATAGGGGTTAATGCACAAAAAACCCCAGTTAGCGCATCAGAAACTAGCCCGGCGGTTGCAGTTACCGTAGACAAAGTTGCCGGCGACAACCCATCGAAATCAGGAACAGGATGGTTCCCACTACAATTTAACGCTAGCGGTGATCATTTCCCAAAAAACGGCTCCACAGCGATTGCCAGCGATGGACAATTTTTTTATGTTGGTAATTGGCAACACGCAACCATCACAAGGTTGACTAAATCTATAAGCCAATCATCGGGAGTTCTTACTTTAACAAATCCAATCACCATTACGATTCCCGAGCTTCCTGTATTGCGCGCCTTAACTCACGATGGAACCCATTTCTACGCTTCAGGTGCGACCAATAAAATTTGGAAACTTGACATGACTGCTCGGGTAATTCTTGAAACGATTACTTTGCCGGAAGGAATACAAGCACGCCACTGTACTTTTGATCCTACCGCAGATGGTGGAAATGGCGGATTTTGGGTAGGCGACTGGCTTGGCTCTCCTAATCCGGATGTACTCTATTTAGTAAATAGAAGCGGTGATGTGATACGTGAGATACCGGCAGCGACCCATGGACTCACTTCTATTTTTGGAACTGCATTTTATAGTACAATGGAAGGTAATTATTTATGGACAATTGATGCGATGCGATATGCAGATGCTACAATTCGTCAGATCGACCTGGCGACAGGAATGCAAACTGCTACCAGTTTGAATCTTGTAGATTCCGGATATATCAAAAACGATGAAGCCGGCGGAGGAATGTTCATAGCCCGAAATATTATTGGTAATAAATGGACATTGATGACTCTCATACAAAATGTTTGCGTTTTGGGATGGGAATTGCCGAATTGTCCTGAAATTACCCATCTACAGGCAGAACAAATAGACTTGGATATGAAACTTACATGGGCACCCGCCGAATCCGCGGCCGGCTACAATATCTATAATGGCAATACTTTATTGGCAAACGTTACAACTCCCGAATATTTAGTTACAGGCTTAGCTCCGGGAAAACACGTATTAGGCGTAGAGGCTATTTACAATAATCATTGTACTCCGGTAAGAGTAATCGATACTATTGAGTTTATAGCAGTGGCATGCCCTACTATTACCAACTTGCAAGCAGAGCAATCTGATACGGAAATTAAACTTACATGGGCAGCGGCGCCCGGAAGCCCAATAGGTTATAGAGTTTATAATGGAAATACATTATTGACACCAACAAATATTACTACACTCGAATATTTAATTACAACAGGATTAACACTGGGAAATACTTATACATTTGGAGTAGCAGCTGTTTACAATAATAATTGTACTCCGGAAAGAGTAGAGTATACTACTACGCTTAAAAGAGCAAATCCGGTTAAAAACTTAGAAGGTACTTGTAACGAAGATGCGATAGTAACACTTACTTGGGATGCACCGGACTTAGTAGAAACTCAAGGTGAATGGATTACTCATTCAACAAGCGGATATCAAGGAGGTCTTGGAATAGGTACGATGTGGGATTGTATTTGGGCTGCCATTTGGACTCCCGCAGAATTAGACGATTTAGGCATAAAGAGCGGCCATAAAGTAGCAAAAATGAAATTTGTGCTACCACCTGTTTCTGCCGGTACTTATACGTTAAAAATCTATCAAGGGACTGAACCAACAGAATTGTACAGCAAGGAAGTAGTTTTCGATGAACTTGTTGAAGGAGCTTGGAATGAGTTTGTCATGGAAACTCCTGTAGATATCAATCCGACATTAGAATTATGGATAGGAATTCATAGCAATGTATTAGGCGGAACTCCTGCTGCTTACGATAACGGTCCTATTGTACCCGGAAAAAATAAATTGTTCCATCAAGGGGCATGGCATGATGCGGAAACGCTATTTACAAGTTTAACAGGCAACTGGTGCCTTGAAGCTTTTGTAGTGGATAAAGATGGAATTCAGCTTGAATTACAACACTATAATATTTACAGAGAGAATGTAAAAGTGGGGCAAGTTGGTTCTGGTGTTACCACCTACGAAATTGCCGACACTACCGGTATACATCTGTATTGTGTTTCAGCAGTATATAATTGGGTATATATATCAAACATAGTAGGAGCTAAAAAGGTATGCCATTCAGTTGAATGTGGCCCAGACTTAATAATCAGCATGACTGAAAATACAAAAACAGAATTCTCTATTGCTCCCAATCCGGCGAAAAATAATATCACTATTTCAGCAGAAAATAACTTCCGCAACATTGAAGTAATTAGCTTTTTGGGACAAACTGTTCTTACACAATCTAATGTCGGAAATACGACAACTTTAGACGTATCGAAACTAACGAGTGGCGTTTACTTCGTTCGTGTTATTTTAGATAATGGCACGAGTGTTGTTAAGAAATTTGTGAAACAATAGTCATTTGTAGGGGCAACACCCCTGCTGCGTTACAAAAAAGGCTCTTGCAAGAAGAGCCTTTTTTTATGTTCAGCTGAGGCGTAGCCTCAGCTGTTTCATTTAATAACTAAACTTGCTTCCACCCACAAACTCCCGCAAAATAGAAGTTCCCGGAATCATATTATCACTAATCGGTTTGAAGAAGCCCAAAAATTTGATTAATCGAATGGCTTCTGCAAACTCCGGTTCATATTCCGGCACTGCCATTAAGATAGGCATGGCGTAAGGACGCAAAACTGCCAATTCGTAAATTAACGAAGTGTTGAACATAATATCCGCATTTTCTTGATAGGGAAAAATATTTTTCTCTTCACCGTCGCGCACACTTTGCCAACGCCTCAACGTGTCTAATGCAGAGTATCCGCGATAATTAAAGTCGCGAATAATTCTTCTAATTAATCGAGTATCGGTGGTTGGAATCGGATTTTGACTATCCACGGAAAGCGAGGTAAGTGCCGAAACAAATATTTTATATTTAACATCTTCTACAATAGAGGCGGTTAACTTAGGATTTAAACAATGAATGCCTTCAATAACTAAAATCGAATTTCCTTGCATTGCCACTTTCTTGCCTTTCCACTCTTTTGTTCCCAATTGAAAGTTAAACGTAGGAAGTTCTACTTCTTCGCCTGCGAGCAGCCTGTCTAAAGTTTCATTAAATAATTTTAAATCAATTGCTTCTAAGGCTTCAAAATCATAATTTCCATTTTTATCCCGTGGTGATTCTTCACGTTCCACAAAGAAATCATCCACCGAAATTTGCACAGGGTGATAGCCAATTACGCCCAATTGCACGGAAAGTCGCTTGCAAGAAGTTGTTTTTCCCGAGCTTGACGGACCGCTAATGAGCACCATTTTCGCCTCTTTACGATGAATTTCATCTGCCACATTTGCCCACACTTTTTCTTGAAGCGCTTCGGTAGTAAGAATGAGTTCGCCCACTTGCCCGGAGTTAATTTTTTCGTTTAAATCATAGATATAAGGTATATTTAACTTATTGCTCCATT
The DNA here is from genome assembly GCA_009786185.1 of Bacteroidota bacterium. GTDB lineage: Bacteria > Bacteroidota > Bacteroidia > Bacteroidales > WCHB1-69 > WRNX01. The sequence continues at coordinate 114,536 of WQTS01000144.1, forward strand.
CTTTAAACTGTTTGTATACATGAAACAACTTGGACATTTTCCGGGTTTGCGGAATAACATCCGGTCGCTTGCGATTGGGAATTTTTAATAATAACCCATGTTCGTACAACTCTAATCCGTAGAGTGTTATATAGCCTGTGGAAGGAAGTAAACTACCATAATAGTAATTAACCGCATCACCTAATTGATGAATAGTGAGATACATCTTATTTGTTTCACTAAAAATGGATTTTTCTTTTTCAAAACCTTGTTTTTTAAAAACTTCAATAGCTTCATTATAAGGAACTTCTTTACGAACAAAAGGAAGATTTGCAGCAATAAGCTCATCCATCTTGTTTTTTATTGCCAACAGTACCGACTCATTGATGGGGTGGTGTATATTTTCAATTTCACAATATTTACCTCCTGAAATGGAGTGTAAAATATTGAGTTTTGCTCTCGGATAAAGCGCTTTAATAGATGCAAATAAAATAAAATAGAGCGAACGTGTGTATACGCCGATGCCATACGATGAGGTAATGTCAAAATACTTAACACAACAAGGCTTATGTGCTTGATATTGTAATGAGCGTACTTGGTTGTTAACCAGCGCACCCAAAATGGGGTAGGGGAGTGTAATATTTTCGTTTTTGGCGACTTCCAAGAGAGAAGCGCCGTATTCAACCTCTATGGCTTTGTTTAGATTTTCAATTGTAATGAACATAACTTTAATTTAACTTGGCAAAAAAAGCTATTTTTTGTTAAGTAATGATAATTCAAAAAATATTCTACTTTTGCAGGTTATTTTTTGACATTTTTATAATTATTAATTATGAATTATTTTATTTACGCTTCTTACATTGCACTATTGTTTTGCTTAACAATGTGTTTCATACAGTTTTTTCGCCTCATAAAATTAGGCGCTCCTAAAGATTTATCTGAAAAATCGGGAAATGTAACTGCTGGTGTCATCTATTCTAACACAGGCGCGATGTCGCCGTTGCAAAAAGAATCGGCATATAAACATTTGCCTACTTATGCTGCCGGCATATTGTTTCATATTGGCTCTTTTATTGCCTTATTTTGCTTTTTGGTTTTAATTCTTGATGATATCATTCCTTATGCAGCTTCGAGGTTTTTCTTTCAACATACTTTAATTTCTTCATTGATTGCACTATATTTATTAATCAGTTCATGCTGTGGAATCGGCTTAATAATCAAACGTATAGTGTCTAAAAAACTACGCCCTATTTCTCATGCGGATGATTATATCTCTGTCGTTTTAGTTACATTATTCCATTTAATCTCCGCATTATTGTTCTTTATATATGCTTTTCACGCATGTTTTCATAAATATTTTTCTACAGAGGCGCATAGCGGCATTATTTGCGCCTATTTCTTTGTAGCTACACTATTGTTTCTATATCTGCCTTTTGGTAAGCTAAAGCACGTAGTGTATTACTTTGCAGCGCGTTATCATCTGGGATTCTTCTATGGCAGGCGCGGCACATGGCCACCAAAAAAATAACCATTCCTGTGAATGGTATCCGATATATTTACAATGTTTCAAAAAAATAATTGCACTACAATTTTTTTTTACTTAAAAAAGTTTAAAGTGACCAAATATTTCAATATTTGTGTATTTTTGCGCGTGCTTTTTGGGTGGCCAATAAGCATTGATTTGGAAAGACAAAAATTAATTATAAAATGAGGCGAAACCCGAAAAGCCATACGAGTAGGGGAAAACTAATATAAAAATCTTATGAAAAGAAATTTATTCAATCTCATCGCAGTCGCAGTATTATTGTTTGTAGCGGCTGTTGCCTGTAACAAGGAAAAACGTGCTGAAAGCGTAACCCTCAGCGCAGCCAGTTTAGCACTTGACATCGGCGATTCGACAGTTTTGAGAGCAACTGTGTGGCCAGGCGATGCTGTTAACAAAAGTATAAAATGGAATAGTGACAATTCGAGTGTAGCTACAGTAAATGACAGAGGGGTAGTAACCGCAAGAGGTGCAGGTACGGCAAAAATTACCGTTACTACGGTAGATGGTGGCCACCAAGCAACTTGTGTGGTTACAGTAGCGGCGGATCCGGAACCTCCGGTAATAGTTATGATAGAGGTAAAGACTAATGCTTTTTTCTATATGGGCTGTACAGATGGCGAGTGCCCTACGGATGGCAGAGAATCACCTACTCATTACGTACAATTAACAAAAGATTATCAAATAGCTAAATACCCTGTAACTCAAAAAGAATGGGTCGCTGTTATGAGATACAATCCAAGTCACTTTCAAGGTAATGATTTATTGCCTGTTGAAAATGTTACTTGGGCTGAAGTAGAGGAGTTTTTAGAAAAATTAAATGCAATTACCGGCAAAAACTACCGGTTGGCTACAGAAGCAGAATGGGAATTTGCAGCACGCGGAGGTAAGCAAACCGAAAAATTCAAATTCAGCGGCAGCAATGATCTTAACGATGTTGCTTGGCACCAAGGAAACAGCGGCGGTAGAACTCATCCTGTTGGCTTAAAAAAAGCAAATGAATTAGGAATTCATGATATGAGTGGTAACGTTTGGGAATGGTGTAGCGATCTTTATGGAGCTTATCCGATGGCGGACATAACACAGGTTGACCCAACAGGACCTACAATAGGCGGCTATCGCGTAGCCCGTGGCGGTAGTTGGAAAGATTTTGAAGTATCTTGCCGTGTTTCGGCTCGTTATGAACCAAGAGCAGTAAACCACACTACCCATTTAGGCTTCCGTTTGGCACATGATGCTGAATAATACAGGAACATAATCTGTTCTTAAGAAATTAATTATTTATAGTACCAAAATATACGACCCCATTCGGGGTCGTATGTCATTTATATTTGTTTTTATGTAAATTCGCTGCTGAATTGTTCTGATATGGAATTTCATATAATCAATTCGCAGAAATATGTATTGTAACCCATAATGTTTATGAAAGAGATTCATTCCGAACAAGTTGAAAAAGCGCTTTCTGTTTTAAAAGAAAATAAAGACAGTAAACTAATTACACATTTGAATGCGTGTGTGCATTGTGGATTGTGCGGCACGAGTTGCATGTATTATTTAGCCACAGACGACCCGAAAATGATGCCGGCTTATAAAGTAGATATTGTTGCCTCTATTTATAGAAGATACTGCACGGTTTTTGGTAAAGTTTTGCCGTCGTGGGTTCATGCACGGGAAATTAATGAACATACGGTAGGGGAAATGGTAGATGCACTGTTCGGTTCTTGCACCATGTGCGGGCGTTGTGTGAAACATTGCTCCATTGGTGTGGATATTCCGTATGTTGTGCGCGTGGGGCGCATGATGCTCGCAGCGTTAGATTGCGTGCCGGAATCACTGCAAGCTACCGTGAGTGCTGCCATTGAAACCGGCAATAATATGGCGATTTCTACTCCGGAATTTGTGGATACCATTCAATGGATGGAAGAAGAATTGCAAGATGAGTTGAATGATTTGGAAGCCAAAATCCCGTTAGATGCACCGGATAAGAAATTGCTTTATACGCTTAATCCGCGCGAGCCAAAGTTTTTTCCGCTGTCTATCAGTGCGGTTGCTAAAATTTTTTATGCGGCTAAAGAAAGCTGGACAATTTCAACGGCAATGTACGATATTACCAATTATGCCTTTTTTTCAGGAGATACCGAAAAAGCGCGTACTATTGCGCAACGTTTGATTGATGAAATGCAGAAAATGGGTTGCGAAACGTTAGTGTTGGGTGAATGTGGGCATGGGGCGCGGGCTGTGCGGTGGGAAGCGCCCAACTGGTTAGGTATTACATTCGATTTTAAAACATTGAACTTGGTTGAACTCCTGGGAATTTACCTTCGCGAAGGTCGCATTAAAGTTGATAAATCATTAAATAGTAAGATTTTTACCATTCATGATCCTTGTAATATTTCTCGAAACGGCGGGTTAGTGAATGAATTGCGTTTTGTGGTTAACCAATGTGTAGAAAATATAGTAGAAATGAACCCGCATGGCGAAGATTCGTTTTGTTGCGGCGGCGGCGGCGGTCAACTCGCCATGAGCGAATACAATGAACGGCGGTTAAAAACAGGCAAAATAAAAGCCGACCAAATTAAAGCCACCGGCGCACAAGTAGTAATTACGCCTTGCCATAATTGCGTGGATCAGCTTATGCAACTTAACTCGACTTATAAATTGGGTGTGCAAATAAAAACGGTGGCAGAGGTTGTGGCGGATGCGATTGTAATTTAAAGATTTAAAAAATTAATAATACAAAATAATTATGAAAAAAATCTTATTTCTTATCGTAACAATAACTTTATGCACCTCTTTACTGGCACAAATCCAAGTTAACAATGCAAAACATCAATCTCTTCCTTTAGATGTGGAACAGCCAATATTTTACACCGGTACCGAGCTTCAAACAGAGGGAACTCCGATGCTCCGTACCAGTCCTATATTTACAAATAGTAATTTCTACATGCAGATTGGTGAAACTAGTTACACCTCATCCACTAATAGTAATGCGCGTAATACTATTGGCTTTAATCCCAAATCTTTAAACGGATCAGCCGTATGGACTATGGGAATAAACGCTAACACTCGCGGAACAGGTATTAATTATTACAATGCTAATGTAAATGGGTGGGGTCCTATCCCGGATATAGCAACCGGTAGAATTGAAACCGTAGCAACCGGTTGGGGAGCACACGGGTTTACTAATGGAGGTGAAGTTGTAGTAGCGCATAATGGTACTACCGGTTTGGTTGTGAATACAAGAGATAATTGGGGACAAGGGAGTTGGCAAGAGTCTATCCTTTTTGGGCCAAATTATCTTTTAAATGGAGTACCTAGTACAACAACTCTTTGGCCTACTATGATAACTAACGGGAATACAGTACATTTGGTTTGTGTTACAGACCAATGGCCTACAGGCACACCATTTCCTCAGAATTATGAACCAAATCCGAATCTTCCTCCTCATGGATACCTTGGTTTTCCAACACTTCCATTATATTATCGTTCTACTGATGGTGGAAAAACATGGGAGGAACCCCGAGATTTTAGAGAATATGGAATGACCAATTTTGAATGTTTTAGAGTTTCGGCAGATAATTATGTGCTCGCAGTAAGAGGCAATCACGTAGCTTTACTTTATCATAATCAAATAGGATTTATTAATTATATGGAATCTCGAGACGGTGGTGATACATGGGAAAAGAAAACAGTGTATGACAACGGTATGGTTTTTGCACAAATTGAAAAATTGGCTGAACCAAGGTTGGTTCCCACAACTGCTTCTATTTACATTGACGAAAACCACAAAGTACATGTAGTCTTTAGCGCGCAATGCCGTGCTAAAAACGCAGGCACTCTCGGAGTAAATTATTGGGGATCGCTTCCTGTGGGTATGATATATTGGAATGACGACCAAGATGCAATTAACTGGCAAGATATTAGAGGATGGTCGAGCGGAACGACCTTAATAGATTATAACTGGGAGGAGTATCCCGGCTATATTCCTGTGCCCTCTGTTATGGGATTAGATAAATACTATCTATGGAATGGAGGACCTCAATATAATCCAAATCAATTTAATAACTTAGGATGGGCAATTTATCCAAGAATTCTTGCTAAAAATGAGAGAGTATATGTGGCTTACCAGTCTCCGTTAGATTATCCTTTTTCTTTTAATCCTACGAATACTTTTTATAGAGGAATATTTATCACTGTTTCTGATGATTACGGTGAAACATGGGATGTTCAAAACAATACAAGTTGGATTTCTTACCATCATGATTTTATGTGGGCTGATTGGAGTAATTACATCCATCCAACTTATACTCCCGAAGGGGAACCGATATATCATCCCAATAGTATATCTATATGGATGCTTTCAGAAAATGCTTACCCCGCAATGAGTTATAATTATAAAGGGAGTTTGTTTATGTTACAATGGATGAATGATTTTTTTCCTTTCGTCTCATCTTATACGATGGATCGGGTACCTATATTTACTTTTGTTCAAGATTTAAGGAATATTCCGGCATATAAAAACATTCAAGAGGTTTATAAGGGATTGTGGAATGGTATGGACCCCGGAATTGTATTCCCTCCGGAAGCTTGCGAAAGACCTACCGGACTTACCGGAATCTATGATGGAGAAATTGTTGCTATTCATTGGGTAGAACCTGAATATATGCCGGAACCTTTATTAGGATATAATGTTTTTCGAGATGGAGTTAAATTAAATGAATCACTCATAATAGAAAACTTTTATATCGATGAAAACTCCGATATTGGAACATATCGCTATCAAGTATCAGCCGTGTATGAGAATTGTGAATCGAATTTGACGTATGGAGTTACTGTTTATATTGCTCAACTTTGCGAAAAACCGGTAGAACTTTCCGGAATCGCTGATGAAAGCGATGCTGTGATCACATGGAGCGTGCCTGAAAATATTGATGGCGTTTTAACCGGATATAATATTTATCGTGATGAAGTGAAAATTGCTACAACTTCACCTGTTGTAAGGAAATACATAGATAAAAATCTTGATGATGGAACCTACGTTTATCAAGTAAGCGCTAAATATGCGCATTGCATAGAATCGGAATTGACTGCCGGAGAAACGGTTGTAATAATCGCGCCGCAATTATGTGAAAAGCCGGTAGAACTTTCCGGAGAAACTATAAAGAATAATATTCATATTAATTGGGAAAAACCGGTAAATATTGATGGCACTTTATTAGGATATAACCTTTATCGCAATGATGATAAAATTAATAACACACTAATAACCACTACAAATTATACTGATGAAAACCTTGATATTGGAACTTACCTCTATCAAGTATCAGCGGTATATAGGCATTGTGAATCGGAACTGACGAACGCAATTATGATGGGGGTATTAAATACTAACGATTTTGAAATAGACTCTTTTCAAATATTCCCGAATCCTGCTAACAGCGAGGTTAATTTTAAAGGTAATGGACTGAATCGCATAGAAATTTACGATGTGCAAGGACGCAAATTAACTGAACATGCTAATATAACAGACAATTTGCAAATTAACGTGGCTAAATATGAAAGCGGCGTGTATTTTGTAAAGATGTACTCGGAAACGAATCAAATAGTTACCAAACGATTAATAATTATAAAATAGTCATATATTATGAAAAGATTTTTCCTTTTAATTTTCTTGTCATTATTCATTTCCAATCTTTTCGCCCAAGAAATGACCTATTCCCATTTACGCGATGGAAACGGTATTTCTATTAATTTAGAGTTGAAATCATACAACATTAATTCTTTAAGCTATAAAAACGAAGAGATGCATGAAGTTGCTTTATCAGGTATCTTTATTCCTAATGATGAAGGAATGCCTAATCTACCTCGAATCAGCAGACTTGTTGCGATTCCTAAAGGCGCTGAGGTTAAGATTTCTATTAAAAATATGGAAACGCAAAGGCTTGAAAATATCAACATCGCGCCGGCGCTGAGAATTCAACCCATTCCGGAAATACCTGTGGCGGACTATGTAAAAAATGAAAAAATCTATTCTACAAATGCCTTTTATCCGCAAAATCCAGTGGAGGTTTCCGAAATTACCAATTTGAGAGGCGTTAATGCTGTTGTTGTAGGCATTACCCCATTCCAATTTAATCCGGTAACTAAAGAATTAATCATCATTAACAACATTGAACTCGAAGTTGAATATATCGGCGGTTCAAACGAATATGGTGATCCAAAATACCGCTCACCATGGTTTGACCCGATACTAAAACACGCATTGCTTAATTATGAAATGCTTCCGGATGTTACCTATAGAGGCAAAAATTCAGAAGATAGGGAAGGTTGTGAATATCTGATTATTATTCCCAATAGAAATGATTTTGAATCTTACGCTGAGCAAATTAAAGAATTTAGAACCAAACAAGGCATTTTTACAAAAGTGATGAGACTAGATGAAATGGAGGTTACCAATACAGATCAACTAAAAGCTTACATCCATAATGCTTATAAATTTTGGGATATTCCGCCGGTTGCCATATTGCTTATGGGCGACCACCATACGGACATGTCTGTGGGAATACCCGCCGAAGTTGTACCACATCCTTATGTCGGTAGCTGTATTTCTGATAACCAATACGCTGATGTTACGGGAAATCTGTTACCCGATATCATTACCAGCAGAATGGCTGCCGAAACGGAGGAACAGATGGCAGTTTTGGTAAGCAAGTTTTTGGAATATGAAACACAACCGTGCATGGATCCGGACTTCTATCAGAATCCGATTACGGCATTAGGCTGGCAAACGGATCGTTGGTTTCAAATATGCACGGAAGCAATATCCGGATATTGGCGCCAAACCGGGAAAACGCCAACTAAAATAAGTGATATAAATTCAGGTGTTCCCGGCGCAATATGGTCGTCCGCACAAAATACAGAAGAAGTAGTGAATTATTTTGGTCCGAATGGTCTCGGATATATTCCTGAAACTCCGGTTGAAGTAGGCGGTTGGGACGGCGGCACGGCGGCCGATGTGGTCAATGCGGTTAATACCGGCTCTTTTGTTTTACTGCACCGCGATCATGGCTATTATGCCGGCTGGGGAGAACCGGCTTTTACAATTCCTAATATCAGTCAGCTTACCAATGTGGGCAAAATGACTTATTTGTTCACAATTAATTGCCAAACAGGACAATTTAATTATCCCATCCCTTCTTTCGGAGAAGTGTTTCATCGCTATACTTATCAAGGACAAAATGCAGGTTGTGTGGGTTTTATAGGACCTACGGAAATTACCTATTCTTTTATAAATGATGCTTACGTTTGGGGAATGTACGATTTTTATCACCCTGATTTTTTACCTGACTTTGGTCCTTCTTACGGACCCGATAACGGACCTTATGTTGGATATTCAGCTAATTGGATGCCTGCTTTTGGAAATGTTGCCGGAAAATATTTCCTGTATCAAAGCAGCTGGCCCTTTAATATTGAAGATAAAGATATTACCTATCACATGTTTACCGCGCATTCGGATGCGTTTTTAAGGCTTTTTACGGAAGTTCCGCAAACGCTTAGTGTAAGCCATGCGGAAGCGACTTTAGCCGGTAATTCAAATTTTTATATTACAGCCAACGAAGGCGCACTGATTGCACTTACGGCAATGATAAACGGAAATCTTGAAATTTTGGATGTTGCCATTGCAACAGGCGAAACGCAAGCCATGACGATACCTACCACTCTAATTCCCGGAACAGAAATAAACGTAGTTGGTACCGGACAAAATTTCTTGAGATATGAAGAAGTTGTTTTGGTGATTCCGGCAGAAGGTCCTTACGTGGTTCCTACTGCTTATAGTGTTGTAAATGAAGAAAAATTAACTTACATTTCTCAAAACAGCGAAATAACTATTACATTGAAAAACGTAGGCTCCGATCCCACAACAGAGCAACTTACCGTTACCATCTCCTGCGATGATCCGCAACTGACCATTGACAACGGAATTGCCCAAGTAGCAAACATTATGAATTCCAATGAAATAACAACCGCTAATTTTAATGTTACGGTAGCTCATAGTATTCCCGATAATAAGACTTTCCTTTTAACGGTAACTGTAACAGAAGGCGGTACTGCAACATGGGAAAGCAAAATACCGGTGAAGGCTTATGCTCCGAAATTTTCATTTGAGAAACTTTTGGTGAATAATATTGAAGGTGCAAAATTGGAAGAGGGTGCCATAGTTACGCTTACTGCCGTGGTTAAAAATACAGGTCGTGCAGATGCATACGCTGTAGTAGGTGATATTGAAAACGGCGAATTTATTACGCTCATTTGCGATGAGGCAAACCGGGCAGCCCAAGATTTGCCTGTCGGAGAAAGCATAAATTTGAACTTTATCATTTTTACCAACCCGTCTATGCCTTTTGGTTATGAGGCAGCTTTCAATCTCTTGCTCTCTGCTCAATATGGACTTTCGTTTTCGGCGCCATTTAAAATATTATCTTCCGATTATTGTGTTCCGGGTTTAACCGTTTGCGGAGGCTATAAATTTACGTCCGTTCAATTAGTTAAAACATCCGATCAATCTGTTTTAATAAACAATACCAATAGCTCCTGCTCGCCAACCGGATACCAGGATTATACCGACATCGTAGCCACATTAATCCCCGGCGAGCAATATACCATTAAAGTAAAGACCACGCAGCGCAATAATAACATAAGCGGATGGATGGACTTGAATGGGAGTAAAACGTTTGACGCTACTGAGCAACTTATTAGTTTCGTTAGTGTTAATCCTAATACGGAGTATTCGCAAACATTTACAATTCCTCAAGATGCGCTTCCCGGAAAATATTACTTCAGGCTTCGTACTAGAAGAAACCAAATGCCCGAACCATGTAACGCGTACACTGACGGACAAACGCACGATTATATCGTTATTATTCCCGAAATTTATCCGCGTGTTCAAAATGTGTTAGCCACATTAAACGGAACCAATATTACCATCAATTGGGAGGCACCGAATGGAGAAACGCCTGTGGGCTACAACATTTATCGTAACGATAACCGTTTAAACACTTCTCTTATAACTACCACAAATTTTACAGAAGAAAACGTTTCCGATGGTATTTATTTTTATAGTGTAACCTCCGTGTATGCCGGCAACAAAGAATCGGTTCCGGTAATCTCAAATTTTATTTGCCAAGGATATACGCCACCTCAATTATGCGGCAAACCTGTCAATTTGCTGGGAGTTTCAGCGGCAAACACAGTTTTTATCAATTGGAACAGACCGAAATATGTTGATGGGATTATATTGGGCTATCATATTTACCGCGACGGCTCAAGAATAGCTGAAACCGCCCCCACTGTAATTGAATATCGTGACGAAGGACTTGCCAACGGAACATACTCCTATCAAGTATCTGCTGTGTATGAACATTGCGAAGAATCAGAATTAACAAGCGCTATTCCCATTCTCGTAGGCGTAGGCATTAATGAAACTCAACAGGATTCTTACCAATTATTTCCAAATCCTGCTACCGAAGAAGTTACCATTAAAGGCGAAGGACTTAACCATGCTGAGATCTACGATATTACCGGAAGAAAATTATCCTCTCATCCTCTTATTCCCTCATCTTCTCATCAAAAAATTGATATTTCATATCTTAATTCCGGTGTTTATTTTGTAAAAATGTGTTCGGAAAATCAACAAATGGCTATCAGAAGGTTAGTGATTATGAAATAATAAATTTTTCAATGATAAATGTGAGGCGGTATCACAGATACCGCCTTTTGTATATTATTTTTTGTATTTTTGAAGCGATTTTTTAACCAAATTTTAAACTATGAAAAAAATTATCTTTCTTTTCTTTTTTAGCGTGTTTTTTATTGGAGTATATGCGCAAATAGTAAGGCCTACCAATTGGGAATTAACAAGAAATCCCGGCACTACAAATTTACATTTTCTAGGCACTACCGACTGTAAGCCTATCATTTTTAAGACGCGAAACATGGAACGCATGCGGCTATCGCAAAATCATTCTTTTTTAGGAATAGGACTTACAGATCCTCAAGCTCCGTTGCACGTACACCATCAGCTTGATGAAATGCCATGTGGAGAGATTATTATTGTGGACGGAGATGGAGATTCTACAAGCGTTCGCAGCACATCGATGTTAGGTAGAAAGTTACTACAACTAACTACCCCTGAAACGGGCTTTGCTAATCACAACGGATTTAACATTTTTTCCAATGCTGCCAAGGATGTTATTTTAAGGCAACAGGAGCAAGGTAAATTTTTTATAGAGGGACCCGGCGGTGGTTTAACCATTGCGCCAAATGGGAACATTGGGATAGGCATAGGAAACCCGGAAACCAAGCTGCATATAAATCACACGGCTACTTTTGATTATAGCTTTGCTGCTCTGATTAACATTAATCGAGATTTAACCAAAGCACTTGCGGTAAGAAACACAGCTACAAACGAGGAGGTTTTCGTACTTTATGGAAACGGTGTATTAAGTACGAAAAAAAATATTTACAGAAAAAATTGAAATTTCAATGAATTGTGTGGGCAATCATTGGTACGACCACGTTTTCTATCCGGATTATGAGCTCCGCCCTTTATCTGACTTGGAACAATTTATCAAAGAAAATCACCATTTACCAGAAATACCCTCTGCCAAGGAAGTACAAGAAAACGGGATTGATCTTGGCAGTATGCAAGGCAAACTCTTGCTAAAAATAGAAGAGCTTACACTTTATACCATTGAACAACAAAAACTGATTGAAGCATTGGAAAAACGCCTGTCCGAACTTGAGAACATGAAAGGAGGGCAATAATGAAAAATAAGATAATTATATTATTCTTGCTGTTGCTTTTCACTTGCGGTATGGCACAACAAGTAACTATTAAAGGCAAGGATTTTTATATGGGAAATGAAAAATTTTATCCTGTAGTGATGAATTTTAGTGTAAATGTTGTGAATAATAACGGAAATTACTATCTTTCTGCCGACCATGGCTACGGACCCACCAATTTTTATGAATGTAGCAATACCATAGATTGCAGCGCCCAACTTTTGGAGCATTTTAATTATTTAGCAAGCATAGGATTTAATACAGTGCGTATAGTGGGCTTAAATCCTCACTATCGTCCTAAATATACTTCTTTAGATGGACTTAACTTTTTGGTTAAAAATCCACTTAGCCCTATTGGAAATAGCTGGATTCATCTGGAGCTTTCAAACCCCTCAGATCCTACTTTGCTTACTGCTTTATCTGCTTATGATAAAATATTAGAATTAGCCGATGCTGCCTCTCTTAAAGTTATCCTGCTTATGAAAGGTGAGAAAACACATTGGGATGACACGGAAGTTGAATTGAGAAAGACTTTCCTTGAAGTTGTTGCTTCGCATCTTCATAACTCAAATTATAGTAGCGCTTTATTGGCTTATGATTTAGTTAATGAACCCGATTACCATATTGAATTTGATAATGTAATTACTTTTCCTAAAACAAAACAGCAAGCCTGCGAAATCATTTCCACATGGTACGATGCGGTTAAAACCAACGCTCCGCATCATCTTGTAACCATTGGAAATTGCGGCATGGATGATATTTTTTCATTTGACCCCTCTATTTTAAAAGTGGACTTTAACTCTTTGCATTATTATCCACGTTTTAAACCTTATGAAAATAAAGCAGACCCAAATACTCAGGAATTGGCAAGGCAAAGAACGCTCAATGACTTGTACTGGTTTAATCAGGCGTCTATAGTACCTTGGATTGTTGGAGAAACAGGTTTTAGAGCAAGAGCAACACCGGGCAACCACGAAATGGATGGTACGCTTAATGATATGGGAGACTTTGTTACCTATTCTTTAAACAGCGTTTGCAATTGTGGCGGCAGTGGCTACAGTTGGTGGCAATATCAGGATTTGAATTGGGGAGTTTGGGGCGGTTGTTCTTTCGGATTGCTTGAACATGGCGCTGTTCCTCCCACCGCAGAAAAACAACCTGCCGTAGATAACTTTAGAAACTACGTACCGGGTGTTACCGGCATTTGCCCCGTAGATAAAAGCGACCTCTTTGACGAAACCAAAACTTACTACAACCTGTACAAATACACAGCGCCGGACAATTTAAAACTTACCCGCCATGTGGTTGACCAGGATGGAACCCCCATTAGGGATGCGGTGGTAAGGGTAGCTACCTTTTTGGGAAAAGATTCAGTAGTCATGATAATAAATGGTATGCCGAAAGACACTACAGTTGATCGCTGGAGCGCGTATTACACCCATACGGATGTAAACGGAAAATTTATAGCCATACCCTGTACTACGCAATATGGTTTTACAGGCAAACCTCAGAATATAATTCCAGAAATTCATGACCTCAGAATTTCTGCAGCAGGCGCGGAAGTAAAAAGTTATGATAATAATATATGGGTAATTATTCCCGATACCATTAAATTAAATAAAATTAAAGATAATGTTATAGTATCGGGCGAAACAGTATTAAGTGGGCATGTGAAAATTTATAAAGGCAGGAAATCATTAACGGTTTTAAACACAACGGTCAATCCGGGAGCTTGGGTAGATTTTACTTCACAAAAATCAATTACCTTGCTCTCAGGGTTTACTGCAAGTGCAGGAAGTTCTATTGTGAATATTTATATTGCCCCGCCGGATTGTAATGATTTGGCATTCCAATCATCAAAAAAGAGTATTTCTCTTGTTCCAAAGAATAACATTCCTGAAATTGAAAAACCTGAAGAACTTAAAGAAATTATGCTTTCATTTGAAAATAATACTTTTAAAAACTACATTTCTGTTTTTCCCAATCCGGCGAACGGTACCGTAACCATTCAATTCTACAGTAATATTACAGATGCTTCATTAAGCCATATAAAACTCTACGACATCTTTGGAAGAACTATCTTTACGATTTCTCCAAACTGTACCTCTTATCTCCTTGATGTTTCCAAATATTCCAAAGGAGTTTATTTTATTGAGGCAAAAGATAAAACCTCAACTTATTATTAAAAACTAGTTATTCAATAATTAAAATTAAAAGTCATGAAAAAGAAAATTTTATTAATAGGAATATCCATGATGATTTGCATGGCAAGTGTATTTTCACAAGACGAAGGTACTGAGCCGATTACATGGAGCATAAAAAATGACACCCTTACTATTAGTGGCAATGGAGTAATGCCTGATTTTGGACCACCTCATTCGGGGGGCGCACCACCTTGGTATGCGGCTTCTGGTTCAATTAAAATCATAATAATAGAAAACGGAATATTAAATATTAGTAGCTATGCTTTTAATTTACATAATGTATTATCGTCTATTAATATTCCAAGCAGTGTTACAAGAATTGGATCTAGGGCTTTTTTTATGTGTAGTGGTCTTACAAAAATTGAACTACCAAATAGTCTTACAACAATTGACGCTCTTGCTTTTGAGAAAAGTGCCCTTACTTCCATTACTATTCCAAATAGTGTTGCAAGTATTGGTAATGCCGCCTTTTACGATTGCAAAAAACTTACTTCTATTACTTTTCCGAACAGTATAATAGAATTTGGGGCTGGAGCTTTTGATGAGTGCGGCCTTGCTTCTGTTATCAATCTTAATCCTGTTCCATATTCCATTAATCCTTTAACTTTCGGTTATTTGAATTTGAGTACAATTACACTCAATGTTCCTATGACTTCCGTTTCCGCCTACCAAAACGCCGATGTATGGAAAGAGTTTAATATTGTAGGCATAGAAATAGGAGTAAAAGATATTGAAGAGCCGGAGCCTATTATTGTTATCTATCCCAACCCCACTACCGGCACGTGCAGTATTACCATACCGGAGGAGTTTTTGTATGAGAGCAGTTTAACCTTATTTATTTATGATAATATGGGCAGGTTGTTGCAACAAATACCTATAGACACCGGCACCGAGAATTATAGCTTGCAATTGAAACATAAGGCGGCGGGGGTCTATCCGGTGGTATTGAGTAATGGGAGGAAGAGTTATAAGGGGAAGATTGTGTTTCATTGAGGCAAACCGTCATAAAATCTGAATTTTCGTCACAAAAGCGCCTTTTGCGGTTTCTATTTTCATCAAGTAAATGCCCGTTTCGATGCCTGAAACAGGAAAAACATACGAAGCGGCGTTAGGATGCGCTGTTTTTACTATCGCGCCCAGCAAATTAATCAATTCAATTTTGTGCAAAAATGAATCTGCCTCTATCGTTAGGGCGCTTTCTTGTAACACAGGATTAGGGAATATTTTCACCTTAAACCTCTCCAATTCAAGCGTTGCTACAGTATCAAAGATAACAACGACAATATATCCTTCTTTTAACATTTCATCACTTCCGTCTTCATTGGTTACCGTTAATTTTACATCAAAAATACCTGCATTTTCGTATAAAATTATAGGATTTTGCTCGATACTCGTTTCCGGCGTTCCACCCTCAAAATACCATTCCCAAGTAGTGGCATTTTCCGATAGATCAATAAAATGAGCCATGTTGCCTTCTTCAATTTCTGTAGCATCGGCTTCAAAATTTGCTACCGGAAATTCGGGCAATATAATTACGGTGATATAATTTTCTTTTATAATAGAATCTTTTCCGAAACTATTTTCTACCACTAATTTTACGTCAAACGTTCCTGTAGTTTCGTATAAAATGGTCGGATTTTGCTCGATACTCGTTCCCGGTGTTCCGCCTTCAAAATGCCATTTCCATGAAGTAGGAGCATACGACGATTGGTCTGTAAAAGTAATCTCCGTATAAACAGGAATAGTAGTTGAATCAGCAACGAATTTCGGTTGTGGCGGAGTTGATGCAACCAATTCAATATTTTGGATTATTGTTTGACGGTCTGAAACCGTAATCTGCACTGTTTGAGAAATGTAACCTTCTGCAGAATAGGTAACCGAATAAGTTCCTCCTTTTATCGGGCGGGCGTAGTAACCTACGCGAGGGTCGGTCATTACAAACGAATTATCTTTATCATGGCTATTAATAAACACTTTTGCATGAAGAGGCAATCCGTTATTCGCATCAGTTACGGTTCCGTGAATGCCGTATAAAGCTTGTTGCGTATAATTCAAAAATGAACGATAGTTATAATTCCAAAAATTAGGCAATTGTGATGGTGACGGGGTTTTAGTATTAGAAATTTCCAAAGTAAATTCGCGGTTATGATCATAATAAGTGGTGTAATCCTGACGGGATCCATAAATAACCGTCCAATCTGCTCCATTTGTAATGCCATTATTAAAAGCTCTCATATATGTTGAGGGCGCATGCGCATGTACCGTATCGGCATACTCACGGCAAACAAGCTGCCACCAATTGTCATCAGCATGGCGCGTATAAGTGTTATCCCATGGATAGTTACAGGTTTCGATACCTCCATGAATATTAGCGCCCAACACAAAAGCTTCTGTTTCCTGTAAATTCATAAAAGCTATTGTCTCTTTTTGCCATGCACCACCCGGATTATTTCCGGCAACCCAATCTTTATAATTACGGTTTAAATCAAAATTATTTGCGTTATTACGCCTTGCGCCTGAGGGCCAAAATGTTCCGTCGGGGTTTGCCAACGGATTGATCCAAATTTCCGAATTATCTAATAGATGAGTAATTCGCTCATTTGTGCCATAATTACTTAATAAATAATCAATAAAACGAAGCATTAACACATAACCGGTGAGTTCGTCGCCGTGCATAGAGGAACTCCAAAATATTTGAGGTTCAGCTTCGCGAACATGAACGTTACTGCTAATAACACATGCCAAGAGTTTTCTATTTTGAACGGAGGTGCCAAACTCCACCACACGGCAAAGATCCGGATTCTTGCTTGCAAATTCCTCCATTTCAGATAAATATTGATTGTAAGTGGGATAATAGTTCCAATCATTTCTATTCTTTTCCGTATCCTCCATCATGTTTAGCTCTTCGATCGTTAAAACAAGCCTTTCAACGATTTCGTAAGGAATGTTTAGCGTTAGGAACTGCATAAATTCTTCGGGGTTGGTGTAAGCAGTTACCTCATTTCCTTGAATATTGTCAATAGATATGATGCGCGCTAACATTTCCAACTGACTCCTATCTTGAATTTGAAATTTGATAACCACTTCGGGATGTTTTTCAAACAGTTGGTTAATATCAACTTGTGAAAAAGAAATCATCCAAGTAAATAATCCTAAAATAAGTAAAGTTATTTTTTTCATTTTAATAAAAGTTAGATTCAATAGTTATATTTTGGAGCGGCAAATGTATAAAAATGCATAAAAATAGCTAAAATCAACGATTTTTTTTTCGCATTTTCACCCCATATATTTGCTTTTCGCCCCACCTTTTAACGTTTCATAACATTTATAACGATGGAATAAATCATTTTTGAGAATGGCATCCGAAAGGGTGCTTTTTTTGCACTCGAAAAATTCATTTATGAAAATAATTGGAACAGGAAGTGCACTGCCTTCATTAGCCGTAACCAACGACATGTTGTCTGAAATTTTGGATACCAGCCACGAATGGATCGCTACGCGCACAGGAATTTCACAGCGAAGAATTATTTCTCACGAATCATTAGTAGAATTAGGGGTTTCCGCATGTAAAAAAGCATTGGAAAATGCAAAGTTAGAGGCTAAAGATATTGATTTTTTAATTTGCTCTAACACTGTAAATAATTATGTAACTCCCGCACTAAGTTGTATCATTCAAGGAGAGCTTGGGGCAAATTGTCCTTGCATTGACCTGAACAGCGCCTGTTCCGGATTTGTTTACGCGTTAGACATGGCAGCCGCTTATTTAGATGCAAGAAAAGCTAAAAATATTCTCATTGTTTGTGCCGAAGAACCTTCAAAAATTGTGGATTGGAGTGCGCGCGATACCAGCATTTTGTTTGGCGATGGCGCAGCCGCAACGGTGGTTACGCAAGGGAAAAAATTAAAATCAATTCACTTGTCAACTACTTGTGCCGTGGAGCCGCTTTACTATCAAAGAAAGTTAGAATTTAATCCTTATAATAAGAAGGAAGAATTTAAACCTTTGGTAATGAATGGAAAAGATATATATAAAATGGCAGTTAACGCTTCGGTTCAAGATATTAGCAAAGTAATGAAAGAGGCAAAGGTTACCCAAAAAGAGATTTCGTTTTATTTGCTTCATCAAGCGAATGTAAGAATTATGGAAACGATACGCGAATATTTGGGTGAAAAAGAGGAAAAATTCCCTAAAAATATTCACAAATATGGTAATACCTCTTCAGCCACTATTCCGATATTATTAGATGAAATGAATAGAGGGGGACAACTAAAAGATGGTGACTTATTGGTGATGAGTGCGTTTGGAGCCGGATTTTCTACGGGAGCGTGCGTATTGGAATGGTAAAACAAAAAACAAAATAGAAAAAATGAAAAGAGTAGTAATCACAGGAATGGGCATCATATCTCCGCTGGGGAATGATGTGGAAACATTTTGGAATAACTTAGTAAATGGGGTTTCCGGAATTGATTATATTAAAAACATAGATACTGAGAGACTTCCCGTTAAGATTGCGGCGGAGGTTAAAAATTATGATCCGAAAGAATTGGGATTAGATCCTTCTACCATACGCAGAACGGATAAATATACGCAATATGCGTTAATTGCAGCCAAACAAGCTATGGAAGACAGTAAACTTCAGATTGCTCCCGAGCGTTTGGGGGTTTACATTGGCTCAGGTGTGGGTGGCATGGATACATTTGTGGCTCAAACACAAAAAATGTTGGAAGAAGGTGGACAATGGGTTTCACCGCTGTTTATCCCCATGATGATTGCTAATATTGCCGCCGGAAATGTAGCAATAGCCCATAATGCCCAAGGTCCTTCTTTGCCCGTTGTAACAGCTTGCGCAACGGCAACGCACGCCATAGGTGAAGCTTTTCGTGCTATTAAATACGGTTACGCAGACGCCATTATCACCGGTGGTGCAGAAGCTGCGGTGCATGAACTGGCAATCAGCGGGTTTGCAAATGCGAAAGCGCTTACGAAAGTAGAAGACCCAAAATTGGCATCGTTGCCTTTCGACAGTCGTCGCCAGGGATTTGTGCTGGGAGAGGGCGCCGGAATAATCATTTTGGAAGAATTAGAGCATGCGCAAGAGCGTGGCGCACACATTTATGCCGAAATAGTAGGCTATGGAAACACCTGCGATGCGCACCATCTTACTGCGCCCATGCCCGACGGTAAATGTGCCGCAAATGCCATGAAATTAACTGCTGAAGAGGCTAAATTAACTCCCGAAGATTTTATTCATATTAATGCACACGGAACAGGAACTCCTTTAAATGATAAAACGGAGACAGCTGCTATTAAATTAGCATTTGGAGAAGAAGCTGCATACAAAGCTTTGATTACGAGCAATAAATCAATGATAGGACATGGCTTGGGCGCTGCCGGTGGTTTTGAAGCCGTTGCTTCTATTTTGGCATTGAAAAACGGCATCGTGCCTCCAACGATTGGATTGGATTGCCCGGATCCGGAGTGCGATTTGGATTATGTGCCGCACACGGCAAGAAAAGCTAACATTACTATTGCGTTCTCTAATTCGCTGGGATTTGGAGGACATAACGGATGTGTGGCGTTTAGAAAATATTAACTGAGAGTTAGAAATTTAAAGATTTAAAAATTTAAACCTCCGTAACCTTTAAATCTTTAAATTATTAAATCTTTAAACAAAAAACTATGACTCGAGAAGAAATCAAAAATTACCTCCCGCATCGCGAGCCGATGTTGTTAGTTGATGAGGTTAATGTTGTTCAAGATGAAAATGGTAATGACATTGCCAAAGCTACCTATTTTGTTACCGGACATGAATATTTTTTGCAGGGACATTTCCCTAACAATCCTGTAGTTCCGGGTGTTATCCTGTGTGAAATTATGGGACAATCTTCCTCTATACTTATGAAAGAGGAGTTGATAGGACGCACGCCATTTTTTACCGGTATGACCGATGTGCGTTTCAAATGCCCTGCCGTTCCGAACGATACGTTGGAGATTACGGCACGTATCTATAACCGACGTGCTTTAATTTTCTTTGTAGAAGGCTCTATTCATGTAAAAGGCGAACTATGCGCTTCGGGAAAATTTACGTTTGCGTTGGTGGATAATGAGCGGTTGTAATTGGAAGGGACAAAAATAATTGTACTTTTGCCCCCTCAATTCAAAACCAAAGAATATATGCGTCCAGATTTTAGTAACGTTGACCCTAAGAACATTAAAAAAGATAAACAATCATGTTCCGGTAGAGACGTATTGCAATACGCCCCTACAAACGAACCCGAATGGCTTACAGCAGAGCAAATTCCCGTTAAACCGGTATACGGAAAAGACGATTTAGCCGGTATGGAGCATTTGAATTATGCTGCCGGCCTTCCGCCTTACTTAAGAGGTCCCTATTCTACAATGTATGTGCAAAAACCTTGGACTATTCGTCAATATGCCGGATTTTCTACCGCTGAAGAATCGAATGCATTCTATCGTAGGAATTTGGCTGCCGGGCAAAAAGGGCTTTCTATCGCGTTTGACTTAGCTACACACCGTGGCTATGATTCCGATCACGAGCGCGTAGTGGGCGATGTAGGAAAAGCCGGCGTAGCCGTTGATTCTATCTTGGATATGAATATTCTGTTTGATCAAATTCCATTGGATCAAATGAGTGTGTCCATGACGATGAACGGTGCAGTATTGCCCATTTTGGCATTCTATATTTTGGCTGCCGAAGAACAAGGCGTGCCGATGGAAAAACTGACGGGAACGATTCAAAACGATATTTTGAAAGAGTTTATGGTGCGGAATACTTACATTTATCCACCACTGCCCTCGATGAAAATTATTGCTGATATCTTTGAATATACGGCGAAAAATATGCCGAAATTTAACTCTATTTCCATTTCAGGATACCACATGCAAGAAGCGGGCGCTACTTGCGATATTGAATTGGCTTATACTTTGGCAGATGGTTTGGAATATTTGCGCGCAGGCGTAAATGCCGGCATGAATATTGATGATTTTGCGCCGCGTTTGTCATTTTTCTGGGCAATTGGAATGAACCACTTCATGGAAATTGCTAAAATGCGTGCTGCCCGTATGTTATGGGCGAAAATTGTGAAACAATTCAATCCGAAAAACCCGAAATCGTTGGCGTTGCGTACGCACAGCCAAACTTCAGGCTGGTCGCTCACCGAGCAAGATCCGTTTAACAATGTGGCAAGAACCTGCATCGAAGCGATGGGCGCTGCATTAGGGCACACACAATCGTTGCACACCAACGCGTTGGACGAAGCGATTGCATTACCTACCGATTTTTCGGCGCGTATTGCAAGAAATACGCAGATTTATATTCAAGAAGAAACCCAAATTTGCCGCGAAGTAGACCCGTGGGCAGGCTCCTACTATGTGGAAACTTTGACCCACTTGATTGCAGAGCGCGCATGGAAACACATTCAAGAGATTGAATCGTTGGGTGGTATGGCAAAAGCCATTGAAACCGGTATCCCGAAAATGCGTATTGAGGAAGCGGCAGCCCGCAAACAAGCCCGCATTGATTCCGGACATGAATCCATTATTGGCGTGAATAAATATCGTTTGGAAAAAGAAGATCCGATTGAAACGTTAGAAGTGGACAATACCGTTGTGCGTGAAGCGCAATTAAAGCGCTTGGCAAAACTTCGCGAAAATCGTAATGAAGCGGAAGTGCAAGCAACTTTAGCAGCGCTTACAAAATGTGCGGAAACCGGTAAAGGAAATCTGTTGGAGCTGGCGGTAGATGCGGCAAGAAAACGCGCTTCTTTGGGCGAAATCTCCTTGGCATTAGAAAAAGTATTTGGTCGTTACAAAGCAAAAATCAATTTAATTACAGGTGTGTATAGTTCAGAACAACAAAGTAATGCAACCTTTAAGAAAGCTTGTATGATGGCAGATGAATTTGCCAAAAAAGAGGGGCGCCGTCCGCGTATTATGGTTGCCAAAATGGGACAAGATGGGCACGACCGTGGCGCAAAAGTGGTTTCTACCGGTTATGCCGATATTGGTTTTGATGTGGATATGGGACCATTGTTCCAAACGCCGGCAGAAGCAGCGAAACAAGCTGTAGAAAACGATGTGCACGTGCTGGGTGTTTCTTCGCTTGCCGCAGGACACAAAACCTTAGTGCCTCAAGTGATTGAAGAACTCAAAAAATTGGGTCGAGAAGATATTTTAGTGGTAGTAGGTGGCGTAATTCCTCCGCAAGATTATGATTATCTATACAAAGCAGGTGCTGCCGCTATCTTTGGACCGGGCTCCGTTATCTCTGATTGTGCGATTAAGATTTTGGAAATTTTAGAAGGATAAAAAAGAGTATTTATCCAACAAGTTGACTGTAAATTCTCAATAATTTTTCTGCTGCTGTAACATCACTATATCTTTCATGAGATAGTCGCAAGGCATTTCCTTTACAATTATCGTAAAAAACAGGGTTTGTTAGTATTTTTCTTAATGCTTCCGTTAATTGTTCGCTGTTATTTGGTGCGTATAACAAACCTGCGTTTTCTATAATTTCGCTGAAAGAACCTGCATTCGGCACAACAGCAGGTCTGCCGGCAGCAAAAGCCTCGCTTATATACAATCCGAATGCTTCATTGAAGCGTAAAGGAGCGCAAATCAGGGAAATATCTTTGTAAAAAGTGGTGTGCTCATCTAAAGAATAATGCTCCGACCAAATTACATCGTTCATATAAGGTCGCAAAATGGTTTGGATACGGTGCACAAACTTTTTGTTTTCGCGCGTGTAACCACCGCCGATTTTCAGTTTTAGGTTAGGAATTATATTTTCTTTTTTCAATTGGATAAACGATTGTGTCAAAATATCTAAACCGTTTTCATAATTCATTCGGTAATAAAAGCCGATGGTGGGTTCTTTGGGATAATTTGAAGAATTGTATTTTTCAATGTTTACGCCCGGGTATACAACGTCTATCTCTTTGATTTCCGGAATTTTGCTCAAAGCTACCGCCTTGTAAAACTCACTTGACGCAACGAACCTATCGACATAGGTCGAATTAAGTCGAATGGCTTGCCATGCCTCGCAGGCATATTGGCTTTCAAGGCTATCTAACCAAATTTCCTCGTCCTGCACCGAACAAACTACAGGAATATTAGTGTGATTTTTAATCGCTTTTGCAATTCCTGCCAACATTGAGGTGGAGAGGTGAATCACATCAGGTCGATCATGATTTTTAATCCAATAGATGATCTTTTCTGCCTGTTTGGCAAAATTCTTATCATCGCCGTTGATCATAGAAAGCGTCATTTGCTCCATTCCTTTGGCAGAGGTTGTTCCGGAAAGAGAAGATGCCATACGGAGTAGGGAAGGGGAGTCGAGAATTTTTTCAAGAAAGTGTGGCATTTTTCCTTTTTTGAAAAATTTTTGTGCCACATAATAAGAGGTTGCCGGAAAAAACAAAGGCGTATCTGCAAGAAACGATGTGTCGGTTAGCGGAAGATATAGTGGCATAATAATCACATCGTGCCCTGCGTTGCGTAATGCCTGTGCGTATAAATTATCACGAAAGCAATTGCTGCAATAAAAGGTGTCGCCGGAGCTGGTGGTTATTAAGAGGATTTTCATAATTGTTGAAAATTAGTTTTTACTTCTGAATTGAAGATGTTCCATCTTTTTCTTTGCTAATGTTTTTTCGCCAACAACTTCAAACCTTAATTTTAAATATAGTTTTTTAGCATTAGGATTGTCTTTATCTACAAGCAAACCAAGCGTTTCATTTCTTTTATAAACATACTCGTCAATCAAGAATTGGAATATTTGAGAACCGATTCCTTTTCCTTGATGATACGGACTTACGCCCACACAGTCAATATAGTATTCTCCGGCTTGCGTTTCATCTTCGGGATTAAAATCTCTGTTAAACATGGATTTTATTTCTTTAGCTACAGGCTCTCTCAGCTCTAATAGCTTAGCTCCATCATACACGATTGCAGCTGCAATAATTGCACTTTCGATTTCTACCACCCAACAGTTTTCATACGAATATTGAGTGGCTTCTTTGCTAATTAGATTTACTAAAAATTGAGTTACTTTTTCTATAGAATTTTCTCCAATAAATTGATAAGCTATCTCTTCCATAGCTAACAACATATAGGCTGCAATTGCTTTTGAATCTTCTGTTTTAGCTTTTCTAATTAACATATTTTAACTCGCTTAAAACTACTCTATTACTAACGGGGTAAAAAGTTCTATCAAATTCTCTTCCGGGTCTCGTAAATGAACCACACGCATTCCCCAATCCGGCATATCGGTTGGTTGATTAATAAAATTGATGCCTTTTTTCAAAAATGTTTGATAAGCTTCATCAACATTTTCTACTTCGAAAGATACCAACGATTTTTCACGATATCCGGACGGTTGCGTTTTGTCGGCATTACCTACCGCCGGCGCCATAAAATCAGAAACAAATATAGCTAACCCCTCAATTCCTTCTGCTACTTTGAAACTGGCATAACAGCCTTCCTCATCTCCCCACAATGGTTCTAAACCAAGCTGTTCGGTGTAAAACTTGAAGCATTTTTTGTAGTCTTTGACTAATAATCTTACATTACTAAATTTCATAATCGTTTATTTTTTTGTTATTAAATTATTTTCTTTTTTGAATGATTTTCAAAAACATTTCTTTACTAAGTTTAACAGCTTTCTAAAGCGACAAAAATATAACATTTCTCAACGAATAGTTGAAAAAAAATCATATACTTTTGCGCGTTCATAATAACCGTGTCAAATTAAAATTCATTTTATGAAGAAAAACTACATTTTCATTTTAGTATTCCTGTTGTTTTTGCCACTTTCGTCATTCGGGCAAATTGAAGGTATTGACAATATGCCCACAGAGCTTCCTGCTGAGAAAAAAACAAAAAAGAAAAAGGAAAAAAATCCCGATGGAGTGAAAACGGGTTGGACCTTTGGAGTGCTGCCCAGTATTGCATTCGATGCCGATTTGGGTTTTCAGTTCGGTGTATTGTCTAACGTATTTTATTACGGCGACGGCTCCACATTTCCCAATTACATGCACTCATTCTTCTTTGAAGCTGCTTATACTACAAAACGTTACGGCTTGTTCCGATTTTGTTTCGATTCAAGGACTTTGATTCCAAGACATAGATTTTCGTTCGATATTAGTTATGTTCCCGATGCGATGAGCGATTTTCTTGGGTATAATGGTTATCAATCCGTGTATAACGAAGCGTGGCGCAATTCAAAACTCACTGCTGATCAGGGTTACAAAACGCGCGCTTTTTACAAATACAGGCGCGATTTACTGCGTATTGCTCCGGATATTCAAGGTCCGATTAAAGGAAACTGGAAATGGGCTGCCGGCGTGGGATTCCTTGGCTATTGGACTGGGAACGTGGATATTGGAATGCTTAACAAAAATAAAAAAGACGAAAATAAATTGCCTACCGATATTGACGAATTGTATGAAAAATATGTGAAATGGGATATTATTCAAAATGATGAAGCTGAAGGCGGAATGCACCCTTATGTGCGAAGCGGTTTTGTGTATGATAGCCGCAACAGGCAAATAAATGCCTCTACCGGAATCTACGCCGATGCGTTTTTTACTTACACTGCCGGTTTCGGAAAATCATCTGCCTATAACAACTTAAAGTTCAATACTGTTTTTCAACATTATGTACCTGTTTATAAGGATTATGTGACGTTCGCTTATCGTGCAGGCGTACAATTGTTGGTAGCCGGGAATAGTCCTTTTTATATGGATACTTACTTGAATATGCTTTATTATCAACGCGTATTATATGAAGCAATCGGAGGCGCTAACTCCGTACGCGGACTCATTCGCAATAGAGTATTGTCTAATGGCTTTGGATATGCTACCGCTGAATTTCGCATTAAAGTATGGAAATTCAAAATAGCGAATCAACATTTTTATTTAGGATTTAATCCATTCTGTGATATGGGTATCATACTGCAACCTAAGTCATTGAATGAACAAAATATCCTAGAAAGTATTGCCAAAAACGATCCCGATTTCAACCTTAATGACTTAGGATATTATTTTAATTTCAACAAAAATAAAATTTACCAACCTCATTTTGGTGCCGGAATTGGAATGAAAATCGCTATGAATGAGAATTTTATCCTTTCTGTGGATTGGGCGATGCCGTTCAACAAGCAAGATAATCATAGTATGGCGAATATTTATATTAAAATGGGATATCTGTTTTAAGATGTCTGAACTACGATTTTTACAAGATTTACAAGATTAGCAGGATTATTTCACTATCACAGTTCAGACAACCAACCCATTGCACTTTCTACATTTTTAACATTTTTTATAACCAACTGAGGCTTATTATTTACTGCTTTCATTTCTACCTGTGGATGGTATTTTTGTAATAAATCCAATATTTTTTCAAATAACTCCGACTGGAAAAACGGCGAATTCATATTGCCGGTGAAATAACCTGTGAAATGTCCTTTTTTGAGCATAATTTTCTCAAAATGAAAACGTAACGCTTCACGGCGCAACGGAATAATTTTTAACAGCTCTTTTGTTTCTTCCGGTAATGGACCAAACACATCTAACAGTTTATTCTCAAATTTCGCTAATTCTTCATCAGTTTTAATGTTATCCAACTCTTTATATAAACTCATGCGTTCACTTACATTGGTAACGTAATCGGAGGGAATTTGCAAGCCGAGGTCGGTTTCTATTACACAGTCGCGCTGGATAAGATCTTCGTTATCTGCCATTTGTTCGCCAAGTTCGGTTTCTTTCAACTCTATCATTGCTTCGTTGAGAATTTTTTGATACATCTCAAAGCCAATTTCATTGATAAAGCCGCTTTGTTCTGCGCCCAAAATATCGCCGGCGCCGCGAATATCCAAATCGCGCATGGCAATTTGAAAGCCGCTGCCAATGTCGGAAAAATCCTCAATAGCTTTGAGGCGTTTGCGTGCATTATCATTCAAAATCTCTTTAGAAGGAACCAACATGTAACAAAATGCTTTCTGGTTGTTTCGTCCCACGCGCCCGCGCAATTGATGTAGCACATTCAGCGCAAAGTTTTGCGCATCGTTGATAATCATTGTATTTGCATTGGGAATGTCCAATCCGGATTCTATAATGGTGGTAGCGACTAATACATCATATTTGTCGTTAATAAAATTCAACATCACACGCTCTAATTCTTCTCCTTCCATTTGTCCATGCCCGATGCCGATTCTCGCATCCGGTACCAAATGTTGTATTTTTTCTGCAATTTCTTTGATATTTTGTACTTTATTGTGCACAAAAAAGACTTGCCCGCCGCGATTCATCTCATAGTTAATTGCTTCGCGCACCAAATCTTCGTTAAATGTTTGAATTTCAGTTTGAATGGGGTAAC
This sequence comes from Bacteroidota bacterium, assembly GCA_009786185.1. Classification (GTDB taxonomy): domain Bacteria; phylum Bacteroidota; class Bacteroidia; order Bacteroidales; family WCHB1-69; genus WRNX01. The sequence goes on from WQTS01000144.1 coordinate 142,500, forward strand.
GGTTGGGCGGTGGCGTAGCAATCACGGAAATATCGCGCACGCCCATGAGCGAAAATTGCAAGGTGCGCGGAATCGGCGTGGCGCTCATGGCAAGCGTGTCCACCATGCTGCGAACTTCGCGCAACTTTTCTTTTGCGGCTACGCCAAACTTTTGCTCCTCGTCTATAATTATTAACCCTAAATTCTTAAAAATAATATCTTTGCTTAAAATTCGATGTGTACCGATGAGGATATCTATTTCGCCTTTTTCTAACTTTTCTTTGGTTTCTTTGATTTCTTTTGCCGACTTGAATCGATTTAAATACTCGACTTTACATGGCATGTTTTTCAGTCGCTCCGAAAACGTATTATAATGTTGCAATGCCAACACTGTAGTAGGTACTAATACAGCCACTTGTTTGCTATCACCCACCGCTTTAAATGCCGCACGAATGGCGATTTCCGTTTTTCCGAAACCTACATCTCCGCAAATCAACCTGTCCATCGGTTTTTCCGACTCCATATCTTTCTTCACATCGTTGGTGGTTTTCAATTGATCGGGTGTATCTTCCCAAATAAATGAGGCTTCCAATTCGGTTTGCAAATAGCTGTCGGGCGAGAAACTAAATCCTTTGTTGGTTTTTCGCGAAGCATAAAGTTTTACCAAATTGATAACCAGTTCTTTTACTCGCGTTTTTGTGCGCTCTTTTGTTCTTTCCCACACGCCTGAACCTAATCGGTGAATAACAGGCGGCGCACCATCTTTGCCTACATATTTGGTAATTTTATGCAACGAATGGATGCTGATAAACAGCGTGTCCTGATCTTTATACACCAATTTTATGACCTCCTGCTCGCGCCCGTTCATCTCCATTTTGGCTAACCCTTGATATATGCCAATGCCGTGATCAACATGTACTACGTAATCACCTATTTGCAAATCGTACAATTCTTTTAGCGTAAATGCCTCACTGCGTTTATATTTATCTCGAATAATAAAACGGTGATATTTTTCAAAAAATTGGTGGTCGGTATAAATACATATTTTATTTAATTCGTCTCTGTAACCTTCGTGTAATACGTAATTTCTTGATTCAAAAAGCTGTTCTGCCGTATAGTTCGTATTTTCAAGATAGTTGTATTTTTCCAACAAATCTTGCATAATCGTTCGCATACGCTCATGCTGATTGGGGTTTTCGGAAAGAAAAATTGTTTGAAAACCGCGTTCTAAATTGTTCACCCATTCTTCTAATAATAACTCAAAATTTTTGTTAAAATGGTGCTGGGGTTTTATGTTAAAATCTCTAAAAATTTCATGTTGTAGAAAATTGGAATCTATTTCAATAATCTTGAACTCATTAAGGAAATCTGCTAAGCGTAAGGGCGTTTCAAACTCCATTTTTTCGCAAGTGCTGTTAATTCTTCCTTGAATTTCAGGAATATTTTTGAGCCATAAGGTGGTTTCTTTCGGAAGAAAGTCAAAAAAAGAAACGGTAGCTTCGGCTTCCGAGCCGGAAAGCGCCGGCATAATGTGCAAAGTATCTAATTCGTAAAGAGAACGTTGCGTACCCGGATCAAAGCTTCGTATTGTTTCTACGGTTTCATTATTTAACTCAATGCGATACGGATTTTCTTCCGAAAAAGAGAACACGTCGAAAATGCTGCCGCGCCACGCAAATTGCCCGGGTTCAAATACAAAATCCTCTTGTCGGTATTGATATTCGTATAAAAATTCTAAGAAAATATCAATGGGTAATAGCTCATTTTTGGCAATCGAAAATGAATTTTCTTGCACATATTGTTTTGACACAATCTTTTCGCAGAGCGCATCGGGATAGGTAACAATGAACATCCCTTTTTGCTCATGAATCAGCTTATCAATTACTTCCGCACGCATTTTTATATAGGTAGCGTCCGTATCTTGCCAATTATTTACTTTGTTAAATGAAGCAGGGAAATAGTACACTCGCTTTTCGCTTAGTGCTTTTTCTTTGTCTTGCAATAAAATTTCTAAATCGTTGAAAAAGAATAATGCTTCTTCTTTTCCGGGAAGTATGAACAGATGCGCATGTTCCGCTGCTTGTGTTTCATTAGCTGCAAATACGGCTAATGAAGAGCCGGCGAGATTGTTGATGCCTATTATTTTTGAAGAATTGCAGAGGCTATTAGAGTTTGTGAATTTAATGTATCTCAATTGCTTTCTATTTTTTGAATTGCCGTGCAAATTAACATAAAAGATAGTATTCAGAGTTTCGATTGCTTTTTTCGCTCACAATAATTTAAAAAATTATGTATATTTGCAGCCTATTTTTGCAATTTAATTAATGCAAAAATATGATATTACTTCTACTAGCCATCACTAAAACATATAAAATGAGCATAAATAATCAAATTACATTATTTCATTTTTCGGATTTACATTTTGGAACAGGAAATAGATTTCAGCGCGATGGTTCAAATACTGCCAACAACATGGCAACTTTGCTTAAAGATTGTATGGATGCATACATTTTTGATCAAGAACCTATAATAGTTGCTGTTACAGGAGATTTAATTGTTGCTAAGGATAAAGAAAAAAAGGACAACGAGAGAAGAAAACATAAAAATAACTTTAACTCTGCTTTTACTTTTTTGCAAAATATATGCCCTAAAACCGTTGATGGGAATATAGATCCGTCTAAGATATTCATTGTTCCTGGAAATCACGATGTTTCTCGTGAAAACAGTTGTGATAGATTTGATGATTATAATAAATTTTATGAACAAATCCATAACAAATACCCTTCATTGGTAGAGCTTCGTAAATATGAGAACCCTAAAATAATAATTGCGGAAATTAACAGTTGTTCTTTTGTCGAAGAAGATCCAGAGGGCTTAAGAGGGCGAGTGGAAGATGAGGCTCTGTCCAAATTGGAAAGAGAATTGGGCATTTTGAAGAGTTCTTCCGAATTTGATTTTGATGATTATGTTAAAATTGCATTACTTCATCATCAAATCGTCTTACTACCTTCTTTTATAAAAAAAAGAAGAGGTACAACTACTCATGATGAAATAGTCAATGATACAATTGTTAATGATGCTGATTTAATTAAAATTCTAAATAACAATAACTTTCATTTAATTCTACATGGTCATAAGCACCATCCTTGTCAATACGTATACGACCCAAATTCTTACTGGGGTAAAAATAGTATGAAAACTCCTATGTTAATTATTGCAGGAGGAAGTTGCGGAAGTAAAGAATTGCCTGAATATGACGAAAGACCTTGCAATACATTTAATATCCTCCAGATGCATTGGAAAGTCAAAGAACAGATAACAATAAAGTTAACAATAAAGGGACTGCTGGTCCATGATAATGATGGAGTAAAATTATTGTATAATAAATGGAACTGGAAAACAATCAATTATCGCGAATTTCGTATTCAATATCAACAAACAAATAAGTGTGAATGGAAAGTTACAATGTCGAATGAAGCATTAGACTCTTCAGATTCGCTTATGTATTGTTTGCAAAATTGTTTGTTAAAAGATTCAGAATTTCTTAGTACTGTATATCCGGATCAAAATTATGATAGTACTCAATTAACTATCTATGATATTTCTACGCTTAAATATAAGTATATTGAAGCAGTACTTGATGTTATAAAAAAAGACGTAAAGAGTTTCGACTTAAGCTCAATATGTCAGATAAAAGAATACTATGATATATCAGAGAAATCAGAACAAGAAATAAATGATAATATAGAATTTGCAAAAAAAGATATAAATAATTTTTTAGAACGATATCAAAATGGAAGCTAACTTAAAACAATTACTAAATGATGACATTAAGTTCAACTTATCAGAAACAAATTATATAATACCTATTTCCGATGATTCTATAAGAGAAAAGCTTTTAATAGATGGGAAAGAAACTATCCGTACTTGCTTGCAAAAACACGATGTAAAATTGTTGAATGATTACGACAAGTGTATTGAAGACTTAGTGACTTCGGAGGCATTTTTTATAAAAGAGGGAGAAATATATAAGCCCGATAAATCTGGCAACACAGAAGATCCTAAAGGGTATTACGTTGAAAATCAGAATTATAAAGATTTAAATGGCGACATGCATGATATAAGAGATATACTACAACCTTCTATAAAATATATTACTGGAGGAAGAGGTATAGGTAAAACTTTGACAATGAATATTCTATTACTCAGAAACTTTGATTTTTTATGTAAAAATAAAATTGTTTTTATAAGATGTGATATTAAGAAGTTTTTAGATCTAAAACAAAAAGAAAGAACTGTTGATGGTAAAGAAGAATTTAGTATTGCAGATTACATAGATTGTCAACTTTTATATATTCTTTGTGAGCAATTAGATTTAGATTTTTATAAAGAAATTGCTTCTATTTTTGATGATAAAACTTATAAATATACAGTAAGTAAAGATCACACAAGTGATAATCTCAAATATAGAGAGAGAAGTATTGTTGAACAATTAAATAAATATCAGAAATTAATTAAAGATTATCAAAAATTACATAATGAAAATTATGCCAGGCAGGTTATTATTAATAGTAAACTACTGTCACCTTATGAGGGCTCAACAAGAGCATATAACAATTGGATCAATTTATCAAAAGAAATTCAACAAACTTTAAGGAAAAAAGGTTATAGATTTTGGGCAATTATTGATGGTATGGATAATATAAATAAGTACGATAATAATGGTAATCTTGAGAAAGAGTTTGATAAAATGATAGAGGCCGCAATAGATTATATTAGAAATAAGGAAAAGAAATACTTTATTTGGGTTTTAATGAGGAATAACACATACCAAATATTAAAAAGTAAAGTTAAATCTATTGGTTCTCATCAACTTATCAAAGAAGACGACCGTTACAAATTTAATATAGAAAAATTAAAAAAAGAAGATGTTATAAAAGAAAGAGATAGAGTTTTTAGCATAAAAAAGGATTATTTGAAAAATGTAGAATTACCTGAGGGAATAGAAAATCTCTACCAACTCTTTTTTCAAAAAGAACTAATAAAAAAATCACACCATATTCGTAATTATATTTTTAATTGGATAAATTTTTTGTTTTGGCATGCAATACATCATAAGAAATATAAAACATCTACTTTTAGTGAGAACTTTTATTACTCTAATCTTATTTTAAATGAAAGATTATTTTTAGACACTCAAAATGCTGTATTTCAAAAAAAACATTACTCTGATATATTATTTAATATTTTCTATTACAATGCAAATGAAATTAAGAGATCTAAACTCAAGATTTGGCATGGTTGGTGTGCAATACGAATAATGCAATTTATCCAAAGCTATGGAGACAATGGGATTAAAGAGGAAAAATTAGTGTCAAAGTTGGTAAATTTATTTTCATATGACAAAAAACAAGTAAAATTAATTTATAGACATCTTATAATGTATGGATTTATTCGTTATACCGATGGTGATGTATTAACTATTAAAGCGACAAATGGAGGAAAGGAACTCATAGATTTTATTTTTTCTCATTTGGAGATACTCTATTATTGTGCTTTAGATACTCCTTTGCCGTATTTCTGTGTGAAAAACGGGCATATAACCTCTCATAGTAATAGTTATCATATAAAAGATTTTACTCATAATTGTGTAAAAACTACAACAACCTTTTTGAATTTTCTTGATTTTCAACACGAAGAAGAAATGAAAAGATTAAAACAAAAAAATAAACAAAACGAAATAAAAATCTTTATCAATCCATTGGATGATGACAAAATAGCAAAAAGTCTTCATGAAAAAATAGAATACTTGTTGTCAAAAAAAGAGATTTATATGCAATAATTTGATATACAATGTATTGAAAAGTATAAATTGATCTCTAACAATATCCATTTAGACTTAGCTATTTCGGTTAAAAAATGATTTCAAAACTGCTTTTCTAACAGAAGGTTTAAGTGTATGTTAAAATTTTAATAAGAAAAATACATTGTTTTATGTTTCTTCGCAAAAAAAACGGGTAATATATCATCAAATAACACAATGAATTATGAAAAATCACATCACTATTTTTGTATTATTCCTCTTCATTTTTGGAGCAACCTATGCACAAGAAGCACCTAATCGCGACTGTTCACCTATTTCATCATTCCCATGGACGGAAGGTTTTGAAAATAACGGAGACAATCTCCCGCCGGGTTGGGAACGGCAAATTATTGCAGGTTCGGCGAACTGGAATGTTGTACCCGGTAACTCATATACACCAAATACGGCGTATGCAGGGAATCGCAAAGCTCTTTTTATATTCTGGCAGGCAGGTAATAGCGCAAGATTGATAACGCCGGCGCTTGATTTGACTTCGTTAACTAATCCAACCTTGGCGTTTTGGCATGCACAAGAATGGTCAGGTCCACATTGGCCTGATGAATTTGATAAATTGAGAGTTTACTACAAAACTTCTGCTACGGGCACTTGGACGCTTTTGCAAGAATTCAACCACAGAATTCCAAACTGGACTGAAGCGCGTATTCCGCTCCCTAATCCCACAAATGATTACTACATTGCCTTTGAAGCTGAATGTAGATACGGAGAAGGCATTCACTTGGATGAAGTTTCCGTGTTCGACTTCGTTGAAGATTTTACTGATGCTGAACTCGCGCAAATTTTTACGCCCACTGCCGGGCTTCATTATGACCTTACAAGTAGCGAGCCGGTTAAAGTCCTAATTCGAAACAACGGCGTTGCACCCATAAGCGGATTTGATTTGAAATTAGAGCTTGATGGTGTTACTGTTACAACTGAAACATATAGTGGAGTAATAGCAAGTTCAGATACGGCAAGTTATATTTTTTCTGTAACATTAGACCTTTCGGCAGCCGGTGAGTATAACGTAACAGTTACAGTTTTGGTAGAAAATGACCAAGTGCCCGGCAATGACTCAAGAACTGTTGTTGTTGAAAATGTTGTTTGCACGCCCGTTTCTACATTCCCATGGATAGAAGGTTTTGAAGGCAATCTTTTTCCGCCGTTATGTTGGACTTCGCATAATAAAGGAAGTAGTTGGCAAAGAAGTACATCATTCGCGTATAATGGTTTGGCTTCTGCGAGATACGACTTTGGAGAGTTAGGTTGGTTGATTACCCGAAAAATAGCTGTGCCCAATGATGGAATTTATGCACTGGATTTTTGGTCATACAATCAATTTTCTACCTTTAATTTTTACAATGCGGTGTGGATTTCTACAACAAACAATGATACGACATCATTTGTAGAAGTTAAACAATTATTTGGTGAACATGAAATTTCCGATAATTGGAAAAAAATTAGAGTCTCTTTACAAGCTTATGCAGGGCAAGAGATTTATATTGCCTTTAAATATATAGGCGATATTGCTGATATTTGGCATATTGATGATGTTACTGTGCTGAATGTTAGCGATTTTATAGATGCAGAAGTAGCATGGATTATTGAACCGAACTCAGATATCAATTTGACAAACGCTGAAGCAGTTACTGTGCTTATAAAAAACAACGGTGGTGCGCCACTTACAGAATTTGAATTGGAACTGTCTCACAATGGCAACTTTATTGTTTCGGAAACTTATACTGATATTCTCGGAAGTTTAAGCCAAGTAGAGTATACGTTTGTCCAAACATTAGATCTTTCAGCGGCGGGCGACCACCATATCACTGTTAAAGTGACTGCAGTAGGCGATGAAAATCCTGATAATGATGTTGCAACCAAAACGGTTACCAACACATTCTGTCCTCTTATCACTACTTTCCCATGGATAGAAAATTTTGACAGTGATATCTCATGCTGGAGAAGAGTTGATAGTGACGGCGATGGTGACGGGTGGTTGCACATGTCATTAAATTTTACTAATGGTGTTATGGCTTCTTTTTCAGCTTATTATATTACTGAAGCCGGTACATTTTGGGCGCTTACGCCAGATAACTGGCTGATTTCACCTCAGATGGCGCTGCATGCTACCGGAGAGCACACGCTTTCGTTCCTCGTAGGTTCGGTAGATTTTCCAACCCGATATGCTGAAAAATATTCCGTATTGGTATCTACAACCGGGTACGCACTCGAAAATTTCACGCCCATTCACACTGAAACACTCACAGAAACCGGACTAAAAACAGTAACTTTATCGTTAGGAGAATATGCCGGCGAAACGGTTTACATTGCTTTCAGGCACTGGGATTGTACGGATCAATATGTTTTGATACTTGATGATGTTGAAGTCCGCTATACTCAAAATATTAAAGAGCAAGAGGTGCAACACGGCAATCCGTTAAAAGCGTGGATAAACAACGATAAGCTGCATATTGGAGGTTTAATTTTCGGAGAACAGTTTAGCGTGTATAATATTATGGGAGCGCTCGTTCATCAAAGTATTGCAAACAATGATGTAATGGAGGTGGGTTTAAACGCTCGCGGAATGTATGTTATTCGTTCCGAAAAACATGCGTTGAAAATTGTATATTAATTGTAGTGGCAAGCACCTTGCCACTACAATGGGCTAATACCCGAAAATCTCCTCTTTCGTTAATTTCGTAATCTTACCAATTTTTCCCAAACTCTTTAGATCTAAATCTTTAGAGTCTCCTAAAATGCAGTAAGTATAAGGTCTGCCTTTGATGTATTTTTCTTGAAATGCCACAACATCCTCTAAAGTCATAGTTTGCACATTGTTAAAAACATCTTTGCGGTAATCTGTGGTGTAGCCAAATAGGGTGTTTTCCAAATAGCTCCAAAGGATGTGTTCGCGAAGTATCCGTTCTGTGCGAAGCGAGGTGATCATGTTCTCTTTAGCAATATCAAACGCTTTTTCAGATTGTGGCATATCATTCAATATTTCTACAAAAGCATTAATGGCTTCCATCATTTTATCATTTTGTGTAGCGATAAAAGAGTTTATATAGTATGAATATTGTGGTCTTTGCGGACGCAGGTAGCGTGCCCAAGCCGAATAAGCCAACCCGCGCGCTTCTCGCATTTCTTGAAAAACAATACTGCTCATTCCGCCACCAAAATATTCATCATATAACATGCGGATCGTTTCAATATTTTTATCAAAAGGTCCGCCTTTATACAACATTGCCATATAAATTTGCTTGGCATCATATTCTGCTAAAAGTACTGAATTTTCAGTAACCTCTTGCTGTACAAAATTTATTGCTTCCGGTACAGGCAATAAATTATTCGCCACAAGATGCTTGTTATTGATAAGTTCTGTAATTTTTTTTTCAGAAAAAGGTCCATAGTATAAAATGGTGCGTTCGTAATTCTTCAAATTTTTTGTACGATCCACCAACTCTTCAGGATTCATGGTTTCCAATTCGTTTTTAGAAAGCAAGTTCGTAGCAGGTGATAGTGCACCGTACATAGCATAAGTTCTTAATCTTGAGAAATTTGTTCGCTGATCCAATTTGTCGTCTGCACGCTCTTTTAGTATATCATTCACCAAATCAGCATAAATTTCTAAGTCGGCTTGTGCATCTGCCAATCGCTCTTCGAGCAACTCCATTGCTTTTTCAAAATTATCGCTCAAACCGCTGATAAACACATAGACTCTGTCATTTGAAGCGGAAACTCCAAACGAGCAAGCCATTCTGTAAAATTCACTTTTAATCTCTTCGGCAGTGCGTTGCGAAGTTCCTAAATAATCCAAATAAGTAAAAGCAGTGCCCAACGCTTTATCGTTATTATTTCCCATTTCAAAAACGTAAACCAATTGGAATAAAGGGTTCCTGTCGTTTTGCTTGTATAATAAAGGAATGTTGTTTTTTACATTCAATTTCGACATATCTTTTTCATAATCAATAAATATCGGTTCAATAGGTTTTACGGTACGCGCTCTTATTCTTGCCATAAAATCGCTTTCGGCATCGCGGTTGGCATCAATAGGCGTAATTGCCGGTTTTTCTATCTTTTCAATATCCGGTTTGCCTTCTCTTTTATAGATAACAGCATAATTATCAGTAAAATAATTATTGCAGAAATCAATAATATCTTGCTTGGTGAGTTTCGATTGAACATTAATTTTATTTACCTCGTCTTTCCATGTAACATTATTAATAAATGAATTCAGAAGTAAATGGGCGGAATAATGTGGATATTGTTGTTGGTAATATTGATTTAATCTAAAGTTATTGATAACCGCCTGCAGCAACTCTTCATCAAATTCTCCTTTTTTAAGCACTTCTAATTGCCCTAACAATAAATCTTTTACCTCGTCTAACGTTTGTCCTTCTTTGGGCGTGCCATACATTTGGAAGACACTGTAATCAGCGAGTGGCATAGTATAACATCCCGCATCAAGCGTTTTTTGTTTTTGAATTAAATTTAGATCTATTAATCCGGCTTTCCCATTGAATAACATATAGCTAACGAGTTCAAGTGTTGGAATCTCTTTTGAGTTGGCGCCGGGGAAGCGGAATCCTAAGATAATATTTTCTGCCTCCAAACCAATCACTTCTCTTACAATGGGTTCTGTAATGGGTTGTGCCTCTTCTGCTTTGAACTCCGATAATTCTTTTTTCGGCATTTGGCCAAAATATTGATCAATAATTTTGATCGTTTCATTGGGATCAAAATCACCTACCATGATAATTGCCATATTATTAGGCACATAGTGGGCTTCAAAATAATTTTTAATATTTGTAATGGAAGGATTTTTCAAATGTTCTCCTCTCCCGATAGTAGTTTGTGTTCCGTAAGGATGATGTGGAAACAAGGCGTTCATTAGCTCATCGAATGCTCGCCAAGAATCATTAGTCAAGCTCATATTGAATTCTTCGTAAACGGTTTCCAATTCGGTATGAAACAAACGAAGTACCGGATTCATAAAACGATCGGCTTGAATTTTTGCCCAACTTTCTATTTCATTTGAAGGAATATTTTCCGTATAAGCGGTAACATCAAACCAAGTAAATGCGTTGGTTCCTTGTGCGCCAATCATAGCCATAAGTTTATCATATTCATTAGGAATAGCGAATCTTGACGCTTCTTGCGAAACTTGGTCAATTTCTGCATAAATGGCTCTCCTTTCTGCCTCATCGGTTGTCTTGCGGTATACTTCAAACAGTTCCTCTATTTTATCGAGATAAGGTTCTTCCGCTTCAAAGTCTATTGTACCGAATTGTTGGGTTCCTTTGAACATTAAGTGTTCAAAATAGTGGGCTAAGCCGGTGGTTTCCGCCGGATCATCTTTGCTTCCCACGCGCACGCCAATGTAGGTTTGAATACGTGGTTCATCCTTGTTTACAGATAAATACACTTTAAGTCCATTGGCAAGTGTATAAATTCGGGTTTGGGTAGGGTCATTCGGTACAGTTTCGTATTTGTACTTTGAACCACAAGTGCATCCTGCCAAAACTATGGCTACGATGTTCAATTTAATTAAAAAAAGGAAATTTTTCATAATTGACAATATTGGTTTTAGTTATATGTTTAGATACAAGGTTTTACGACATGTTTGGTTATAAAACATTAAGTGCAAAGATAGTATATTTTCTAATGCAATAGTGTATAAATTTGTTTCTGAATTTCATGCAATAATTCCATCTTAAAAGAATTATTATACCTTCGCCCACAAATTCCATACTATGAAATATACCCCTTTACACCCCGATTTTTATAAGAAAAACCGCCAAGATGTGGTGAACGAAATGGAGCAAAATTCCGTTGCTATTCTTACTTCTCATGATGAATGTCCGCGCTCGGGCGACACCACGTTTCCGTTTAAACAAAATGCCGAACTGCTGTATTTGTGCGGCATTGATCAGGAAGACACTACGTTGGTTTTAGCGCCTTGGCATCACAATCCTGCTTATCGCGAAATTCTGTTTATTAAAAATCCATCTCCCGAAATGGTGGTGTGGTACGGACATCGTCTTACCAAAGAGCAAGCTACGGAGATTTCAGGTATTGAAAATGTGATGTTTGTGGAAAATTTGGATGCTACACTACATGATATTATGGTAAATTCGCAAAACGTTTATCTGCATTTTCCCGAAAATCCGCGCATGAGAGTTACGCATCCTACACAAGAGTTTCGACTCATAGAAAAATTGAGAAAACAGTATCCGATACATACTTACAAGCGATTGGCTCCCATTTTGTATCCGTTGCGAATGGTGAAACACGCGGAAGAGTTTAAAGCGCTCCAAAAAGCATGTGAAGTTACGCACAAAGCGTTTGAAAAAGCTGTAAAAGCCATAAAACCGGGCATGTACGAGTATGAAATTGAAGCCGAGTTAATTTACGAAATGATTAGAAACGGCGCTACCGGCTATTCCTTTGCGCCCATCGTGGCTTCGGGCGCCGATACGTGCATTTTGCATTATATTAAAAACGATAAAAAGATGCAAGACGGCGATTTGTTGCTCATGGATTTTGGCGCCGAATATGCCAACTATGCCGCCGATATTACACGCACGGTTCCCGTAAACGGACGTTTTACACCACGCCAAAAGCAAGTGTATCAAGCTGTTTTGGACATTTACAAAGAAGCGATTCCGCTTTTTAAACCCGGCATGACGATTCATAAAGTTAACGATCATGTGTTTAAGCGCATGGATGAAGAGTTGATTAAGCTGGGGCTTTACACTGAAGAAGAGATGAAAAATCAGCCGAAAGACAAACCGTTGTTTAAGAAATACTTCATGCACAATACAAGCCATTTTATCGGATTGGATGTGCATGATGTGGGGCAGCGCGAAATGGTTTTTCAAGCCGGCATGGTATTGAGCTGCGAGCCGGGTATTTATATTGCAGAAGAAGGCATTGGTGTGCGTTTGGAAACCGATGTAGTGGTAGGAGAAACCCCCATCGACTTATTTGCGAACGTTCCGGTAGAAGTTGCTGATATTGAATCGTTAATGAAGTAGTTTGAACTATATTTATGCGCCTCTTCGATGAAATAGTTCGGAGAGTGCTTTCACATAATCTTTATCCGTATAAAGTTGCGCCACATCTACGCCCGACTTTTTGAAAGTTTCCAAATTTTTCTTTTGTTGGGTATGCCACCAACGGGCATATTCTTGCTGTACTCTAAAATTTGAGGTATCCGTAATTGTTTTTTTACCTGTTTCCGGATCGTAAATTTGCACCAAGCCCATATCAGGAAGCAGCATGTCGCCTTTATCCATAATTTGCAATGCCACAACATCATGCTTGTTTGCGGCAATTCTTAAGGCTTGCTCGCAATCGCTGTTCACGAAATCGGAAAGGATAAACGCCGTGCATCTTTTTTTAATGGCATTGGTAAGATATCGCAAGGCTTCCGACAAATCTGTTTGCACTTGTTGAGATTTGTAATCTACTAATTCTCTGATAATTCTTAAAATATGCGAGCGACCTTTTTTAGGAGGAATGAATTTTTCTACCTGATTGCTAAAGAAAATTACACCTACTTTATCATTATTGTTAATGGCTGAAAATGAGAGTACTGCCGAAACTTCCGTAATTAAATCGGATTTAAACTGTTGTTTTGTGCCGAATTGTGTTGAGCCGCTCACATCAATGAGTAGCATTACAGTAAGCTCGCGCTCCTCTTCAAAAATTTTAATGTAAGGATGGTTAAAGCGTGCCGTAACATTCCAATCAATATTACGAATATCGTCTCCATATTGGTATTCACGTACTTCACTAAATGCCATACCGCGCCCTTTAAATGCGCTATGGTATTGACCTGAGAACACTTGCTGAGATAAGGCTCGTGTTCTAATTTCAATTTTTCTAACTTTTTTTAATAATTCTGTTGAGTCCATGATTTTAATATAAACTACCCCGTCTCGCTTCGCGAGCCACCCCTTCAAAATTTGAAGGGGGTTACTTCTTCCGCATCCTTTCTCCCTTCTGCCTTCTCCTTTTTAAGGCACTTCAATTGTATTAAGTATCTCATTAATAATATCGGAAGATGTAATATTCTCCGCTTCCGCTTCGTAGGTTAATCCTATACGGTGGCGTAATACATCGTGTGCTATGGCTCTGATATCTTCAGGGATGACGTAGCCGCGGCGTTTGATAAATGCAAAAGCTTGTGCTGCTAATGCCAAGTTAATGGTGGCACGCGGTGAAGCTCCGTAGTTAATCATCGTTTTAAATCTATCTAACTTATACTCTGCCGGAAAACGCGTGGCAAACACAATATCGGTGATGTAATTTTCAATCTTTTCATCTATATAAACATCTTTTACAACTTTTCGCGCATTCACAATATCTTGCGGTTTTAGCACTGTGTGGGTCGTTGGAATATTTTCATCAATTTGTTGACGAAGAATCATTTTCTCTTCATCTTTAGTTGGATATTGAATGACCACCTTCATTAAAAAACGGTCGGTTTGCGCTTCGGGTAGCGGATAGGTTCCTTCCTGTTCAATGGGATTTTGGGTTGCCATTACCAAAAAAGGTTCATCTAATTTGTAAGTATGCTCGCCGATGGTTACTTGTCGCTCTTGCATTGCTTCTAACAGCGCACTTTGTACTTTTGCCGGCGCGCGGTTAATCTCATCTGCCAAAACAAAATTAGCAAAAAGAGGACCTTTCTTAACTACAAATTCTTCTTTTTTCTGACTGTAGATCATGGTACCCAGCAAGTCGGCGGGAAGCAAATCGGGCGTAAACTGAATGCGACTGAATTTGGCATCAATAGTTTGGGCAAGTGATTTAATGGCGAGGGTTTTAGCCAACCCTGGAACGCCTTCCAACAAAATATGCCCGTTAGCCAGCAATCCGATGAGCAATCGTTCTACCATGTGTTTTTGTCCAACAATCACTTTGTTCATCTCCATCGTAATGAGATCTACAAAAGAGCTTTCGCGCTGAATGCGCTCGTTTAATTCTCGAATATCAATTTGGGTATTCATAAAACTGATTTTTTATAATGCCACAGAAAAACGACATTCTAAATTAAATATTGTTTACCATTGCAATAACCCTTGCCGGTGCGCCATCAGCATTAGAAGTGTTTAGCGGCAACGCGTATAGCATAAACATTTCGCTACCAACCTCTTCTAATTTGCATAGATTTTCAATCAAGATTGTGTTATTTGTTTTTAAAATGGCACGGTGGTTATCCAATTCACCTGCAGCCTGCGCTAATGCATCAATTGTAATAGGATCAAATGACGGAGCATCAATGCCAATTCCTTTTAATTTGCGTTGGTTTATCCATTCCACCACTTCTTGCGACATGAGCGGAATTTTACCGAAATATTCGGGAGTTCCCCACAAGGCGCTTTGTCCGGTAAGAAAGAGTATAAATTCAACTTCATGTAGCACATCGCCTTTTTCCTCTAACAACTGCATTTGAATTTTTTCTCCCTTTTCAAGTTTACGGCAATCAATTACCAACGCTTTACCCACAAATTGTTCGATGGGATATTTATCGAGTGTTAATCCGTTGGCATAGAGGTGGGCGGGCGCATCAATGTGCGTGCCGGTGTGCGAGAAGAGGCTGATATGAGTTTCCATAAAGCCATAATCTTCATGATTATAGGCTACATGTAGCGTTGGCGCATCAGTGCCCGGGTACATTGGCATATTTTCAGCGATAGAGTGTGTGAGGTCAATTATTTTCATCATTCAATCTTCAAACTCTTAATCACATCCTTATCAATCTTGGCCTCTCCCCAAATAGATTTAGTTATTTTAACAGCTTCGCCGGTGGTCATTTTATCGGTATGCTCCAGAATGCGTTGAATGAAAATACATTGCTGTAACTCCGCCTCATTGTTCACAATAGCATTAGCCAGCTCTTTACAAGTTTGATAACCACAAATACGGCAATCTACCTGCGGCAAGTGCGTGTTAATCTCGAATGATCTCTTCATTTTTCGCATCGCTACCGAAATATTGTCGTCTAATTTGTCCATTGAACGCGGCTGCACTTCACCTACTTTAATGTGTTCAAGTAAATATTGTTTCTCTTTTACCAAGGCATCGTTATCATTATGGGTATGAACATGATTTTGCGCTCTTTTTCGTTGACGTTCAGCTACAAGAAAACGATTACCCGCACACAAAATTCCGCCCGCGCAGCTTTCATCGCATGCACGTAATTCCAAGAAATCAATAGCATCTAAATCTTCATTCTCTAATTTATCTAAAAATTGAGAAACATTGTGAATTTCATCGATGGCTAAATTTCTTCCATGTTTCAACAAGTTGATTTCTCCTCCGGTTAATGCCCACAATAAACTCTCTTTACATAAAGTATGAAAGTCCTGTTCGTTATCTATCAATTTATATTCTCCCTGTTTAATAACACGCAACACTTTGTTATACAAATAATTCATATTGATTACGCCATCTACTTTCGATTCATCTTCACCTACCGGACTTTTTACGGCAGCAATTTTAGCCGCACAGGGCGCCACATAGAAAATGCCGATATCTTCTTCTTTAACTCCTTGATCTATCAAACTTTTTTTAATGTATAAAGCCGTAACATCTAACGGGGGCTTTATTAAACATAAATTACCTACTAAAGAAGGAAATTTTACTTGAATTAAACGCACTATCGCCGGGCAAAAGGTAGAGATGATAGGTTTTTCCGTAAATTCATTTTTTGTAATTTCCGCCATCTTTTCTTTTATCACCGGTACAGAGCGCTCTACTTCAAATACTTGTTTAAAGCCTAAGTGATATAACGATGACAGAATGGCGCGATTGCTAATCCGTTCTTGAAACTGTGCGCTAAAAATAGAAGGTAGCAAAAGAATGGGGTAAGCATAGTTATAAATAGTGTTAAAGTCGTCTTGCTCAATATAAATGGCGCTGACCGGACAAACGGAGTAACATTTTCCGCAATCAATACATCGGTTGGGGTTCAGGTTCGGTTTCCCGTTTTTCACATGAATAGCCCCCGTAGGGCAAATTCCCGTACAATGCGAGCAACCTATACACAACTCGTATTTAAATTTTAAGGCGTGGTGAAAATCTTCCATAATCGTTAAAAATAGTTGGTAAATTCAACAATAGTCCCTTTCCCAACCTCTGAGTTAACTACTAAATTGTCGGTATTAGATTGCATATTGGGCAGTCCCATGCCGGCGCCGAACCCCATTTCGCGCACTTTTGGCGAAGCAGTAGAAAAACCTTTTTGCATGGCTTGCGAAATATCGGGAATACCGGGACCTTCATCTTCCAATTTTACATATATCTTATCCTCCTCAATATCAACGGTAATCACGCCTCTAAATGCGTGCGCCACAACGTTTACTTCGGCTTCATAAAGGGCAACTACGGTACGTTTCACAATTCCTGCATCCACACCCAATTGTTTCATCATTTTTTTTACGTGGCTTGATGCCGCTCCGGCATTCGTAAAATCGCCACCTTCAACGTTAAAAGTAAAGTTCATACAAATGGTTTTTAATAGATTGGAGAAAGTCCCAAGTTAAACAATACGCCCGAAGTGCGATACATGGAAAATGGTGTTTCAATCAATACCATCTCGTTCTCTTCAGCCAGCTCTATCATTTCATCGGTAGCTTTTTTATCACGCACAAATAAAATCACTTTAATATCAGACATTTCGCATGTGCGAATCGTTTGCATATTGCATAATCCTGTAAGCAGCATAATTTTATGCGAAGAGGTGATGGTTAATACATCGCTCATCAAATCCGATGCAAATGCACATTCTACGTTATCATCCAAATGGTGAGCGCCTACTACAACACGCCCTTCAATGTGTGTTACAATTTCTTGAATCGTCATCGTTAAAAATTTTGAATGGCGAAGATAGAATTTTTATGATATATCCAACTTTTTCCTAATCTTGTAATTTGCAATTGAAAAAAATATGAATATTTGCCAGGTCAATTTTAAAAAAATAAAATATGAAAAACACAGAAGAAAAAAACACATAACAATTCATAAATTATTAAAAATAAAATATTTATATGTCAGAAAAACTTCAATGTTTAATTATTGGTGCAGGACCGGCAGGATACACTGCCGGCATTTACGCTTCGCGCGCAGGATTGAAACCCGTGATTTATGAAGGAATGCAGCCCGGTGGGCAATTAACGATTACCTCAGAAGTGGAGAACTTTCCCGGCTATCCCGAAGGAGAATCCGGTACGGTAATTGTTGAAGATATTAGAAAACAAGCGTTGCATTGCGGCGCCGAAATCCGCTCGGGAGAAGTTACCAAAGTGGATTTTTCGAAACGCCCCTTTCGTTTGGTAATAGATTATGAGCGGGAAGTTTTTGCCGAAACCGTCATTATTGCTACCGGAGCTACCGCGCGTTGGTTAGAGTTGGAAAGTGAATCGCACTATCGCGGATTTGGTGTTTCTACTTGTGCCACTTGCGATGGCAATTTCTTTAAAGGCAAGATTGTTGCTGTAATCGGAGGCGGAGATACGGCGTTAGAAGAAGCACACTACCTCTCTAAGATTGCAGCAAAGGTTTATTTGGTGCATCGCCGCCATCAATTTCGCGCCTCAAAAGCCATGCAAGACAGAATCCATAAAACACCAAATATTGAACCGGTTTTAGATGCCGTTCCGGTTGAGATTTTGGGTGAAAGACAAGGCTTTTCACGACAAGTAACCGGCTTACGTGTTCAAAATACAAAAACAGATGCGTTTACAGATCTTGCTTTAGATGGTATTTTTGTCGCTATCGGTGTAACCCCTGTAACCGAGCTATTTGTTGGGCAACTTGAATTGGATGCGCACGGCTACATTAAAACGCACGGCGCGCGCCCGCTCACGAATATTCCGGGTGTTTTTGCCGCCGGCGATGTGCAAGACCCGCATTACCGCCAGGCGTGCACAGCAGCGGCTTCGGGGTGCAAAGCAGCGATAGAGGCGGAACGCTTTCTCGCAAATGAGTAAGTGTAGGAGTAAAAAGGCAAAAAGCAGAAGGCAGAAAGAAAGCGGAAGAATAATCCCCTTCAAATTTTGAAGGGGTGTCTCACGAAGCGAGACGGGGTAGTTTATATAAAAATTAAAACACATATTTATTTTATGCAAAAACTAACTTTTTTACTAACAACGTTAATTTTTCTATTCGCCTGCAATAGAAGCACAAACACCCAGACAAACGAAAACCTAAACATTAATCCTGTAAATCCTGAAAATCTTATGGAAATCCCGGTTCAGACAATGAAAGTCCTTTTATTAAACGGCAGCCCAAATAAAGAAGGCTGCACCTTTACCGCCTTAAGCGAAGTTGCCAAAGCATTACACGAAAACGGTATAGAAACCGAAATGATTCAAGTGGGTAGCCAAATAGTACGTGGCTGTATTGCTTGTGCAAAATGTAGAGAAACAGGCGTTTGTATTTTTGACGACCTCGTGAATGAAGTGGCTGAAAAAGCTAAAACAGCCGATGGTTTTATTTTTGGTAGTCCCGTGTATTATTCCGGGATGAATGGCACTATGAAATCGTTTCTCGACCGGTTATTTTACAGCGGAAGTAAGCATTTGGCGTACAAACCCGGCGCTGCCGTTGTTTCGGCGCGTAGAGCAGGTACAACAAACGCATTTCAGCAGCTAAACTATTACTTTACCATAAATAATATGCCGGTAGTTTCTTCGCAATACTGGAATATGGTACATGGAAACACGCCGGATGAAGTTCGTCAAGATAAAGAAGGATTGCAAATTATGCGCACCTTAGGACACAATATGGCGTGGATGCTGAAATCTATTGAAGCAGGGAAAGAAGCTGGGATTGAGAAACCAAAACAGGAGCCAAGGGAGAGGACGAATTTTATAAGATAAGTTTTGAACCAGGATTTTAACAAGATTAATAGATTAACAGGATTAATTATAATTGAATGAAAAATCTTGGGAATTTTGAAAATCTTGATAAAATCAAGGTTCAGAAGGTGGCGAGAACGAGAGTTGAACTCGTGACCTCCGGGTTATGAATCCGACGCTCTAACCAACTGAGCTACCTCGCCTTTTTTGAGGGCGCGAAAATATACTATTTTTGCAAAAAAAATATTTAGAAAAGTTTTTTTCGGAATTTTTATCAAAATCCGGATATTCGTAAACAATAAACCCCATCCGCGTCCCGCAACATTAAATATCCATCCGCGTATGCCATCGGTCCCCATGCATCGTGCCCGTTCATAATTCGCTGCTTTTTTACTAACGTCATTCCTCGTTGTTGCAGCTTATACACGTACAATTCTCCATCATCTTTCAAAGCAAACAGGTGGGTACCGATTATAAAATAAGGTCCTAAGCCAAAACGTTCATCTGCCGCTGATTCCCATATTGGCGTACGCAAATTGGAAGGTGAATAAACTACTAATTTCCCTCGTATTCCACCACCGTCTTTCGGCGGAACGGTGATCACCATTTGTTCATACAAAATCGGCGTTTGCTGTTCGCTCGACACGCCTTCGTTCGGCTTGTAGCGGTCGACAATGGTTGCCGACCATTTACCGTCTGTGTGTTTCACTTGAAGTAGTGCGCCGCCTGCACCATAACCGGCAGTCAACAATATTTTATCGGGTGATAACTGCAAGGGAGAAGGCGCTATTACCGAAGGTTTCCACGTATCCACATGCCACAGCAATTTGCCTTTATCGGCAGTTTCGCCTGAAATGCCGCAAACGCCTCCGATTCCGGCATATATGTATGTTTTCTTTCCGTGAAGCATCATTGGCATAATGGAAGAGTGCGACATTTTGTAGCCTAACGAATTGGGTGTTTGCCAAACGATTTCGCCTGTTTCGCAATCCACGCCAAGCATCAACACCTCCCTTCCGGCAGGCGCTAAAATTAGTTGATTGTTTTCTATTCGTGGGCATTGACCGGAGTACCAGTGCGGTACTTCTGTTTCGAACTGTTTTTGCATATCTAATACCCATTTCAGTTCACCGGTAATTGGATCGCAGCACATTACGTGCCCCATGGGTCCAACGGTAATTACATATTTGTCGTTTACAACCGGCGCCGTGCGCGAAAAACCATGATTGCGTTTCATTGGTACACGATACCATCTGCGCCAAAGCTCTGCGCCTGTTTCCAAAGAGAAGCAGCGCAGCATATCCGAACTTAATTTTTCGTCATAATCAAGCAAGTAAACCAAGCCGTTGTAGATAACGGGAGCAGCGTAACCCTCACCGGTTTCTACTTTCCACATTACCGGAAAATCGGATGTAAAATTGAAAGTGGCGTTTGTGTGGGCAATGTTTTTGTAGTCGTTCCCTCTGAAACATGCCCATTGCCCTTTCAGTGCGGAGGTTTCATCGGCATAGCGCATAAAAAACTCTCCAATGCGCACATCATCGGTTTTGCGTGCACCGCCTTCCGGTCGATTGTCTGCTCCGGGATTTTGGATGGTTATGTTGAAATCGGGCGTGTAAAGATGCCAAAAGATGATGGCGCCGGTATAAATCAGCGCAACGAGAATAGTAACGAGTACGATTGTGTTTTTCTTTTTCAACTTATCAAAATATTAACTTAGTAACGTGCGGCAATATTCATTATTTTCACTTTTTATGTAAAAGATAAAAAAATAATGATTTTGTCCTGAGTAAAAAAACAAACTTTCCTACAAGTTTAATAAAAATGCTTACTTTTGCCATTGCAAATGTAAAATGTTTTTATTATGAATACTTCGTTACTGTACTCCGCTTGCCGCCTACAGATTGTCATTAGCGCTTTTTTACTGTTTTGCTTTGTAAATACAAACGCGCAACGTCTTGAAGTACACGGTATCAAAGATTTTTCAAATATTGAAATCGCCAATAAGCCTTGGGGCGTTGGAGGCGCCATAGACCTTGACCAATTGGTAAAAAAGACCGTTTTTAGAATTCATTTCGATTGGGCAAGACATCGAAAAAAAGATCTCATAACCAATCATAACTATCGAAGAATGAGTGGTGGTATTTCGGCGCTTTATTCTTTTGACGTTATAGAAAAACTTACTTTCCGGTGTGGTGTAGAAGTGAATTATACCAATGTAAGACATTCTTATATTATTGATACAGATACGATTAATAAAAAAGATATAACATGGCTGCAAACCGCAAGTTTTATAGGTGTTGGTCTGCATGTTGCTTTAAACTATGAGCTTACACCCCGATTTAATGCAGTACTTAATTTTGTTCCTGTTTACCTGATTCCGGTAAGTTCCAAATCGTATATTACTACTATTGACCCCTTATATAAAAAAGGGTTTTGGTTGTTCCCAATTCAATTAGGCCTTTCTTATAAATTATTTAAACCCGATTAATCAATGAGAAAAATCCTCTTTTTAAGCATTATTATTTTATCGGTATTGACCTTATTTGCAAAGCCACGAAAAAAAGATACCGAAAACTTACCTTTGTTTTATACTAAATGGATACTGAAAGAGATTCATGGAATGCCTGTTACGCAAGGTTTAGATACTGCATTTATCATCTTTTCCGATAATTATAAAATGTCAGGAAATTTAGGATGTAATCTCTTTTTTGGAAGTTTTAGTTCCGGAAAGAAAAGGATTAAGTTAGATTTTGTAGGTTCTACAAGAAGGTTGTGTATAGATATGAGTTTGGAAGAGCAGTTCTCAAGAGCCATTCGAGATGATATAACTCATTATCATATAGAAAAAAACAAACTTTATTTGCGCTATAAGGAAAACGTGGTTTTAAAATTTGAAGGAATAACTTTACCTCAATAAAGGTATCTATTTAACAGGTTTATGCAGGTTTATTATGGATGATATGAATAAAAATTCAAAAATATATGTTGCAGGGCACACCGGATTAGTAGGCTCAGCAATTGTGCGTTGTTTGCAAAATAACGGTTATAACAATCTCATCTTTAGAGATATTAAAGATTTGGATTTAAGAAGACAGCAGGAAGTAGAAGTTTTTTTTACTCAAGAACAACCGGAATATGTGTTTCTTTCTGCCGCTAAAGTAGGAGGGATTTTAGCCAACAACACCTATCCGGCGCAATTTATCTACGATAATTTGATGATTGCTGCCAACATCATTCATTCTGCTTATTTGTCTAAAGTAAAAAAACTGCTATTTCTCGGCAGCTCTTGCATTTATCCTAAAATGGCGGCGCAACCCATTAAAGAAGAATATCTTTTAACCGGAAGTTTGGAACCTACCAATGAAGCTTACGCTATTGCCAAAATCACAGGGTTGGAATTGTGCAAATTTTACCGCCGGGAATACGACTGTGATTTCATTTCGGCGATGCCTACGAATTTATACGGCATCAATGATAATTTCGACTTGGAAACCTCACATGTTTTGCCCGCATTAATTCGCAAGTTTCACGAAGCGAAAATAAATGAGAAAGAAGAGGTCGTATTGTGGGGCACCGGCACACCCAAACGCGAATTTTTGTATGTGGATGACCTCGCCGATGCTCTGTTGTTTCTCATGCAACATTACGCCGGCGAAGAACCGGTAAATATCGGCACGGGCGAAGATGTTGCCATTGGTGAGTTAGCCTATATCATAAAAGAGATTACCGGATTTACCGGAAATATCGTTTATGATACCACCAAACCGGACGGTACACCGAGAAAATGGTTGGATGTTACCAAAATTCATAATTTAGGGTGGAAGCATAAAACCGAATTAACGGAAGGGATTGGAAAAGTTTATGAATGGTACCAAAATCTTTAATTTTTAAATCTTTAAATTCTTAAACTTCTATAACTCCCATGAAAATTTCCATCATTACAGTAACTTACAATGCCGAAAAGTTTTTAGAAAAAACGATGTTAAGCATTTTACATCAAACATGTAAAGACTTTGAATATATTATTGTGGATGGAGCCTCAAAAGATGGAACCGTAGAGATAATTATGAATTACGAATTACGAATTACGAATGGGGAGTTTTCGGGAGTTAAACCTGAACAATTTCGTTGGATTAGTGAACCGGATAAAGGGTTGTATGATGCGATGAATAAAGGGATGGAGTTGGCGACCGGAGATTTTGTGTGGTTTGTTAATGCCGGAGATTTGATTTATGATGAGCATACGCTGCAAACTATCGTGAATGTTTATTCCAAAGCTCCGATGAGTGATATTATTTACGGGCAATGTTTGATGATTGATGAAAATGAAAATGCACTTGGAGAGCGACATAAAATCGCGCCTAAACATCTTACAAAAAAGAATTTATTGCAAGGATTAGTGGTATGTCATCAATCTATTTTAGTAAAAAAAACAATCGCACCGAAATATGATTTGAAATATAAAATTTGCGCCGATTATGATTGGACGATTCGAGCTGTGGAAGAATCAAAAGTTAGCAGTTATGTGGATCAACATATTTCCAAATTTTTAATAGCCGGAGTGTCTTCTCAACAAAGAAAAAGATCTTGGTTAGAACGTTTCAATATAATGAAAAGAGAGTTCGGGTGGTGTAAAACTTTATGGGCACATTTGATCATCATTTTAAAATATCCATTTACCAAAAAATATTAATTATTATGATTATACAAACCGAAGTTAAAGTCTTTCCCGATCGCTCTAAATTACCTGCTAAAGAGGCTGATCTATTGGCAGTTGCTTCCGAAGCTGCAAAACATGCTTACGCACCCTATTCACACTTTAAAGTGGGTGCGGCGGTTTTGTTAGCCAATGGACATATTATTTCAGGAAATAATCAGGAAAATGCGGTATATCCTTCAGGGATGTGCGCTGAGCGTGTGGCGCTTTTCTACGCCGCTGCGCAATTTCCGGAAACGCCCATTGTAAAAATTGCGATTACCGCCAAGGGAGCCAAAAATGAAACCGACCGCCCTGTTCCGCCTTGCGGAAGCTGTCGCCAATCACTTTTAGAATACGAAATGAAGTTTGGCGAGCCTATTGAAATTATAATGGCAGGTGCAAAGGGGGAAGTTTATATCGTACAATCTGTTGCCGATTTACTACCTTTGTCGTTTAGCAGTGATTTTTTATAAAAGGATGTTTAGTAATTCAACATTACCGGCATAATCAACATCAACAGATCTTCTTCCGGAGAATCTTGTTCGGTGGGAATAAGTAAAGCTGCACGGTTGGGCTGCGACATTTCAAGCGTTATTTCTTCTGAGTCTAAATTCTCTAACATTTCTCGTAAAAACTTGGAATTGAAACCAATATCCATCGTTTCTCCCGTATAAGCACCGGTGATATTTTCTTCCGCTTTGTTCGAGAAATCTAAATCTTCTGCGGTAATCACTGTCCTTTCATCTGAAAGAGAAACTCTTACTTGATAGGTGGATTGATTCGAGTAAATTCCTACACGGCAAATAGATTTGTGAAATTCTTTTCTGTTCACCACAAATTTATTCGGATTTTCTTTTGGTATAACGGCTTGATATGCAGGAAATTTTCCTTCTTTCAAAGAAGAAAACAACACGATGTTACCAAACGAAAAGCGAATGTGGTGGGTATCGGTAGTATATTCTACTTTAATTTTTTCATTTACTCCGGATAAAATAGATTTTAGCTGTGTAATAGGCTTTTTGGGCAATATGAACGAAATGGTATCATCCACTTTTACAGCGGTATTTGTATAACGTACCAACTTATGTGCATCGGTAGCTACAAAAGTGATGTTTTCATTAGAGAGTTCACACAAAACGCCCATCATATTGGGACGAAGTTCGTCGTTTCCGGTGGCAAACAACGTTTTGCTTATGGCGCGCTGTAAAATAGGCGCTTCTATCTCAAACGATTGTGGCGCTTCCATAGTTTTCATTGCCGGATACTCTTCTCCGGGAAAACAAGAGGAGTCGTATTCGCCGTTTGCCGCTGAAAATTTCAATGTATGATTTTCAATATCAATATCAAAAACGAGTGGGGTTTCGGGCATCAACTTCAGCGTTTCTAAGATGGTTTTTGAAGGTATGGCAACAGCGCCTTCACCTTCCACGTTGGTTAGTTGTACGGTGGCGGTCATAGTGGCATCCAAATCGGAAGCCATGAGCGTTAATGTCTCTCCTTCAACGGTAAAAAGAAAATTATCCAATATGGGCAAGGTGCTGTTGGCGCCTAAAACGCCGCTGATTGCACTTAGATTTTTATACAAAACATCGCGAGATACAATAAATTTCATATTTTTTTTGATTAATTGTTAGGGTGGCAAAAATAAAAAAATAATGTTTCTTTGCAAAGGAAAAAGTAATTAAATCAAAATTAAATATGGACAAAAATCAAGTACGCGAAGTGATTGCCAAACGTGTGGCAAAAGAGCTTAAAAACGGAGACGTTGTAAATTTAGGAATAGGACTTCCCACATTAGTTCCCAATTATTTACCAAAAGATGTTGAGTTAGTATTGCAATCGGAGAACGGCTTACTGGGCATGGGACCCACGCCGGAAGCAGGGGAGGAGAAAGCATATTTGGTTAATGCCGGTGGCGGATATATTACGGCAGAGCCGGGCGCTTCTTCTTTTTCATCCGCGCAATCGTTTGCCATTATTCGAGGCGGGCACGTGGATGCCACCATTTTGGGCGCCATGCAAGTAGATGAAACCGGCGACTTAGCCAACTGGATGATTCCGGGAAAACTTACGCCGGGCATGGGCGGCGCCATGGATCTTTTGGTGGGCGCCAAACACGTGGTGGTAGCCATGGAACACACGGCAAAAGGGGCACCTAAGATTTTGAAAAAATGCACATTGCCGCTCACCGCAAAAGGACAAGTAAACCTCATCGTTACTGAAATGGGCGTAATGGAAATTACTCCTCAAGGTATTGTCTTAAAAGAGATTCATCCGGAATTTTCTGTTGAAGATGTGCAAGCTGCTACCGAAGCTACTTTGATTATTTCTCCGGAATTGAAGCCGATGGAGTTGTAGGAAATTTAAAGATTTAATAATTTAAGATTCAAAAATCTTACTCTTGTTCCCTTAGGAACGTTACAATTTTTTCCAAATAAAAAGCGTCTATTTCATCAAAATTAGCAAGTTTCTCGCTATCTATATCCAAGCAGCCAATAATTTCATTATCAGCATTTTTTAATGGAATTACAATTTCTGATTTGGAACGCGAATCACAGGCAATATGCCCGGGAAATTGCTCTACATCGGGAACGATAAGTATTTTTCCTTCATTGATAGCAGCCCAACAAACGCCGCTGTTTTTTTTCAAAACCTGGCAGGCTAACGGACCTTGATATGGGCCTACGGTCAATTCATCGTTAACTAACAGATAAAAGCCTACCCAGAAAAAATTATCCATTTTATGATATAACAATGCGTTAATGGTAGCCATTCGCGCGTATAAAAAATCGGTTTTTTGTAACAATTCTTCTAATTGTTGTATGATTCTTTGGTAGCGACCTTCTTTTTTTGAGAGCATAGTTTTTTTAATTATTATTTTTTTTCACTTAACTCTAACCATCGCATCGTTTTACTATCAATCTCTTCTGAAACGTTTTGGTAGGATGCTCCCCATTTTTGGAGTTCTTGCGGGGTTCCGTTTCCACTGTTCATTTTTTGTAATAATGCATCTTTTTCTGCTTCCAGTGTTGGGATTTCTATTTCTAATTGGTCGAGCTCTTTGCGTTCTTTCCAGGTGAGTTTTTTCTCACCTCTTCCGTCAGCCGTCGGCAAGCCGCCGTCTGCCACCTTCTCCTCAGAGAGGAGAAGGAATTTCTCCCTTTCTTCTTTCTGTCTTCCGCTTTCTGTCTTCTGCCTTCTGCTTTCCTCTTTCTGCTTTTCAATCCGGTATTCCGTGTAATTTCCGTAAAAATCTTTCACCTTGCCGTTGCCTTCAAATACAAAAAGATGATCCACCAATTTGTTCATAAACCAGCGGTCGTGCGAAACTACTAAAATGCAGCCTTGGTAATGTGTAAGAAAGTCTTCCAACAAATTCAAAGTGTCAATATCAAAATCGTTGGTGGGTTCATCGAGAATGAGAAAATTGGGATTTTTTAACAAGGTAATTAACAGGCTTAGCTTTCGTTTTTCGCCACCGCTTAAATCTTCATAATAAGTATATTGCTGTTCATATTTGAATCCGAAATAGTTCAAAAACTGCGATGCGCCTACGTAGTTCCCGTTTTCTAAACGAACCACTTCGGCGTGTTCTTTTACGATGTCAATCACACGTTTGTTACCTTTTACAGGCAATCCGTCTTGAGCAAAATATCCGAATTGGATGGTTTGTCCGGGTATAATTTTCCCTGCATTGGGCAAAATTTCACCTACTAATAATTTCAATAATGTACTTTTACCTGTACCGTTTTTGCCCACGATACCGCATTTTTCACCTTTTTTAAAAATGTAGGAAAAATCATCCAATATCATTTTGTCCGGATATGAAAAATCAAGGTTATTGATTTCCAGTATTTTATTTCCGAGGCGCTCGGTACGCACATGAAATGCATCGGCTTGTTTCTCTGCCTTACGGTTTGCGTTTTCCTTTAAATCCTCAAAGGAATTAATGCGTGCTTTGGCTTTGGTAGTGCGTGCAGAAGGAGAGGTACGTACCCATTCCAATTCTTTATGATACAGCTGTTTAATTTTCTCTAATTCAGCAGATTCGTTGGCAATACGCTCCGCTTTTTTCTCTAAATAATAATCGTACTTGCCTTTATATTGGTAAAGTTTGTGATTATCCAATTCAATAATATTGTTACACACCTTGTCTAAAAAATAACGGTCGTGCGTAACCATGAGCAACGTTGTGTTTGAAGTAGACAAATATTCTTCCAACCATTCAATCATATCAATATCCAAATGGTTGGTGGGTTCGTCCAAAATAAGCAAGTCTGTATCGGCAATTAGCGTTTTAGCAAGTGCGGTTTTTTTGCGTTGTCCTCCGGACAGTTCACTTACATTTTTAAAAATATCATCAATGCCGAAGCGGGAAAGAATCTCTTTTACCCTGCTTTCCAAATCCCAGGCGTGCAAACGCTCCATTTCGGACAGCGCATGCTCAAAACGTGCTAGATTTTCAGATGTTTCATTTCGTTTTACCAAAGTTAAAGCCGCTTCATATTCTTTTACCACTTTGATAATGGGAGAGTTGGAGTCAAAAATGACATCCATCACAGAGTAATTTTCCGTAATAGTTTCTAATTGCGGCAAATAAGAAATAGTGATCCCGTTTCGCAACGTAACTTTTCCTGAATCAGGAGAATCCAGGCCTGAAATAATATTGAGCAGTGAAGATTTACCTGTGCCGTTTTTAGCAATCAACGCCGTTTTTTGCCCTCTTTCAATCCCAAAAGTAATATCCTCGAAAAGTAGCTTTTCGCCGAAGGATTTTGTGAGTTTTTCGATGGTGAGGTAATTCAATTGGATTTAAAAATTTAAAGATTTAATATAGAGAGGAGAGGTTATTGGTTTTTCCAGCGCGGCAGCCGTTTCATGCCTCTAGTAAAAAGCCATGATAAAAATTTGGAGTGTCCGCTTTCTATCATCATTTTTCTACAAAACTCCTGAAATTCATTTACAGTTCCGTTAAAAGTGAATGCTCCGTTTTCGTAACAATAGCTGCAATAAAGTTCATTTTTACTTCCATCGGCGTTTGTACCGCCTCCTTGTGGATCTTTCTTCATAGGCATGCCGCAACTTTGGCATATTTTGTTTTTCTTATTCATTGATTTTATATTAAGTTAATAAATCTCAACTCATCATATTCTCCCGCACCATCTCCATCAAATACTGCACAATTTCCGGCTCCTGAATAGACATACCATCTAAGGCTTCGTTAATTTCTACCGTATCGAAAATGTAATCTATTTTATCTGTTTTATAATTCATAATAAAATGAATATCAGGATAAGCCGAAGCGGTAAGCACCATGGTTCCTGCCACATCGCCTAAAGGCGGGCGGTCAATATGCGACAATCCGAAAGTAACGGTTACGATTGTTCCTACATTCAATTCAGACTCAATGGTGAGCGAGCCGCCGGTAAATTCCGCATTTTGCTTTAACAATGAAAGACCGAGCCCCACTTTTCTTGTGGTACGTGTTGTAAAAAACGGATTAAGTACTTGTTGCAAAGTTTCTTCGCTCATGCCATGTCCGTTATCTTTAAAAACAACGGTAAGCCTGTCTTTTTCAGGATCTTCCTCAATGTTCAACTCAATCTTCGTTGCCTTCGCTCGCGTAGAGTTTTGAAGAATATCCATAATGTGCAAAGCAATATCTTTCATTACGATTTTATGGCTTCGTAAATTTTTCCTACGGTTTCAAAAGTTTCTTCCGAAGTGCCGAGCACCGGAATCTCTTCTCTAATAGCTTGTTGCAACATATCTTCATCCGGTTGGAAGTTTTTTACTAACACAACGGCTGCCAATTCTTTTAATGAAGCGATGGCAATTACATTTTTGTGGGTTTGAAGCGTAATCCAAACTTCGCCTTCCTTGGCAAAGCCCATTACATCGCTCAATAGATCGGAGGCGTAACCGCCGGTAATCTCTACGTCTAAGTTTTCTTGCCCACTAAAAACGGTGAGGTTTAATTTTTCTACTAATTGTTTAACAGTCATAATATTGATTTTTAATTTTCGTATAAACTACCCCGTCCGGCTTCGCCGTCCACCCCTTCAAATTTTGAAGGGGATTTTTCGTCATTCCGAACGTAGTGAGGAATCGCATAGTTTTATTCGTAATTTTTTATTATTCATTTCCGTCCAAAATCCGCAGGTATCTCTCCCCATTGCTTCGTATTCCATTTAATAATCGGCGTTTTGAAAGAATTATTTTGTAACCACAGTTCCGCACGTGTTAATAAATCAAAAATCACCTCATTTTCCTCTGTGGGCAATACGATAGATTTGTGTTTTTTTTCACGTACCCAAGCTATTGCAGTAATACTATCCGAATAAATGGGAATAGTAATGTTTTTCTGTTTTAATAGAGCCAATCCGTGCACTAAAGCCAAAAACTCTCCGATATTGTTGCTGGCTTTTGGAAAAGGTCCTTGCTTAAACCACAATTCTTTAGTTCCCGTATGCACGCCTTGGTATTCCATTTGTCCTGTTACCATGTTGCAGGCAGCATCTACGGACAAACTGTTTAAAATTGGCGCGTTACCGCTTGTAAAGACGGGGGCTTTGCGGGTTTTGAAATATTCTTTATATCCGTTTGTATATGCTTTTTCTGCTTCCGCCTTTGTTTCAAATGACTTATATTTTGCGCCTTCAAATCCATCTACTTGCGCTTTACAGTCGTTCCAATTATTGAAAACGCCGCAAACGCGCCCTTGCCAAACTACGTAATATTTACTTTTTGCCATTTTTAATTAAGTCGGGGGCGAAAATAAATAATAATCTGAACCGTGATTTTATTAAGATTAATAAGATCAACAGGATTTTTATCTTGGTAATCTTATTAATCTTAATAAAATCATGGTTCAAAAAATCTCCAGCTCATTCAATTCAATCAAATACTCAGGCTGGTAAGAAAGTTTGGCTTTTCTTAGTCCTTCCACACCGGCATCTTCCGCACGATTGATGTAAGTGTATTTTTTCGATATTTCAGTGGCAAACAATTTGTTTACCATAGTGTAAGCGCCTTTGTAATTTCTATCCGCTTTTTCAAAAAGAATTAAAAAAGTTTCTTTATTTAAAGGAAAACCAATGGAAAATGCTACAATTTTATCTTCAACTTGTAACAAAATACCTTGCATATTTAACTCAAAAAAATAGTTAAGAGCTTCTTCTGTTGCTATGTTTTCTATGCTTAAAGAGGTTGATTCGGAGGTAATTTTATCGGCATCCCATAAAGCGT
Source organism: Bacteroidota bacterium (assembly GCA_009786185.1). Taxonomy (GTDB): domain Bacteria; phylum Bacteroidota; class Bacteroidia; order Bacteroidales; family WCHB1-69; genus WRNX01. The sequence goes on from WQTS01000144.1 coordinate 174,160, forward strand.
CAAAATGCTTCACTTTTTCTATGTTATCTTTGGTTATGGGCATGCAACTCCAATTATTATGTTGTGTAAAATGGTTGATCTGGTTTCTCTTAGGCTTTAAAAGATGTCCTTCTAAACGTGCTAATTTTTCTGCCGAATAAATATACTCAAAGTCTTCTCTTACGGAGATTATCTTAAAATGCTTGCCTGTTTTTTGACAAAATTCTTCCGCCCATTGTAGCAATAAAGGCGCTATATCATTACAAAACTGATAAAAACGCACCTGCTTATTAGCACTAAGCGTTTCAATCGCTATTTTGTCAAGAACATCGGGAAGGTTGCCGACACCCATCGGAAACATATAATAATCATCGTTATTATAAGTGGCTTTAATCAACAAAAAATGATCCAAAATCGCATATTGCACATGGAACAGGTTCCTATAAAGAAAGAGCACTGCAAAGCTGTAATTCATTAATTGACAGTCCCATTTTTGAGAAAAAGAGAGAAATAACGATTGGTCTTTTAAATCAAGCGGCTGAAATTGAAGCATGTTAAAATATCTAAAAAGTCTGCAAAAGTAATATTTATAGAAATGAACGTTACAATTAAAAATTATTTTTGCAATTAAAAATTATGAATGCTCCTATGAAACATGTAATCTATTTTTTAATTTTTCTTATTTCTTCGTTTACATTGTCGGCTAATTCTATGAAAGATAGTGCTGTTGTTTACATGCAACAAGCGAATGAGGCTTATCAAGCCAATCAATTTGCAGATGCTATTGCGTTATATGATAAAGTGGTTGATTTGCAATATGAAAGCGCTACCTTGTATTATAATCTCGGTAATGCGTATTTTAAAAACGGAGATAATGCACGAGCACTGCTATGGCTTGAGAGAGCACGCAGGTTAGATCCTAACAATGAAGATATTATTCACAACATCAGTTTTGTTCAACAAAAATTAATAGATAAAATTGAACATTTACCGGAACTGTTTATTGTTAAATTATGGAACAAATGTTCCGGCTTGTTCACAGGTAACCAATGGGCAGTACTAAGTATCGTTGCATGTTCTTTATTTGCACTATGTTTGCTTTTTATTTTGCTAATTCGGATTTCGTGGGTTCGTTCCATTTCCATTTTTGTAGCCATACTTGCGCTGTTTTTTACAATATTCTCCGTCATTTTTGCTAAAAAAGAGAGCACACGTTATACTCAACATCCTCAAGGTATTATAATGGGGTATGTAGTAAATGTGAAAAGTACTCCTAATGAAAAAGGCTCCGATTTGTTTGTCATACATTCCGGATTAAAAGTCGGAATTACCGATCAATTGAATGAATGGGTGGAGATTAGGCTACCCAATGGAGAAAAGGGGTGGATACAAGCCACCCAAATTGAACAAATATAACGGTAGGGG